>DASZJU010000448.1:0-7357 GCA_035947815.1 Reyranella sp.
GTCGCGAGCAATGTGGTTGCCGATGAACTGGCGGCCTTTCTCGAAAAGACCGAGCGTGTCTTGCGGGCGGTTCCGACCCTCGGCACATATCTCGCTTCCATCCCCGGTCGTCTCGATGAAGGCAGACAGGGTGGACGAGGCCCCCTTCGATTTCTGCTCGTGCTGGCACTCGTGACTGGCGTTGCCCTCGCAGCGGAAATGATCCTGCGCAAATCGTTCGGTCATTTCCGTCATCGACTGGCGGCAGGCACCGTACCCGAGCGAGGGCTCGCGTCACTGATCAATCTTGGGTTGCTGGCCTTGCTCGATGGCCTTGGCGTGCTTGCCGCGTGGCTCATAATCACCGGCGCGCTGGCCGTGCTGTTCGCTGGCAACACCGTACAGGATAGGTTTGCGGCCGAAGTGCTGACAGGCATCATCTTTTGGCGGCTCTTTGTCCTCGTATTCCGCATCCTGCTTCAGCCTGATTTGCCGGTCGCGCGCCTGTGCCACGTCCACGATAGCGAAGCGCGGGTGATGTACCATGGGATATCGACCGTCATTCTCGTGATAATCCTGGGCGTAATCCTGACAAGCACGCTTGGCGCGATCCAGGCGCCGCTCGACGCGCTCGCAGCGGGCCGGGTGCTCGCGACGCCAATCTATGTTGCGGCTTTTCTGTGGTTCGTGATTCGATCTGCTGATGCTGCGCGCCAGTGGTTTGGCAGCCACAGTGGCGTTCCATGGCTTTGGCGATGGATTGGCAACCATTGGATTGCTGTGGCGTCGGCATTTTTCATCCTCCTGGGTGCGGCCCTGATCTATGGCGCCGTCTCGGGGCAGGTCAACGTCGCGATAGCAATGCGCCTCACGCTCGGCCTCACGGCTGGCCTTCTGATTTTTGAAACTTTGCTAGGTGCGCTCCTGCAGCGGGTGGATTCGGCATTGCCTGGGCGAACGCCTGCAAGCGATGCGCCCAAACTGCCGGACGTCCTCGCCCGCTGTCTGCGTGTCTTCGTTCTGATCGGAGTTGGCGTTGTCTTGGCGAAAGCCTGGGCTGTCAACGTGCTCGGCCTGGTCGATGCAAGCGAGTGGAACACCTTTACCCTCGAAATGCGCACCGCAGGAGCTACGCTATTTGCCGCTTTCGTCATATGGGAGCTGCTTAAATTCGCCACCGATCCCTACGTCGCACAAAAGCCCAGGAAAGCGTCAGATGGGGGAGGCAGTGCCCTGGCGGTATCGCCGAGTGCATCGCGTCTTTCCACGCTGGTGCCGCTGCTGCGCGTCGCGCTGGGAATAGTGATCGGTTTGGTCGCCGTGCTGATCGTGCTCGCGGATTTCGGCGTCAACATAACACCGCTGCTGGCTGGTGCCTCCATTCTGGGTCTCGCCGTCTCGTTCGGCAGCCAGGCGCTTGTGAAAGACATCGTGTCTGGCATTTTCTACCTGACCGACGATGCGTTCCGCGCGGGCGAATACATCGAATGCGGTCAGACCAGAGGTATCGTCGAAGGCTTTACCTTGCGCTCGATCAGGCTCCGCCATCCCAGCGGCCAGCTCCATACGATCCCGTTCGGCGACCTTGGCAAGATCGCGAACTTCAGTCGGGACTGGGCAATCGTAAAGTACGATTTCAGCTTTCCTCGCAACACGGACATCGAGAAGGTGCGCCACGCCGTTGACGGCATCGACAGCGAACTACAGGGCGATCCGGACTACCGGCTCAAAATCCTGGAACCGCTCAAGATGCAGGGTGTCGTGGGGATCACCGACAATACGCTGGTCGTTCAATTCAGGTTTGCAGCCCAACCCGGCAATCCAGAAGCCATCCAGCGCGACGTCATGATTCGCATGATGCACGCATTCCAGGATCAAGGTATCGAGTTCGGCAACGCGACTGCGGCGTTGTAGGGTCGGGCGCCTTGGTCGTCGACGACCAGCCTCCGGCGTGCCACGCGATGCGGCGGCTGCTTGCCGTGCACCCGTGGAGGTCGTCGGCGAGGCGGAGACCATCTCCCGCTGGTGCAATCGCGTCTGGATTCGTGCGCGCGCGATGGCTAGGTTGTCCTTGGGAAGAGACTGCAATTATGAGGATTGTCATATGGCGAAGTCACACACCGTGGATATCCATGTCGGCGCTCGACTGCGCCAGCGCCGGTCGCTGCTCGGCATGAGCCAAACCAAAGTGGGCGAGGCGGTTGGGCTGACCTTCCAGCAGATCCAGAAATACGAGCGCGGCTCCAACCGAGTCGGCTCGAGCCGGCTGTTCGAGTTCGCCAAGGTGCTGGACGTGCCGGTGTCCTATTTCTTCGACGAGATGCCGGCGAATGCGCTGTCCGGGCGCCCGATGGCAGGCCGTGGGCGCAAGGGGTTCGGCGAGACCGGTACGCCGTTCGAGCTGGAGAAGGATCCGCTGATCAAGCGCGAGACGCTGGAGCTGGTGCGGGCTTACTACAAGATCCGCGAGGACCGGGTCCGCAAGCGCATCTTCGAGATGGTGAAGGCCGTGGGCGCGGCCAGCCATGCCGAGATGATGAGCGGCCGCAAGAAGCGCTAATCGCACCAGCGCGCTTGCACGCATTGACCAGCTGAAGGCATCGCCTGAGCACCCGAGACCGAACCTCTGCGCGTCGTCTAGACTGGCCCGTCAATTCGTGCGCTTGCTTTTTCCTATTTCGGCCCGGCAATTGCAGCAGGACCCTAACAATACGCGTTTATGGCAAGAGGGAGACGCCAACGATTAGCGTGGGGACGACATGTTAGCGAAGAATGCCTCAAAGGTCGGTCCGCGATATCCCCAGGTCGTCGTCCTGGTGGGCGCCACGGGTGACCTGTCGCGACGCAAGCTGCTGCCGGGATTGTTCCATCTCTGCAGTTCCGGTTTCATCCCCGGCTGCCGGATCATCGGCGTCTCGCTGGACGATCTCGATCCTGACGGCTTCCGGAGGATCGCCCGAGAAGCGCTCGATCAATTCTCCAGCCGCAAGGTCGATGAGGCCGACTGGGCTGCCTTCTGCGCGACCTTGAACTATGTCCCGATGTCGGCCGGCGCCTGCGCCCTCGGGGCGGCGGTCGAGGCGGCCGAGGCCTCATTGGCCGGCAAGAGCCGTCGTGTGCACTATCTGAGCGTGCCGCCCGGTGCCGCCCTGCCGGCGGTGCGGCTGCTGGCCGAAGCCGGTCTCGTCCCGCGCAGCCGCATCATCATGGAAAAGCCCTTCGGCACCGACCTGGCCAGCGCCGTGTCGCTGAACGCCAGGCTGCACGAAGTTTTCGCCGAAGAGCAGATCTTCCGGATCGACCACTTCCTGGGCAAGGAGGCGGCGCAGAATATCCTGGCGTTCCGCTTCGCCAACGGCCTGTTCGAGCCGATCTGGAATCGAAACTTCATCGACCATGTGCAGATCGATGTGCCCGAGACGCTGGGCCTCGGCAAACGGTCCGGCTTCTATGAGGCGACCGGCGCGTTTCGCGACATGGTGGTGACCCATCTGTTCCAGATCCTCGCTTTCGTGGCGATGGAGCCGCCGACGGCCCTCGAGCCGGCGCCGATCAGCGAAGAGAAGAACAAGGTCTTCCGCAGCATGTCCGTGATCGACCCGAGGAACGTCGTCCGCGGGCAATACTCGGGCTACCGGTCGGAGGAAGGCGTCGACCCCGAATCGGAGACCGAGACCTTCATCGCCTTGAAGTGCGCGATCGACAACTGGCGATGGGCCGGCGTGCCGTTCTTCCTGCGCACCGGCAAGCGGCTCGCCGAAGGGCAAAGGATCATCTCGCTGGCCTTCCGGGAGCCGCCCAAGAGCATGTTCCCCGTGGGGTCGGGCGTCGGCGCGCAAGGGCCCGATCACCTCACCTTCGACCTCGCGGACGCCTCGAAGATGTCCCTGTCCTTCTATGGCAAGCGCCCTGGTCCGGGCATGCGGCTGGACAAATTGAGCCTGCAGTTCGCGATGCACGACACCGGCCTGATCGGCGACGTCCTCGAGGCCTATGAGCGCCTGATCCTGGATGCGATGCGCGGCGACCACACGCTGTTCACCACCGCCGAAGGCATCGAGCGGCTGTGGGAAGTGTCGATCCCGCTGCTCGAATCGCCGCCGCCGGTCCGGCTCTACCCGCCGGGTTCATGGGGACCGAAATCGATCCACCAGCTCGTCGCCCCCCATGCCTGGCGCCTGCCCTTCGAGAGAGCCTGGCGGGACCCCAACCAGTTGGGCAGCTGAGCGAGCAGGCTGCCGCATTCGGCGCGCCCTCAGCGATGACGGTCGCATTTTACAGGCTGGCATACCGCTTGCTGCATCCTCCCCCGCGGGCGTCGCCCGGCGCGGTCGCGACAGGAGAAAGCCATGGCCAAGCCGAACAAGAAAATGAAGCTGATGGCTTATCTCAAGACCGGGCCGACGGCGATGCACAGCGGCGCCTGGCGCCACCCGGCGACCGAGCTTTCGGACATCTTCGCACCCGAGCGCTACGAACACATCGCCCGGGTCCTCGAAGCGGCCTGCTTCGACGGGTGCTTCTACGCCGACACGCTCGGCCTGCCCGACATCTACAAGGGCAGCTTCGACACCTACCTGCACTATGGCGGGCAGATCTCCTACCTCGATCCCGTGACGATCCTGCCGATCATGGCCCGCGTTACCAAGCATCTCGGGCTCGGCGCCACGCTGTCGACCACTTTTCACCACCCCTATCACCTGGCGCGCCTGCTGGCCTCGCTCGACCTGCTGTCCGGCGGACGGGCGTGCTGGAACGTCGTCACCTCCACGACCGACTTCGAGGCGCGCAACTTCGGCATGAAGGACCTGCCGGCCAAGGACCTGCGCTACGACCGCGGCGACGAGGTCGTCGAGGCGTGCTGCGCCCTGTGGGACTGCTGGGAGGAGGGCGCGATGATCATGGACAAGGAGGAAGGCCTGTTCATCGATCCCGGCAAGGTCCGCTACGCCAACTACGAAGGCGAGTATGTGCGCACGCGCGGGCCGCTTTCGATCCCGCGCAGTCCACAGGGCCGGCCGGTGCTGATGCAGGCCGGCTCCTCGCCACGCGGCCGCGAGTTCGCGGCGCGCTGGGGCGAGGCGATCTTCGCCTCGGCGGCAGGAACGGCGAATTTCGTCGCGCTCTACAACGACATCAAGGGCCGGATGGACAAATACGACCGTCCCCCCGAGCACTGCGCCATCCTGCCGGCGATGAACGTGGTCGTGGGCGAGACCGATTCGATCGCCGAGGAGAAGGCTGCGTATCTCAATTCCCTGATCAGCCCCGAGCTCAGCCTGGCGACGACCTCCGCCATGCTGGGCGCCGACATCACCAAGACGCGCGACGAGAAGGAGTTCGTCGCGGCCGCCGGCCACCAGGGCCATGGCGGTTCGGCCGACCGCATCTTCCAGGTCATGGCCGCCGAGAAGATCAGCTTCGCCGAGGCGGCGCGGCGGCCGCGCAACATGGTGGTCGGCTCGCCCGCGACTATCGCGGACTACATGCAGGAGATCTTCGAGGCCGGCGGCGGTGACGGCTTCGTCCTCATGCCCAACCTCTTCCCAGTGATGTTCGAGGAATTCGGCCGCATGGTCGTGCCGGAACTGCAGCGGCGCGGCCTGTTCCGCACCGAATATGCCGGCCGCACCATGCGGGAGAATCTCCGGAGCTAGGCGGACGCATCTCAAGTCGGACCGCGGGTCTCCAGACCCGCTCATATCGCGTCGTGGTCAGCAAAGAGCGGGCCTGGAGGCCCGCGGTCCGATGACGGTGGAGGCATCCGATGAACGAACGTGACCTGCGCGATCTGATCGGCCGGGTGAAGGCGGGCGGACTGTCCCGTCGGGCATTCGTGCGGCGAATGACGGCGGCCGGGCTCGCGGCGCCGCTGGCGGCGCAGCTTCTGGCCCAGGCGGGCGTCGCGATGGCCCAGTCGCGGCCGATCTACAAGCCGACCAAGCGCGGCGGCGGCGGGCCGCTGAAGTTGATCCTGTGGCAGGGCCCGACCTTGCTCAATCCGCATTTCGCGGGCGGCAACAAGGACCGCGAGGCCACGCGGCTGTTCTACGAACCGCTCGCCGGCTGGGACAAGGACGGCAACCTCCGGCCGGCGCTGGCGGTCGCGATTCCCGGCCGCGAGGACGGCACGCTCGCCGCCGACGGCAAATCGGTGATCTGGCGGCTGAAGCAGGGCGTCACCTGGCACGACGGCCAGCCTTTCACGGCCGACGACGTCGTCTTCACCTGGGAATATTCCCGCGATCCGGCGACCGCGACCATCACGCTCGGAACCTACAGGGACATCGTGGTCGAGAAGATCGACCCCTACACGGTCGTCGTGAAGTTCCCGGAGCCGACGCCCTTCTGGGCCACCGCCTTCGTCGGTACGAACGACCTGATCCTTCCTCGACATGTGTTCGCCGACTATGTCGGCTCGAAGTCGCGCGACGCGCCGGCCAACCTGATGCCGGTCGGCACCGGCCCCTACAAGTGCACGGCGTTCAAGCCGGGCGACATGGTCGCCGGCGTCATCAACACCGCCTACCACGTCGAGAACCGGCCCCACTTCGACAGCATCGAAATCAAGGGCGGCGGCGATGCGGTCTCGGCGGCGCGCGCGGTGTTGCAAACCGGCGAATACGATTTCGCCTGGAACCTCCAGGTCGAGGACGAAATCCTGTTGCGCCTGGAGAAGGGTGGCAAGGGCCGCGTCGCCATCACCAACGGCGGCGGCATCGAGCATATCAGGCTGCAGAGCGCCGATCCGTGGACCGAGGTCGATGGCGAGCGCTCCAGCCTCAAGACCAGGCACCCGCTGTTCTCCGATCCCGCCGTACGCCAGGCGCTGGCGCTGCTGGTCGACCGGGCAGCGATCGAGAAGTTCATCTATGGCCGCACCGGCCGCGCGACGGCGAACTACGTCGACTATCCCGAACGCTTCCGCTCGCGGAACACTAGGTTCGAGTTCGACGTCGACAAGGCCGCGGCGCTTCTGGAGAAGGCGGGCTGGGTCAAGGGCGCCGACGGCATCCGGGCCAAGGACGGCAAGAAGCTCAAGCTCGTGTTCCAGAGCTCGATCAACCAGCCGCGCCAGAAGACCCAGGCGATCGTCAAGCAGGCCTGCCAGAAGGCCGGCATCGAGGTCGAGGTCAAGACCGTGGTGGCCTCGGTGTACTTCTCGTCGGACCTCGCCAACCCCGATACCGGCGGCAAGTTTTATTGTGACCTCGAGATGCACACCTCGTATTCCGGCGCCGACCCGGAAGTGTTCATGCGCCAGTTCTGCTCATGGCAGGTCAACACCAAGGCGAACAAATGGCTGGGCGGCAACAGCACGCGCTGGCAGAGCAAGGAGTATGACGACACCTACAAGGCCGCGCAGGTCGAGCTCGAC
>DASZJU010000449.1:0-3105 GCA_035947815.1 Reyranella sp.
CCCATCCACAGCAGGAAACCGACGGCGGCGAAGACGATAAAGATCACCAGCGTGGTCATGACGGCGCGCCGTACGATGCGCTTGCGGGCGGCGGCGAAGGTGCGTTCCGTCGCCTCGCCGAAGCGCTTGGCGGCACGATCCTCCTGGGCGAAGGCCTGCACGGTGCGCACCGCGTCGAGCGTCTCGCCGCCTTCCGACACCATGTCGGCCATGCGCGCCTGGGCTTCGCGCGACAGAGCGCGGACCTTGCGGCCGAACAGGATGATCGGCGCCACGACGAGCGGCACCACGGCCAGCACCAGGAGCGCCAGCTTGGGATTGGTGATCACCAGCATGGCGACACCGCCAATGCACATCAGCGTGTTGCGCAATGCCACCGACGCCGACGAGCCGATCACCTGCTCGATGAGCTGCGCGTCGGAGGAGATGCGGCTCATGACGTCGCCGGAACGCTTGACCTCGAACCAGGCCGGGCCCAGCCGCACGACATGGGTGAACAGGTCGCGGCGCAGGTCGCCGACCACGCGCTCACCCAGCCAGGAGACCAGGTAGAAGCGCGCACCCGAGGCGATCGCCAGCACCACCGCCACGGCAAGCAGCGAGGCCAGCGCATAGTTCAGCACATCGGGCCGGCCCTGGGCGAAGCCGCGATCGATCAGGGCGCGCAGGCAGGCGCCGAAGGCCAGCACTGTGCCGGCCGCCACCAGGAGCGACAACAGGGCCAGCGCCACCCGGCCGCGATAGGGCCTGAGATAGGGGCCGAGCAGGTTGAGGCCGCTGAATCGGTTCATTGCGAATGCCATGTCAGCAGGACGCCAAGTTCACCCGACAAATGGGTAATCAGGTCCGGTCCGCCCCGTGTATCCTTCCACCGGCCGGAGCCGGCATCGTAGGCATAGTGACGCGCCCCGCTTTGCGGTGAACTCAGCCAGATCTGCTGGGTGGGTGCATGTTTGTTGACGAGCCAGGTGCCGTCATTGCCTTCGACCGTCAGCACGCCGCCCTGCAGCTCGGCATCGGCATGGGGGCCGATTCCCTCCTCGAGGGCGGCAAGCAGGCTGTCGGCCAAGCTTTCGAAGGCTGAATCGCTCATGGGCCCGGCCGGTCTACAGGCCCGTTTGGCCGCGCACAACACTCCTCCCCCGTCATACGGGGGAGGTGGCCCGCAGGCCCGGAGGGGGAAGGCCCCAAAGGCGACAATTGAACGTCAGAGATCATGATCTTTGTCCTGGCAAGCGCCTCGACTGGGGCTTTCCCCGCCGCCCCCTTTCGGGGGCACCTCCCCCGTGTGACGGGGGAGGCATGAGATGCTTGTCCGCGGCCGGCGGGGCCTGTATACCCCCGGCCCTGTTGCGCCGGCCGGTCGGAAATCGGCCTTTTAGCGCTGGAGATTGCCGATGAAAGAGAAGATCCACCCCGACTACCACAAGATCACCGTGGTCATGACCGACGGCACGTCCTTCGAGACGAAGTCGACCTGGGGCAAGGAAGGCGCTTCGCTGCGCCTCGATATAGATCCCAAGACTCATCCGGCGTGGACCGGCGTGCGCCAGAGCATCGACCGCGGCGGCCGCGTGCAGCGCTTCAAGGACCGCTTCGGCATGACCAGCGGCATGGGCGCGGGCACCAAGTCGACCGGCGCCAAGCCGGAAGAGACGCCAGCTAAGGGCGCGGCCAAGAAGAAGTAAGGCCGAGGTTTTTTAAGCCTCTGTTACACTCCGTCTTCTAATTTTGGGGAGACGGTGTGGCGAAGTCCGTTCGAGTTGTCTGTGCGCACGATTGTCCCGACATGTGCTCGCTTATCGCCCATGTCGAGGACGGCAAGGTCGTGCGCGTGCAGGGAGATCCCGATCACCCCTACACGGCCGGTTTCGCCTGCGGCAAGGTCAACCGGGACGCCGATCTGGTGAACTCGCCGGAGCGCGTCGGCACGCCGCTCAAGCGCACCGGCCCCAAAGGCTCCGGCCAGTTCAAGCCGATCACCTGGGACGAGGCGCTCGACGAGATCGCCGCCAAATGGAAAACGATCGTCGAGCAAAGCGGCCCGCTTGCCCTGCTGGGCTATGCCTACTCCGCCCATCAGGGGCTGATGAACCGCGGCCTGGTGAATGGCCTCTTCCATGCGCTGGGCGCCTCGCGCCTGCAGGCCGGCACGGTGTGCGACACCTGCTGCGAGACGGCCTGGGACATGACGCTTGGCCCGGTGGGCGGCGCCGATCCCGAAGATGTCGTGCATTCCGACCTGGTGATCTCGTGGGGCGCCGATCTCGCCGCCACCAACGTGCATTTCTGGGCGCTGGCCGAGGCGCAGCGGAAGCAGCGCGGCGTGCCGATCGTGGTGATCGATCCGCGCCGCACGCGCAGCGCCAAGGCGGCCGATCTTTATCTGCCGATTCGGATCGGCACCGATGCCGCGTTGGCGTTGGGCCTCATGCACATCCTGGTGCGCGACAAGCTTGCCGACCGCGACTACATCGCCCGGCACACCACGGGCTTCGACCGGGTCGAGCGTGAGATCCTGCCGAAATTCACGCCGGCCCGCACCGCCGAGATCACCGGACTTGCCGCAGCCGACATCGAGAAGCTCGCGGCCCTGTACGGCAAGGCCAAGGCGGCCTTGATTCGCCTCGGCGAGGGCATGACCCGCCTCACCCATGGCGGCCAGGCGCTGCGCACGGTGGCGCTGCTGCCCGGCGTCAGCGGCCATTACGCGGCAAAGGGCGGCGGCGCACTGCTGCTGACGGCGGCGTCGTGCGACCTCAACTACAACGCCGTGCGCAAGCCGTCGGGGCCGGCGGCGGCGCGCATGGTCAATCACCTGCGGCTGGGTGAAGAGCTTTTGAACATGAAGGATCCGCCGATCCGCGCGATCTACATCTCGGCCAACAATCCGGCGGTGACCTGTCCCGAGGTTCACAAGGTGCGGAAGGGGCTGTCGCGCGAAGACCTGTTCACCGTCGTGCACGATCCGTTCATGACCGACACCGCGAAGTACGCCGACATCGTGCTGCCGGCGGCAAGCTACCTCGAGACCGACGATCTCTATCGCGCCTATGGCGCCTATTGGATGCAGTGGGGCCAGCAGGCGGCCAAGCCGCAGGGCTC
>DASZJU010000450.1:0-1980 GCA_035947815.1 Reyranella sp.
CTGGAGCGCGTGGTCGAGCATATCGCGCGCCTGCGCGCGGCCGGCCGCAGCTCGGCGCTGGTCGTCGTGGCGGAAGCGGCCCGCCATCCCGTCGATGCGCTCGATCCGCCGCAGCATGGCGTGGGCGACTGGCTGGCGCACCGGCTCAGCCAGGAGACGGGGGCGGAGACGCGCGCCACGGTGCTGGGCCATGTCCAGCGCGGCGCCATGCCGACAGCCGAGGACCGCCTGCTCGCCTCGGCGTTGGGCGTGCGCGCCGTCGACCTATTAGCCGACGGCAAAGCCGATCGCATGGTGGCGTGGTGGAATCGCTCCGTGATCGACGTACCACTCGAAAAGGTCGTCGGCCGCTCGCGCACCGTCGATCGCGACGGCGCCTTGATCCGCACGGCGCGAGCGCTGGGGATCTGTCTTGGCGACGCGGCCTGACGAGCAGGAGGGGCCGTCGAGCTCGACTCAAGTCATGCCGGACCGCGGGCCCTCAGGCCCGCATCTTCATCGTCGATACGATGACATGAGCGGGCCTGGAGGCCCGCGGTCCGGCAAGACACCTGATGGTATGCTCTAGGCCTTCATGAAGCCTTTCAGCCGCCCGGCGACAATGCTTTCCGCCTCGGTGATGGTTCGGTCGATGAGTTCCTTCACCGTCGGGATGTCGTGAATGAGCCCCGCCACCATGCCGCACGACCAGGCGCCAGCATCCATCTCGCCGTCCTTCATGATGCGCGGATAGACGCCCCCGACCTCGCCGAGAATGTCCTCGAACTTGATGTTCGGCCCAAGGGCGCGCTCCTTCTCGAGCAGGCGATCGACAGCGGCGTTCCTGAGCACGCGCTCAGTGTTGCGCAGCGGCCGCATGACCAGCCTCGTGTCGAGCTCGCTGGCGGCCAGCAGAGCCTGTTTCACGTGCTCATGCACGGGCGCCTCCTTGGTGGCGATGAAGCGGGTGCCCATGTTCATGCCGTCCGCGCCCAGCGACAGGGCGGCGACGAGGGAGCGGCCGTCGGCCATGCCGCCCGACGCGACGAAGGGGATTTTCAGCTCCTCCGCTGCCCGCGGCAGCAGGATGAAGTTCGGCACGTCGTCCTCGCCGGGATGGCCGCCGCATTCGAAGCCGTCGACGCTGACGGCGTCGCAGCCGATCGACTCGGCTTTCAGCGAATGGCGCACCGACGTGCATTTGTGAATGACCTTGATGCCGGCTTCCTTCAGCGCGGGCAGCCACTTCTGCGGATTGTTGCCGGCGGTCTCGACGATCTTGACGCCGCCCTCGACGATCGCGCGGATGTACCCGGGATAGTCGGGCGGCGTGACGGCCGGCAGGAAGGTAAGGTTGACGCCGAACGGCCGGTTGGTCATCTCGCGGCAACGTCGGATCTCGTTGGCGAGCGCTTCCGGCGTGCGCTGCGTCAGTCCGGTGATGATGCCCAGCCCCCCTGCCGACGATACGGCTGCCGCCAGCTCGGCAAACCCCACGAAGTGCATGCCGCCCTGGATGATGGGGTGCTCGATTTCCAGAAGATCGGTGATCCTGGTTCTCATGTCCTGGTTCTCATGTGGGGGCCCTCGATTTGCGGTGCCGGATGCGGGAAGGACCGGACGGCCGTCGCCGTGCCGCGGCGGCCGTGGCAGGGGACGGCAGATGGCGGGCATCGGCCGCACCCGGTCCGCGATGGACATGGACTTGCCGGGGATTGACGGGCTCGCCGCACGCCGAGCAGGTCATCACGGGGTCGAAGGTCTGGCCGCAATTGGCGTGCTGGTGGAGCAGCGGGCGCCCTTTCTTGCCCGCCATGTGCACGTCGCCCCAGTGAACGATCGACATGACGATGGGGTAGAGATCGAGGCCCTTCTCGGTCAGCCGGTACTCGTAGCGCAGCGGCCGCTGCTGATAGGGCACCTTGGCCAGGACGAAATCCTTGACCAGCTTGCGCAGGCGGCTGGCCAGCAGCGGGCGGGTGATGCCGAGCCTTGCCTGGA
>DASZJU010000451.1:0-7542 GCA_035947815.1 Reyranella sp.
CCGACCGGCTGCTGCACTGGCTCGAGTCCGAGCGCGACCGCCAGCTCGACTTCCTGCGCGCCTTCACGCGCATCGACACCTGCAATCCGCCGGGCGACACCACGCAAGCGGCCGACCTGTTCCGCCACTTCCTCGACGCCGAGGGCATCGCCCACCGTACCGAAGCGCCGCAAGCGTCGACGCCGAACCTGATCGCCAGCTTCGCCGGCGGCGCCGGCAGCGGCCGGCACCTGGTGCTGAACGGCCATCTCGACGTGTTCCCGGTCGGCGACCGCGCCGCCTGGTCGCGCGATCCCTGGTCAGGCGAGGTCGTCGAGGGTCGCGTCTACGGACGCGGCACGGTCGACATGAAATGCGGCACGTCAGCGCTGTTGTTCGTGTTCGCCTACCTGTACCGCTTGCGCGATGCGCTGCCGGGCAGGGTCACGCTCACCGTGGTGTCGGACGAAGAGACCGGCGGCCGCTGGGGCTCGGCGTGGCTGGTCGAGAATTGCGCGGACGTGCTGGGCGACTGCGTGCTGAATACCGAACCGAGCGGCCTGCAGACGGTGCGGTTCGGCGAGAAATCGATGCTGTGGCTGCGCTTCCGCATCGCCGTTCCGGGCGGCCACAGCGCCTATCCGCACACCGGCGGCAGCGCCAACAAGGTGGCGGCCCAGCTGATCGGCGAGCTTTTGGCCATCGAGAAGAGGACGCCCGACGAGCCGGACGTGGTGCGGCGGATGCTGGACCGCGGCGAGGTGCAGAAGGCCATCGACCAGTCGCTCGGCGCCGGCGCGACCGGGGTCATGCGCCGGGTCTCGGTCAATATCGGCGTCCTGCAGGGCGGCGTGAAGATCAACATGCTGCCGGCCGAGTGCCTGCTCGAGGTCGATTTCCGGTTGCCCGTCGGCATCTCGCGCGCATCAGTGCTGCAGGCGGTGGCGGCGATCGTCGCGCGCTATCCCATGGTGAGCTTCGAGGAACTGCTGCCTGGCGGCCCGGAAGCCAACTGGTCCGATCCGACGCACGAGATGGTGGGCCATCTCGTGCGCAACGCCGCCGCCGCGCTCGGCTATGAACCGCAGCCGATCGTCAGCCTCGGCGGCACCGATACCCGCTTCTGGCGGATGAAGGGCGTGCCCGCCTTCGTCTACGGCTGTTCGCCCGCCGGCATGGGCGCCGCCGATGAGAGCGTCAGCATCGCCGAGTTTCATCATGTGCTGCGGGTACACGCGCTCGCGGCACGGGATTACCTGATCGCCATGAGACCATGAGGAACACGATGGTCGGTAAGACGAAGGCGGAGATTTCCGCAGCCAACCGCCGCCGCTACGAGGAGCTTCGGTTGGCGGGACAGGAGGCAGCACCGAAAGCCTTGCCGCCCGCGACCGCGCTCGATGCCGCGCCGATTGCGCCGCAAGCGGTCATCAGCCGCGAGGAGGTCCCGCTGGGCTGGTACGATACGGTGCGGCTGCGGCGGGGCGAGGCCCTGCGCATCATCGACCCGCTGGGCGCCTCGAGCGTCTCGCTGATCGGCTGGTGCGAGCACGATCCGTCGGAGCGGATCAACTGCGCCGACACGGCCAAGGTCCAATGGAGCGCCGCCCTGTGCAGGGGCCGCGTCATCCTGTCGGACATGGGACGGGTCTTCCTGTCGCTGATCGAGGATACCAGCGGCGCGCACGATCTTCTGATGGGCGGCTCGACGCCGGCCTCGGCGCTCGCCGCCTACGGCGAGGTCTCGCGCAACACCCACGAAAATTTTCTTGCAGCGGCGTCCAAACTTGGACTGGGACTGCGCGACATCCCGCCCTGCGTCAGCTTCTTTGCCCCGGTGTCGGTCGATGCGGCCGGCCGCTTCGTCTGGAATGCCACACGCAAGCGACCCGGCGATTTCGTCGACCTGCGCGCCGAGGCCGATCTCGTGCTCGTGTTGTCGAACTGCCCGCACCCGCTCGATCCGGCACGGCCTACCGCCAATGGCCCGATCACGCTGGTGCGGCACCGCGCGCCGCCCGCCGCGGCCGACGATCCCTGCCGCACGATGTCGCCGGAAATCGTTCGCGCGTTTCAGTTCACGGATCGGCTCTACGCCTGAGGAGAGAGTGCGATGTCCAATCAGTCGATACCGGATCCCGCCGACGCCGTTTATTCCCATGAGGTGCCGGCTGAACGGCCGTGGTCGCGTCTCCTCAAGCGTGGGCAGACGCTGCGCATCGTCGATATCGAAGGCCAGCAGGCCGTCGATGCGCTGCTCTACTGCGCCGAGGATCCGGCCGAACGCTACAGCGCGCAGGATACGATGCGTGTCCAGGGCTCGGCCTATGTCGAGCTTGGAACACGGCTGGTTTCGAACAAGGGGAGGATCATGGCGCGCATCACCGCCGATACCTGCGGACGGCACGACACCTCGGCGGGATGCTGTTCGTGCGAGAGCAACGCGGTCCGTTTCGGCGAGTCGACGAAATACCAGCACGCCTGCCGCGAGAATTTCATTCTCGAACTTTCCCGATACGGCCTGGCCAAGCGCGACATCGTCCCCAACCTGAACTTCTTCATGAACGTGCCGATCGATCCATCGGGCAATTTCACCGTCGTCGACGGCATCTCCGCGGGCGGCAACCATGTCGACGTCACAGCCGACATGGATGTGATTTTCGTGATCTCCAACTGTCCGCAGGTCAACAATCCGTGCAACGGCTTCAACCCGACGCCCGTGCGCTTGCTCGTCTGGGATCCGCCCACGGCATGATGTTCGGCACGCACCGACGCTCGGGCATGACCATGGTGGTATCATCGAGGAAGGCCGGCCGGGGGAGTTGATGGGCAATCCGCGCAATGAACGCACCCGAAGCTTCCAGCGTAGGGCGATGGGCGAAGCCTGACATGCATTTGCTGGCATCGCTTGCAGCGCACGGCTGGCATCCCGCAGCCTGGCGCGTTTCCGGCACCGCGGGCTTCGCGGGCGCGGCGCCCTTCAAGGCGGCGGCGCAAACCGCCGAGCGCGGCGGCCTCGACGCCGTGCTGCTCGGCCTGCCGACCGCGCCGCTGGCGGTGCGCGCCGCGGGCAGGGTCGATGGGCTCCAGCTCGATCCGCTGCCGCTGCTCGGTCTGCTGATCGGCGCCACCCGGCGCATCGGGCTCGGCGGCTACTGGCCGGCGGATGTGGCCGAGCCCTTTCACGTCGCCCGCGTGTTTGCCACGCTCGATCACCTGGCCGGTGGTCGCACCGGCTGGATCGCCGGCCTCGACGGCCGCGCCGAGCTCGCCGCAAGGGTACAGCGGCCGGACCTGCCGACCGACGACAGGGAAGCCGCGCTGAGACTGGCCGAGCTGATCGACGTCGCGCGCCAGCTGTGGGACAGCTGGGAAGATGACGGCTTCGTCGTCGATCAGTCGACTGGTACCTTCGCCGATCCCGAGCGCGTGCATCCGATCGATCATGCCGGCCGTTTCTTCACCGTGCGCGGCCCGCTGAACGTACCGCGGCCGGTCCAGGGCCAGCCGGTGATCCTGCATCGCGACGTGCCGGCCGGCGCCGCACGGCAGGGCGCTGCCGCCAGCGCCGAGGTCGTGCTGGCCCAGCCGGCCACGATCGCCGAAGCGAAAGAGGGGCGCGCCGACTGGCGCGCGCTCGCCGGCCGGCACGGCCGCGACGCCGATGGTCTGCGCTACGTCGTTCGCACGATGACGATCCTGGCGGAGACGGAGGCCGCCGCTGCCCGGCGCGCGGTGGAGCTCGACGCTTTGGCGACGCTAGACGCTGCTGTGCCGCGCTTTGTCGGCACACCCGAGCAGTTCGCCGCGCACCTGGCCGAATGGCACACGAGCGGTGCTTGCGACGGCTTCGACATCCTGCCCGCCGTGCTGCCGATCGATCTCGGTCTGCTGGTCGACGCCGTGGTGCCGCTGCTGCGCCGGCGCGGGCTGGTGCGGATGGGCTACGAATCGACGACGCTGCGCGGCCATCTCGGCCTGCAGCGCGCCCAAAGCCGCTTCGCCGCCTAGAAAGAGGGTCAAGTGGCAGAGCGACAAATGCATCTCGGCGTCTTCACCTATCCCGGCGGGCACCATATCGCGGGATGGCGGCACGGCTCCGTCCAGCCGCGCGACATCCTCGGCTACGACTACTACTGCCGCACCGCCCAGGCGGCCGAGCGCGGCAAGTTCGACCTGGTGTTCGTGGGCGACATGCTGGCGGCGCGCGAGAAGGACGGCCGCGTCATCGCTCAAGGCGCGCTGAACAACATCGATTCGATCTCCATCCTCTCGGCCGTGGCCGGCGCCACCGAGCGCGTCGGCCTGGTGGCAACGCTTTCCACCACCTACAACGAGCCCTTCGCTATCGCCCAGCGCTTTGCCTCGCTCGATCATCTGAGCGGCGGCCGCGCCGGCTGGAACATCATCACCACCGCCAACGACGATGCCGCGCTCAACTTCAGCCGCAAGTCGCACATGGAAAAGACCATGCGCTACCAGCGTGCCCGCGAGTTCGTCGACATCTGCAAGGGCCTGTGGGACGGCTGGGAAGACGGCGCCGTCACGGCCGATCGCGCGAGCGGGGCGTTCGTCGATACGGGCAAGGTGCGCGAGCTCGATCACAAGGGACAGTTCTTCGCGGTGAAAGGCGCGCTCGACCTTCCGCGCTCGCCGCAGGGTTGGCCGGTCATGGTGCAGGCGGGCGGCTCGCCGGCCGGGCTGGAATTCGCCGCCACGGTGGCGGAGCTGATCTTCGCCGCGCAAAGCAATCGCCAGGAGGCGATCAAGTTCCGCGCTGCCGTCAAGCAGAGGATGCCGGGCCACGGCCGAGACCCGGCGATCCTGAAAGTATTGCCGGGGCTGCTGCCGATCCTGGGCTCGACCGAGAAGGAGGCGCTCGAGAAGGAGACGATGCTGAACGATCTGCTGCATCCGGCGGTCGGCATCTGGATGCTGAGCGAGCAGATGCAGTTCCGCCTCTATGACTATCCGCAGGATGGCCCGCTGCCGACCGCCGACATCCGCGCCGGCGGCAGTGCCTTCACGCCGCGCGTGATGCATCTGATGGAGCGCGCCGACCGCGAGGGCCTGTCGGTGCGCGACTGCGGCGTCCTTGTCGCCGCCAGCCGCTCGCACGGCTCATTCGTCGGCACGCCCGAGCAGCTCGTCGACCACATGAAGTTGTGGCTGGACGAAGGGGCGTGCGACGGTTTCAACGTCATGCCGGCCTACTTCCACGACGAAATGGACCTGTTCGTCGACCAAGTCGTGCCCATCCTGCAGCGGCGCGGGCTGTTCCGCCGGGACTACGAGGGCACGACCTTACGCCATCACCTCGGCCTGCCTATTCGCACAGGGCTTGCCGTGCGCGCGCCTCAGCCAGTCGCTTGCAGCGCGGTTTCGATGAGCTGGCGGTCGCCGTAGCCGTTCTGCGGCGGGAAGCCTTCGGCCAGCGGCCGGCGCTGGTCCATGGTCAGCCACAGCCGGATCATGTGGCGGCGGCGCTCGATCTCGGGATAGTCCTCGAAGCTCGTGCGCGAGTGCAGCATCACGTAGTTGTTGCAGAACTGGATGTCGCCGACGTGCAGGTCCATGTCGAGATGGACCTCCGGATCCTGCGCCAGTTCGTCGAACAGGTCGAGCGCCAACCGCTCGATCGGCTCCAGCGGCACGCCGGTCTTGGTGCATGCGGCGTTGATCTGGTTGCGGATCAGGCGGACGCTCACCAAGCCGTCGCGCACGCCGAACACCGGCAGGCGATACGGCGTGACCGGGCTTTCCGTCAGCGCCGCTTCGCGGCGGATGTAGTGGAAGCCACGGTAGAGCGGCGCCAGGTACTCGGGATGGCGCTTCATGATCTCGTTGTGGATGGTGACGGCACTCACCACGCTCGACAGCCCGCCGCTTTTGGAGCGGCGCAGGCAGAGCAGGCCCACGATGTCACCTGAATCGGTGTGGAAGGGCAGGTGGGCGCTGGTCTCGTAGCCGCGCACGTCGATATCGCCGTAGCGGCGGCCATGGTCGTAGACGTGACCCAAGAGGTCGCCCTTGGGATTCTGGGTGACGGCGCGGCCGAGATAAAGGCCCATGGCCCAGAAGATCATGCCGACCTCGGCATCGGTATAATCCGCGGCGTTGAGGCCGCGCAGCACGTAGAAGCCACGGCCGTCGATGATCTCGTCCTGCCAGCGGCGCAGCAGCGGGCCGAGCGTCGGCAGCGGGAAGTCGTCCCGGGTAAGCGCCGCGAAGGGCAGGCCGCGTCGCGCGACCGACTGGACGGCTGCCGCGATCTCCGCGAGATGCGCCGGCTCGAGATGGACGATCCACGAACTGTCGTTCGCCAGGTCCCGGCCGTACCAGGCCGACGGATGGCGCACCATCTCACGCAGGATTTCTGTCATGGGCTGATTTTTCTCCTCCAGGCCGCGGCCCTTTCTTCGGCCACGGTGCGCCTGGAGTCTTCAACCCACAAGGCTTCCTCGATGGGGATGGGAAAGCTCTCGATGCACGCCAACAGCCATCGCCCCGCATCGCGCAATGCGCGGTTCGTCTTGGGGCTCATGGCTTTGTCTCCGGCGCCTTCCAGGATCAGGATTCCCTCCCGGTTCGGCTGGTCGGCATGCAAACCGCATGCCGCCAACGGCCCTTGTCCCGATGGCGCCGGACCAACAGAATGCGCGTCGGCCAACCGAGGGAACCAACATGGATATCGTGCCATCCGCGCCATACGATCTTGTGCTTCGGGGTGGCCGGGTCATTGATCCGGCTCAGGGCCTCGACGGCGTTCTGGACGTCGCCGTGCGCGACGGCCGTATCGCTGCGGTGGGCAAGAACTTGCCGGGTCCGGCGAAGCAGACGGTCGATGTCGGTGGCGAGCTGGTGCTGCCAGGCCTCATAGACACCCACGCCCACGTCTATCGCTATGTCAGCGGCCGCTTCGGACTCGACGCCGATACCGTGGGCGTCCACTCCGGCGTGACCACGGTGGTCGACCAGGGCGGGCCCTCGGTGCTGACCTTCCCCGGCTTCCGCGAATATGCCGTGAAGCCCGCCAACACGCGCGTGCTGGCCTTCATCTCCGCCTACATGGTGGGCGGGCTGGAAGGTCACTATTACCCCGAGCTCTACCGTCCCGACTGCATCGCCGTCGACGACACGGTGCGCGCCGCCCGCGAGAACGCCGACCTGGTGCGCGGCGTGAAAGGCCATGCCGAGATCGGCGGGTTCACGCGCTGGGGCGACGAAGCGATGCGCCGCGCCGCCAAGATCGGCCGCGCGCTCGACCTGCCGCTCTACATCCATTTCGGCCAGCTCTGGCCGCTGCCCGAGGACAAGCATCCCTACGATCCCGACGCCATCCTGCCCGAGATGCTGAAGATCCTTCGGCCGGGCGATATCCTGGCCCATCCCTTCACGCGCCATCCCGGCGGCTTC
The DNA here is from genome assembly GCA_035947815.1 of Reyranella sp. GTDB lineage: Bacteria > Pseudomonadota > Alphaproteobacteria > Reyranellales > Reyranellaceae > Reyranella. The sequence goes on from DASZJU010000451.1 coordinate 7,396, forward strand.
GTCGATCAGCACGGCAAGGTCCATCCGGTGGTGCGCGAGGCGCTGGCGCAGGGCCTCAAGACCGACGTCGGCCACGGCTCGCATTTCTCCTTCAAGATGGCGCGGCTGGTGCTCGAGGCCGGCATCGTGCCCGACACGCTGGGCGCC
>DASZJU010000452.1:0-8139 GCA_035947815.1 Reyranella sp.
GTGCCCCCACTCATGGTGTACGACCGACGCTGCGCGCTCTCCGCGCCTCCATGCCGGTGGGAAAGTATTATTCTGCTCGGCGATCACCCTTGGCGCTTGACAGAATTGAGCAATGTTGTGGCGTATGTCTGCCGACCTTCAAGCAAAGAGGATCGGCCCATGGCCTTCTCTGGAGACCCCCAGCCGGCGACCACCGTTTCGGCCACCAGCGTTTTTCGCCGCCCAAAAGGGGTGCGGGAACTGCGGGAACTGCCGAAATGCATTCTTCGCGGGAAATGGCGGAGAGGGTGGGATTCGAACCCACGGTACGCTTGCACGCACAACGGTTTTCGAGACCGTCCCGATCGACCACTCTGGCACCTCTCCGGGGCACCGCTTATAGGGGCCCGGTTTTGTCGGGGCAACTCGGCGGTTGGCGGCACCAATCGTCCCCTTTTCAGCCCGGAATCAGGGGTTTCCGGCGTTGACTTGGGGGACTTCCTGCGTATATTCCGCCCTCCTCCGGCGGGTCATTCAGGCCCGCCGCGCTCTTTCGTGCTTTCCGGCATTTTGGGCATGGATCCGGCCAATCCCCCTATCTGTTGTGGGGTGGATGGTAGGGTCCGCTCAGCCGGGAAGGCTTTTAGTCAGGTGTCAGCATGATCGCCGTTATCCGCACGGGTGGAAAACAATACACCGTCGCCCCCGACGACACGCTCACGATCGAGCGCATCGCGGGCGAGGCCGGCGCCCAGGTCGAGTTCACCGACGTGCTGATGGTGGACGACAAAGTCGGCGCGCCGACGGTTGCCGGCGCCAAGGTTTTAGGCTCGATCGTCAAGCAGGCGCGCGGGCCGCACCTGATCGTCTTCAAGAAGCGCCGCCGCCAGAACTCGCGGCGCAAGAACGGTCATCGTCAGGACCTGACGGTGGTCAAGATCGAACAGATCGTCGCCTGATAGAGCGACCGGAGCAGTACGATGGCACACAAAAAAGCAGGCGGCTCCTCGCGCAACGGCCGCGATTCCGCGGGTAAGCGGCTGGGCGTAAAACGCTTCGGCGGCCAGAAGGTCCTGTCGGGCAACATCCTGGTCCGCCAGCGCGGCACCAAGATGAACCCCGGCGAGAATGTCGGCGTCGGCCGCGACCACACCCTCTTCGCCACCATCGACGGCGTCGTCTCGTTCCGCAAGCGGACGGGCGGCAAGGTCGAGGTGAACGTGGTCCCGGCGCCGGCCCCTGCTCCGGCCAAGATGGCTGCCGAATAACCGTTCCCGTCCGATCGGAGTTTTCTAGGGGGAACGGTCTGCCGTTCCCCCTTTTCATTTCTGGACCCACCGCCATGAAGTTCCTCGACCAGGCCAAGATCTACGTCCGCTCCGGCAACGGCGGCGCGGGGTCGGCGGGCTTTCGCCGCGAGAAGTTCATCGAGTTCGGCGGGCCCGACGGCGGCGACGGCGGCAAGGGCGGCGACGTGATCCTCGAATGCGTCGATGGGCTGAACACGCTGATCGACTACCGCTATTCGCAGCACTTCAAGGCCGAGACCGGCCATCACGGCATGGGCAGCCAGCGCACCGGCGGCGCCGGCAAGGACGTCGTGCTGCGCCTGCCGCGCGGCACCCAGGTCTTCGCCGAAGACAACGAGACCCTGCTGGTCGACCTCACCGAGCTTGGCCAGAGGGTGGTGCTGGCCAAGGGCGGCGACGGCGGCTACGGCAACCTGCACTACAAGAGCTCGACCAACCGCGCGCCGCGCCGCGCCGACAAAGGCTGGCCCGGCGAAGAGCGCTGGGTGTGGCTCAGGCTGAAGCTGATCGCCGACATCGGCCTGGTCGGGCTGCCCAACGCCGGCAAGTCGACGTTCCTTGCCGCCACCTCCAACGCGCGACCCAAGATCGCGGGCTACCCCTTCACAACCCTGCATCCCGGACTGGGCGTGGTGAAAGCCGGCGACCGCGAGTTCGTGATGGCCGACATCCCGGGCCTCATCGAGGGCGCGCATGAGGGCGCGGGGCTGGGCACGCGCTTCCTGGGTCATGTCGAACGCTGCCGCGCGCTCCTGCACCTGGTCGACGGCACCGAGGACGACGTCGTCGGCGCCTATCGCACGGTGCGCGGCGAACTCAAGGCCTATGGCGGCAATCTCGTACGCAAGAAGGAACTCGTGGCGCTCAACAAGGTCGACGCCATGACGGCGGAGGACATCGAGGCCAAGCGCGCGCTGCTCGCCAAAGCCAGCCGCAAGTCGGTGCACGTGATTTCCGGCGTCTCCGGGCAGGGCGTGCAGCCGTTGCTGCACGAATTGCTGAAACTGGTCGAGAAGCAGCGCGATCCCGCCAAGGAAGCCGCGTGACACCGCTCGAGGGAGCACGCCGGCTGGTCGTCAAGATCGGCTCCTCGATCCTGGTCGACGAGACCGGGGGCGAGATCAGGCGCGACTGGCTGGAGACCCTGAGCGACGACGTGGCGCGCCTGCACAAAGGCGGCTGCGAGGTGGTGGTGGTCTCGTCCGGCGCCATCCGGCTCGGCCGCACCCATTTCAAGTTGGCGCCCGGTCCGCTGAAGCTCGAGGAGAGCCAAGCTGCCGCCGCCACCGGCCAGATTCAGCTCGCCCATGCCTATCAGGAGGCATTGGCGCGGCACGGCATCACCGTGGCGCAGGTCCTGCTGACGCTCGACGATTCGGAGGAGCGCCGGCGCTACCTCAACGCCCGCCAGACCATGGCCACCCTGCTGGCGATGAAGGCCGTGCCCGTGATCAACGAGAACGACACGGTGGCGACCGACGAGATCCGCTTCGGCGACAACGACCGGCTTTCAGCGCGCGTCGCCGAGATGATCTCCGCCGACACGCTGGTGCTGCTGTCCGACATCGACGGGCTCTACACCGGCGATCCGCGCCTCGACGTCTCGGCCAGGTTCATTCCCGAAATCCGCGAGATCACGCCCGCCATCGAGGCGATGGGCGGCAGCGCCGCCTCCGAGTTGTCCAACGGCGGCATGGCGACCAAGCTTTTGGCCGGCCGCATCGCCATGGCCGCTGGCTGCCGCATGGCGATCGCCGACGGCCGCGCGGTCGGTGCGCTGGGCGCCCTTTTGGACGGCAAGGCGCGCTGCAGCTGGTTCCTGCCCGAGGGCTCGCCATTGTCGGCCCGCAAGAAGTGGATCAAGGGTTCGCTCAAGACAGCGGGCGCGCTCATGGTCGACGACGGCGCGATGCGCGCGCTGTCGGCCGGCAAGAGCCTGCTGCCCGCCGGCGTCACCGCCGTCGAGGGCGAATTCAAGCGCGGCGACGTGGTCGACGTGAAGGACCGCGCCGGACGGGTGCTGGCGCGCGGCCTGGTGGCCTACGCCGCCGAGGACGCCCGCTGCATCGCCGGGCGCAAGAGCGCGGAGATCGAGCATTTGTTGGGTTTCCGCGGTCGCGACGAGATGGTCCATCGCGACGACCTCGTGGTCGAGTGAGCGTGGGAACGGCTATACTGGAGCGGCCGATGAACGTTCAGTCCAAGTCCGCTGAAGATACCGCCGCCCTCGTGGCGGAGCTGGGCCGGCGCGCCCGCGAAGCCGCTATCGACCTGCGCAATGCCTCGACCGAGGCCAAGAACCGCGCGCTTGGCGAAGCGGCCCGCTTGATCCGCAGCGAGAAGGTCGCGATCCTGGCCGCCAACGCCAAGGACATAGACGCCGCCAAGCTTGCCGGCATGAGTGTCGCGCTGCAGGACCGCCTGCTGCTGAACGAAGCGCGGGTCGAGGCGATGGCGAGGGGGCTCGACGATATCGTCACCCTGCCCGACCCGGTAGGGGTCCAGATCGAGCAATGGACGCGCCCCAACGGTCTGGTGATCAGCCGCGTGCGGGTTCCGATCGGCATCATCGGCGTGATCTACGAGGCCCGACCCAACGTTACTGCCGATGCTGGTGCGCTTTGCATCAAGTCGGGCAATACGGTGGTGCTGCGCGGCGGCTCCGACAGCTTCCATTCCTCGCGTGCCATCGTCGAGCTACTGCGCCGCGCGCTCAAGGCGGCCGGCCTGCCCGAGGATTGCGTGCAGCTCGTGCCGACCACCGATCGCGCGGCCGTGGGCGAGCTGTTGCGCGCAACCGGCTGGCTCGACCTCATCGTGCCGCGCGGCGGGCGTTCGCTGATCGACCGGGTCACCGACGAAAGCCGGGTACCGGTGCTGCGCCACTATGACGGTATCTGCCACGTCTATATCGATCGCGACGCCGACATCGCCATGGCGCGCGACATCGTGGCCAACGCCAAGATGCGCCGCGTCAGCGTCTGTGGCGCTGCCGAGACCTTGCTGGTCGATCGCGCCGCGCTCGACACGCATCTGATGCCGGTGTTGGCGAAGCTGCACGAGCTTGGCTGCGAGGTGCGCGGCGACGGCGAGGTGCAGAAGCGCGATCCCCAGGCGCTGGCCGCCACCGACAAGGACTGGCGCACCGAGTACCTGGCACCGGTCATCTCGGTCGCTGCGGTCGACGGCGTCGGCGGCGCCATCCGCCACATCGCGCGCTGGGGCAGCCAGCACACCGAGTCGATCGTGACCGACAACGCGGCGACGGCCCAGCGCTTCCTCGCCGAGGTCGACAGCGCCATCGTCATGCACAATGCCAGCACCCAGTTCGCCGACGGCGCCGAGTTCGGCCTGGGCGCGGAGATCGGCATCTCGACCAACCGCATGCATGCGCGCGGCCCCGTCGGCCTGGTCGAGCTCACGACCTACAAGAACATCGTGCGCGGCAAGGGCACCTTGCGCCCATGAGCTTTCAAAAGTCATGCCTCCCCCGTCTTACGGGGGAGGTGGCCCGCAGGGCCGGAGGGGGAAAGCCGCAGCGGCGACGCCCGCCAATTTCAGATCTGAAACTTTCCAAGATTCTCTCTCTGGCCTTCCCCCTCCGCCCCCTTCGGGGGCACCTCCCCCGTATGACGGGGGAGGTATAAGCAGTGATCTCCGTGCATCATCCGATGCCGGGCGTGCCGCGCGACACGACGCGCCGCATCGGCCTGCTCGGCGGCTCGTTCAACCCCGCCCACGACGGCCATCGCCATGTCAGTCTCGAGGCGCTGCGGCGGCTCGGCCTCGACGAGGTGTGGTGGCTGGTCTCGCCGCAGAACCCGCTCAAGGCCGGCGACGGCATGGAGCCGCTGGCCACGCGCCTGGCGCGCGCCAAGCAGATCGCCCACCATCCGCGCATCCGGGTCGAGGCGCCCGAGTTGCTGCTCGGCACGCGCTACACGCTCGACACGGTGCGCGCGCTCAACCGGCTCTATCCCAGGGCGCGGTTCGTGTGGCTGATGGGCTCGGACATCCTGCCCCAGCTCGTCCACTGGGCGGGCTGGCGCGAGCTGTTCGCCGCTATCCCGATCGCCGCCTTCGCCCGTCCGGGCTGGAGCTATGCGGCACTGGCCTCGGCAGCCCCGCGCGCCTTCGCGCGTTATCGGATAGACGCCGGCCAGGCGCGCGCGCTTGCCTCCTGCCAGCCGCCGGCCTGGTGCTTCATCCCAAGCCGGCTCGACAGCCACTCCGCCACCGCCATCCGCGCCGTGCGGCCGAGGCGGATCAAAGGGAAAGGAACGACCATCGCAGATCAGGGTTTATCCGAACGGGGCCGCCAGCTTCCCGACCGGAGCAGGGACACCGACGCGCTGCTCGCGCTGGTGCGCCGTTCACTGGACGATGACAAGGCCGAGGACGTCATCGTCATCGATCTCAAGGGCAAGTCGTCCTTCGCCGATTACATGGTGATCGCCTCCGGCCGGTCGAACCGCCAGGTGGTGGCAATTGCCGAGCATCTCGCCGACAGGCTGAAGCAGGCGGGGCACGGTTATATCCCGGTCGAGGGCAAGCAGACCGGCGACTGGGTGCTGGCCGACGCCGGCGACGTGATCGTCCACATCTTCCGCCCCGAACCGCGCGCTTTCTATGGGCTGGAAAAGATGTGGGCGCTCGAGACCGAGGCGATCGCGGTCAAACCCAAGCCGGCCAAGACGGCCCGCCCGCGCCGCGCCAAGAAGCCCGCGTGAAACTCCTGATCGCCTGTATTGGCCGCGCCAGCCGCGGACCCGAACGCGATCTCTACGATCACTACGCCGACCGCATCCGCTGGCCGCTCGCGCTGCGCGAGCTGGAGGAAAAGCGCAAGCTGCCGCCCGCGCAGATGATCCCGCGCGAGGGCGAGTTGCTGCTGGGCGCCGTGCCGGCCAAGTCGGTGCTGGTGGCGCTCGACCGTCGCGGCGAGGTTTTGGACAGCGAAGGTTTTGCCGGCCGGCTGGCGCGCTGGCGTGACAATTCGGTGTCAGACGTGGCTTTCCTGATCGGCGGCGCCGACGGCCATGGCGAGCCGCTGTTGAAAAAAGCGGCACTCGTGCTGTCGTTCGGGCCCATGACCTGGCCTCACCTGCTGGCCCGCGCGATGCTCGCCGAGCAGATTTACCGGGCACAGCAGCTCCTGGCCGGACACCCCTACCATCGGGTGTGAAAATGGCAGCGATTTTGCCTCTGTTCTGACGAAAAACCGGGGCTACATTGCATCCATGCGCGTACCTCCCTGGCGGCTCCTGGCTGCCATCACCACCCTTGCCCTGACGGCCGGTTCCGCCGCTGTCTCCGCCCAGACCGCGCCGGCGGAGAAGCCGGCGGTAAAATCCGTGCGCAGCATCCCCTACGTGTCGATCACCGCCGACGACGGCCGCCAGCGGCACTACGAGACCAATGCCATCCCGCTGCTGTTCAACCGCGCCTGCTTCGGCTGGCGCATGTATCTCGGCGGACCGAACCGCGTCGTGTCGCTGAAGGAGGTGCTGACGACCTCGCAGCCGGCCGAGCAGGTGATCGCCGGCCCCGAGACCGAAGTCAGCACCGACAAGACCCGCGCCACCACGCGCATGTTCGAGACCGTGCAGGACGGCGTGCTGCAACGCTCGTGGTGCATCATCCCGGGCGATCCGCCGGGCACCTACACCTACGACATCACGATCGACGGCGAGCCGCGCGGCGAGTTCGTGTTCTGCGCCATCGAGGTGCCGAACCAGGATCCCAACACCGATCCGCGCGACCTCTCCTGCCCCAACAAGTTCAACTCTGTCGAGCGCGGTAATCGGCGCCCCTGGTCGCACTCTGGGCCGCGTCAGGGCACAGCGTCCTGATGCCTTCGCCTAGCCGTCCGCGACCCGCCGTTCTGTGCATTCTCGATGGTTGGGGGCATCGTCCCGACCCGCGCTACAACGCCATCCTCGATGCCCGCACGCCCAACTACGACCGGCTGATTGCGACGTGCCCGCAGGGCCTGATCGATGCCTCGGAGACCTTCGTCGGCCTGCCCAAGGGCCAGATGGGTAATTCCGAGGTTGGCCACATGAATCTCGGTGCCGGCCGGGTGGCGGTGCCCGACCTGCCGCGCATCGACACGGCCATCGCCGACGGCTCGCTGGCCAAGAACCCGATCCTGGTCGAGCTGATCGCCACCCTGAAGAAAAACGGCGGCGCCTGCCACCTGATGGGCCTCGCCTCACTGGGCGGCGTGCATGCCCACCAGGACCATCTCATTGTGCTGGCCAACCTGATCGCGGGCGCCGGCGTGGCGGTGTGGATCCACGCCTTCCTTGACGGCAGGGACATGCCACCGCGCAGCGCGCATGAATGCCTGAAACACATCCAGGCCGGCCTGAAAGCAGGCCTGCCCATCCATTTTGCGACGGTGGCCGGCCGCTACTATCCGATGGACCGCGACAAGCGCTGGGAGCGCGTGGCCCTGGGCTACGACGCCATGGTCGATGCCAAAGGCGAGCACGCCAAGGCACCCGACGGGGCCGTCGACAAGGGCTACGAAGCGGGTTTGGACGACGAGTTCGTGCGACCGACCGTCATCGACGGCTACGCGGGCATGAAGGACGGCGATGGCGTCCTGATATTCAACTACCGCTCCGACCGCGCCCGCCAGATCCTGACCGCCCTGCTTGATCCCCGGTTCGGCGGCTTCAACCGGGCGCGCGTTGTGAAGTTTGCCGAAGCCGTCGGCATGGTCGAATACTCGGCCGCGCTCAACCCGTTCCTCAAGACGCTGTTCCCGCCCGAGGTCATCAAGATGGGGCTGGGCGAGACGATTTCGAAAGCGGGTCTCAAGCAATTGCGCATCGCCGAGACG
>DASZJU010000453.1:0-8301 GCA_035947815.1 Reyranella sp.
CATGCTGATCGCCTCGGCGGCCGAGGCGCTGAAAGGCGACCTCTCGAACAAGGACAAGGTCCGTGCCGAACTGAAGAAGGCCAACTTCAAGTCGCTGCGCGGCGACTTCAAGTACAACACCAACAACTTCCCGATCGAGAACTTCTACATCCAGGAGACGGTGAAGGACCCCCAGGGCGTGATGACGGTGAAGACCATCGCAACGGCGGTGAAGGATGCCAAGGATTCCTACTACGAAAAGTGCCCGATGAAATGAGATCGGGGAGCGACGTTGACGGGAGCGCGGGTGACGCGCTCCCGTTTCGTTTGTCTTGGTCCTCTCCGCCGCGCAGCGGGGGAGAGGGCTTCTAAGCGGGAACACGAGGTGGACTATCTGCTGCTCCAGGTGCTGAACGGCGTGCAGCTCGGCCTGCTGATGTTCCTGCTCGCCGCCGGCCTGACGCTCACCTTCGGCATCATGGACCTGGTCAACCTGGCGCACGGCTCGCTTTACATGATGGGCGCCTACATCGCCTGGACGCTGATCGGCTGGACCGATTCCTTCATGCTGGGCGTCTTGCTGGCGCTGCCCGCCACCTTCCTGCTGGGCGTCGTGGTCGAGGCCGCGGTCATGCGACGGCTCTATGGCCGCAATCATCTCGACCAGGTCCTGGCGACTTTCGGCCTGATCCTGTTCTTCAACGAGCTGGTGCGTGCCGTCTGGGGTCCGGCCGGCAAGAGCATTGCCGTGCCGGCATTCCTGGCGCGCACCGTCGAGATCCTGCCCGGTGTGGCCTACCCCGCCTACCGCTTCGCCATCATCGTGGCCGGCGCCGTCGTTGCCGCGCTGCTTGCCTGGCTGGTGGCGCGCACCAGGCTCGGCATGCTGATCCGGGCCGGCGCCTCCAACCGGCGCATGATCGGGGCGCTCGGCGTCAACATCGAGCTGTTGTTCAGCCTGGTGTTCGGCCTGGGCGCGGTGTTCGCCGGTCTCGCCGGCCTGATGGCAGCGCCTCTCTCCTCGGTGAAGATCGGCATGGGCGACGACATCCTGATCGTGGCCTTCGTCATCATCGTCATCGGCGGCATCGGTTCGATCAAGGGCGCCTTCGTGGCGGCCATGGTGGTCGGCCAGATCGACATCGTCGGTCGCGCCTTCCTGCCCGACCTGCTGAAGACTTTCCTCAGCACCTCCGCCGCCTCGAGCGCCGCGCCCGCCATCTCCCAGGTGCTGGTCTACATCGTCATGGCGGGCGTGCTGGTCTGGCGGCCGACCGGCCTGTTCGGCCAGCGCACCTAGTCGTGTGCCGGTACAACCACAACCTCACCCTGAGGAGCGACCCGCAGAGTCGCGTCTCGAAGGGTGGGATACACCGGCGTTGTTGCCCATCCTTCGAGACGCCGCGCGGAGTTTACCCCGAGGGCATCCGAGGGGCGCGGCTCCTCAGGATGAGGTCAAATTGGAGTACTGCGCTCCAATGAGCGCCCTCTTCGCCTCCCTCCGCACCCCACGAGGCCTCGCCACCGGCCTCGTGCTGCTGGTCCTGGCCGTCCTGCCCCTGCTGACGCAGGCCTTCGACCAGCGCTACCTGCTGTCGATCGGCACCCGCATCGTCATCTGGGCGATCGCCGCCATCAGCCTCAACCTGATCCTGGGCTATGGCGGGATGGTGAGCTTCGGCCACGCCATGTTCTTCGGCGTCGGCGGCTATGCCGTGGGCATCCTGGCCCATCACGGCATCGCCAGCGGCTGGATCCAATGGCCGGCCGGCATCGTGGCCGCCGCCTTGTGGGCCGCCGTGATCGGCGCGCTGTCGCTGCGCACGCGCGGCCTCTATTTCATCATGATCACCTTGGCCTTCGCCCAGCTCGTCTACTATCTGGGGGCGGGTCTCGAGGCGTATGGCGGCGACGACGGTCTCAACATCAGCCGCAGCCGCTTCGCCGGCCTTTTAGACCTGCGCGACAAGGCGTCGTTCTACTGGCTCTGCTTCGCGCTGCTCTGCGGCACCCTGTGGTTCTGCAGCCGCTTCGCCAATTCGCGCTTCGGCCTGGTGATCCGCGGCGCCAAGTCGAACGATCTTCGCATGACGGCGCTTGGCTTCCCGGTGTTCCGCTATCGGCTGGCGGCGTTCATCTTGTCCGGGGCCTTCGGCGGACTGGCCGGCATCCTGCTCGCCAACGAGGGCGCGTATATTTCGCCCGCCATGATGTCGTGGGTGAAGTCGGGCGACCTCATCGTCATCGTCGTGCTGGGCGGCATGGGCACGCTGTTCGGTCCGCTCTACGGCGCCATCGCCTTCTTCGCGCTGGAGGAATCGCTGCCGCCGCTGCTCGATCTCGGCCGCAAGGGCTGGGGCGAATATTGGCAGATCGCGTTCGGGCCCATGCTGGTGCTGGTGGCACTCTATGCCAAGGGTGGCATCGACTCATTGTTGGGGCGACGTCATGTCTGAGCCGCTGCTCTCCGCCGACCGCCTGATCAAGCGCTTCGGCGGCCTTCTCGCCACCGATTCGGTCTCGATCGACGTCCGGCCGGGCGAGATCCATGCCTTGATCGGCCCCAACGGCGCGGGCAAGACCACGCTGGTGAGCCAGCTTACGGGCAACCTCAGGCCCGACTCCGGCACCATTCATTTCGCCGGCCGCGACATCACGCACCTGCCGACGCACGCCAGGGTGCGGCTGGGGCTGGCGCGCTCCTTCCAGATCACCTCGGTGCTGCGCGAGTTCACCGCCCTCGACAACGTGGCGCTGGCCGTCCAGGCGCATGCCGGCCATTCCTTCCGCTTCCTGGCCGACGCAAGCCGCGACGAGACCCTGCGCCGGCCGGCGCGGCAGGGCCTCGCCGAGGTGGGACTCGCCCAGCGCGCCGACATGCAAGCCACCGCCCTCAGCCATGGCGAGCAGCGCCTGCTCGAGATCGCCATGGCGCTGGCCGGCGATCCCATCCTGCTGCTGCTCGACGAACCGATGGCCGGGATGGGCGCGGAGGAAAGCCAGCGCATGATCGGCTTCCTGCGCGGGTTCAAGGGAAAGCGCGCCATGCTGCTGATCGAGCATGACATGGATGCCGTTTTCCAGCTCGCCGACCGCATCACCGTGCTGGTCTATGGCCGCGCCATCGCCAGCGGCACGCCCGAGGAGATCCGCGCCAATCCAGACGTCCGCCAGGCCTATCTCGGCGAGGAGGCGTGATGCTGCGCGTGCGTGAGCTCACGGCCTTCTACGGCGCGAGCCAGGCTCTGTTCGGCATGGAACTCGCCGTCGATGCCGGCGAAGTGGTGACCCTGATGGGACGGAACGGTATGGGCAAGACCACGACCGTGAACGCCATCATGGGCTTGCTGCCGGCGACGGCCGGCGTCGTGGAATTCGAGGGCAGCCGGGTCGACCACCTGCCCGCCTTCCGCATCGCCCGCCTCGGCCTGGGGCTGGTGCCCGAGGGTCGCCAGATCTTCCCCAACCTCTCGGTGCGCGAGAACCTTGTCGCATCGGCGGCGAACCGCACGTCGCGCGGCAATCCCTGGACCCTCGAGCGCGCCTACACCTTCTTTCCACGGCTCGCCGAGCGCCAGCGCAACATGGGCAACCAGCTCTCGGGCGGCGAGCAGCAGATGCTGGCGATCGGCCGGGCGCTGATGACCAATCCCAAGCTCCTGATCCTCGACGAGGCGACCGAGGGGCTGGCGCCCTTGATCCGCCAGGAGATCTGGTCGTGCCTCGACCGGCTGAAGCGCGAGGGCCAGGCGATCCTGGTGATCGACAAGAGCGTGGGCGCACTGATCGCGCTGGCCGACCGCCATCACATCGTCGAAAAGGGCCGCGTCGTCTGGACCGGCACCTCCGACGCGCTGGCCCGCGACAGCGAGCTGCAGCACAGATATCTTGGCGTCTGATCTCGCCGGAGTTGCCGATGCGTCTGCCCATCCTCGCCTGTCTCCTCGTCCTGGCTGCGGCACCCGCGCTCGGCCAAGGCCAGGTCAACGTCTACAACTGGTCGGACTATATCGCCGAAACAGAACTCAAGAATTTCGAGAAGAACACCGGCATCAAGGTCAATTACACGACCTACGATTCCAACGAGATCCTCGACGCCAAGCTCAAGACCGGCCGCTCGGGCTACGACGTCGTGGTGCCGACCGCCTCGCCATTTCTCGTGCGCCAGCTCGCCGCTGGCCTGTTCGTGCCGCTCGACAGGGCCAAGCTCAGAAACTGGGGCAACCTCGATCCCGACATCATGGCGGCGCTGGCCAAGTACGATCCCGGCAACGCCCACGCCATCCCCTGGATGTGGGGCACCACGGGCATCGGCTACAACGTGGCCGAGATCAGGAAGCGCATGCCCGATGCGCCGGTCGATTCGCTGAAAATGGTGTTCGATCCGGCGGTCGTCGCCAGGTTCAAGGATTGCGGCGTCATGATGCTCGACAGCGCGACCGACGTCCTGCCGGCGGCGCTGAACTATCTCGGTCTCGATCCCGATTCCAAGAAGCCCGAGGACCTCGCCAAGGCAGCCGACGTCGTGAAGGCGGTGCGGCCCTTCATCCGCAAGTTCCATTCCTCCGAGTACATCAACGCGCTCGCCGGCGGGAACATCTGCCTGGCCTTCGGCTATTCCGGCGACATCTTCCAGGCGCGCGACCGCGCCGCCAAAGCCAAGGACAGGCAGGACATCGCCTATGCCATCCCGAAGGAGGGCTCGCTGCTCTGGATCGACGTGGCGGCAATTCCCAAGGACGCGCCGGATCCTGCCCAAGCGCTCCGCTTCCTCGACTTCATGCTCGAACCCAAGGTCGCCGCCGCGTCGAGCGAGCTCACGGGCTACGCCAACGCCAACACGGCGGCGACAGCGCTGCTGCCCAAGGACATCTCGGGCAATCCGCTGATCTATCCGCCGCCCGCCGTGCGCGCGCGCTTATACACCATCACCGCCGGCAACGCCGAGCAGGTGCGCGAGCGCACGCGGCTGTGGACGACCATCAAGACCGGACGATGAGCGACGTGGCCGCCCCGCCGAGGAACGATTGGCTTCGCGCCTCATGGGCGGGCCTTTTGTCCCTGATCCTGCCCGGTCTCGGGCAGGTCTATGCCGGCGCGTGGCGTTTGGGCATTATTCTGTATATCGCTGCCTTCGCACTCAGCCTTTCTTGGATCGCTCTAACATGGGTCGTGCTGCCGACGCCCGGTGCCGTGGTTGCTTCCGGTTGCGCGATCTTGCTTTTCCACCTGGTTGTCGCAATCGATGCCGCCCGCCGCGTCCGCTTGCGATCGATCGCGCCATCCAACCCCTGGTACCGCTCGACCTGGCTTGCGGCCGTTGTAATTATCGCGATCAGTGTTGGCCTGGAGCTGAGCAATGGATTTCCATATTCGCCCGGTTGGCGAAGCTTTCACGTTGCATCGAGCTCGAATATGCCGACGCTGTCGACCACCGACTACGTCCTCGTCGACACCTACCATCCGGGTTCAGCGCCGGGTTACGGCGATGTGGTCGTGTTCCGGCACCCTCGCGATCCGAAGGTGGATTACATCAAGCGCGCCGTCGGGTTGCCCGGCGATCGCGTGCAATTGCGCGACGGCATCCTGTATCTCAATGGCAAGCCTGTCCCGCGTGAGCCCGAGGCCGGCGCGGCCGACGATCCGGCTTTCAAGCAGTACCGTGAAACGTTGCCCAATGGCCGTGCCTATTCGGTCCTTGAAACGTCGGAGAGCGCCGCGCAGAGCACCGAGGAATTCAACGTGCCTCCCGGCTTCTTCTTCGTTCTCGGCGACAATCGCGGCAACAGCCTGGATAGCCGTTACAAGGACCTCGGTTATATCCCGATAGCGAACGTCATCGGCATCGTTCGCACCATCTACTGGACGACGGCTCCAACGCGTCTTTTGTCGCGTGTCCAGTAGTGCGGCACCCGTGACGATGAAAGATACGTCGATTGTCCGCATCGAAGGCCTGACCAAGCGCTTCGGCGCCGTCACTGCCGTCGACGGCGTCGACCTCGTCATCGAACGCGGCGAACTGTTCGCCCTGCTGGGCAGCTCGGGCTGCGGCAAGACCACGCTGCTGCGCCTGCTGGCGGGCTTCGAAATGCCCGATGCCGGTCGCGTCGTCATCGATGGCCAGGACATGACCGGCGTGCCGCCCCATCGCCGGCCGGTCAACATGATGTTCCAGTCCTACGCCCTCTTCCCGCACATGAACGTGGCGGAGAACGTGGGCTACGGGCTGCGCCGCGAGGGCTTGCCCAAAGCCGAGATCGCTAACCGCGTCGCCGCGGCGCTCGAGCAGGTGCGGCTGTCGGACTACGCCGCGCGACGGCCGGCGCAGCTCTCGGGCGGCCAGCGCCAGCGCGTGGCGCTCGCCCGTGCGCTGGTCAAGCGGCCCAAGCTGCTGCTGCTCGACGAGCCGCTGGCCGCGCTCGATCGCAAGCTGCGCGAGGGCACGCGCTTCGAGCTGGTGCGCCTGCAGGAGGAGCTCGGGCTCACCTTCGTCATGGTGACCCACGATCAGGAAGAGGCGATGTCCATGGCGAGCCGGCTGGCGGTCATGGATCTCGGCCGGGTCGTGCAGGTCGGCACGCCGCACGAGGTCTACGAGCGGCCGCGCTCGCGCTTCGTCGCCGACTTCATCGGCATCGCCAACATCCTGCCCAGCGGCGACGGTCGCCGCTGGCTGGCGCTGCGGCCGGAGAAGATCGCCCTCAGCATCGCTCGGCCAGGCATCGCGCACGCCGTCGCCGGCAAGATCGTAGACGCGGCCTACGAGGGCGATCGCTCGCTCTATCGCGTCGCCATAGACGACGGCTCCGTGCTGTCGGTCTCGATCGCCAATGTCGGGCGCACGGCAGAGACGTTCCGACGCGGCCAAAGCGTGTGGTTGGGCTGGGCCACCGACGCCGGGCATGAGCTGGAGGAGTAGAGATGCGGTTCGGATTTCATTGGACCGCGGGCCTCCAGGCCCGCTCATGGCTGGAAAATAAAGAAGCGGGCCTGGAGGCCCGCGGTCCGCTGAGTTTGAGCCCCAGCTAAGACCATGCGCTTCGTCATCGCCCTGCCCTATACCTGGCTCGTCATCTTCTTCCTGCTGCCGTTTGCGCTGGTGCTGGGCATAGCGCTCGGCACCAACGCGCCCGATTCGGCGCCGCCGGTCGAGCTGGGCATGAGCCTGAAAAACTTCGCATTGCTCTTCACCGACGATCTCTACGTCGCGGCTTGGCTGTCCTCGCTTCGGATCGCCGCCACCGCGACCGTCATCGCGCTGCTGCTGGGCTATCCCATGGCCTACGCCATCGCGCGCGCGGCGCCGCGGCGGCGGCCGCTGCTGCTGATGCTGGTCATCCTGCCCTTCTGGACGTCGTTCCTGATCCGCGTCTACGCCTGGATGGGACTTCTGGCCGAGAACGGCATCCTCAATCAGTTCCTGCGCTGGAGCGGGCTTGCCTCCGATCCCGGCACGATCCTGGGCACCGAATGGGCGGTGCAGTTGGGCATTGTCTACGCCTACCTGCCTTTCATGGTGCTGCCGCTCTACGCCTCGCTGGAGAAGCTCGACACCAGCCTGCTCGAGGCGGCGGCCGATCTCGGCGCCCGGCCGTTCGCGGCCTTCCTCACCGTCACCCTGCCGCTGTCGCTGCCCGGCATCGTGGCGGGCTGCCTGCTGGTGTTCATCCCGGCGGTCGGCGAGTTCGTGATCCCCGATCTTTTGGGCGGCACCGACACGCTGATGATCGGCAAGGTGCTGTGGGACGAGTTCTTCACCAATTCAGACTGGCCGCTCGCGTCGGCGGTGGCGATCTGCCTGCTGGTGCTGCTGGTCGGGCCGATTGTCCTCTTCCAGCGCCAGCAGGCGAAAAGCCTGGAGCGGCGCTGATGCCTGGCCTGCCTTCGCCGAAGCGGAGCCGAGAGGCACGCCTGGCCTCGCGCAAATGGCGCTTCGGCTCCGCGCAGGCAGGCCGCGCCCGCTTCGCTTTCGCCGTGCTGGCCTTCGGCTATGCCTTCCTTTACCTGCCGCTGGTCATCGTCATCGCCTACTCCTTCAACGAATCGCGCATGGTCACGGTCTGGGCGGGCTTCTCGACCAAGTGGTGGGCCGCGCTGTTCGCCAACGAGGCAATGCTCTCCGCCGCGTGGCTGTCGCTCCGCATCGGCCTGGTGAGTGCCACGGCGGCGGCGATCATCGGTCTGGCGGCGGGCTACGTGCTGGCGCGCGTGCCGTCCTTCTTCGGCCGCACCCTGTTCGGCAGCCTGGTCATCGCCCCCATGGTGATGCCCGAGGTGGTGATGGGCATCTCCATGCTGCTGCTGTTCGTCGGCTCCGAGCGC
>DASZJU010000454.1:0-5298 GCA_035947815.1 Reyranella sp.
CTGCAGGATCGTGTGGCGGCAAGCGTCGTCGGCGCGATCGTGCCGCAGCTCCGGCAGGCCGAGATCGACCGCGCTAAGCGCAAGCCGACCGAGAGTCTCGACGCCCACATCACCTACATGCGCGGACTGGCCGCGTTTCAGCGCTGGGGCCGGGATTCGATCGATGAAGCGCTCCGGCTGTCCCTTCGCGCCATCGAACTCGATCCGAATTACAGCACGCCCTACGCCTTGGCTGCGCCCTGCTACGTCGTGCGCAAGACGAATGGCTGGACGACCGACCCCGCGCGGGAGGCCGCCGAAACGGCGCGATTGACCGAGCGCGCCGTGCAACTGGGCCACGACGATGCCTATGCCCTCGGCGCGAGCGGCTTTGCGATCGCCAACATTCTCGGCGACCTCGACACCGGGGCCGCCTTGATCGATCGGGCGCTGGCGCTCAATCCGAACTTCGCGATGGGCTTGGCCCAGAGCAGCTATGTGAGGATCTGGCTCGGCGAGCCTGAACTGGCGATCGACCATGCCCAGCGGGCCATGCGCTTGAGCCCGGTCGACTCACTCATGTTCATGATGAACGGGGCGATGGCGTTCGCTCATTTCACGGCCGGTCGATACGAGGAGGCGTTCGCCTGGGCGGAAAAGGCGCTGCAGCGGAACCCGTTTCTTTCGCCGGCGACCCGCGTCGCGGCCGCGAGCGCCGCCCTTCTCGGGCGGCCGACGGACGCCGCGAAATACCTCGCCCTTCTGCGCCAGCTCGATCCCGGCCTGGTGGTGTCGAACCTCCGCGAGCGGGTCAACCTGCGCCGGCCCGACGACCACGCC
The DNA here is from genome assembly GCA_035947815.1 of Reyranella sp. GTDB lineage: Bacteria > Pseudomonadota > Alphaproteobacteria > Reyranellales > Reyranellaceae > Reyranella. The sequence continues at coordinate 820 of DASZJU010000454.1, forward strand.
CGATTGGCCGAGGGTTTGCGCAAGGCGGGACTGCCTGAGTGATCGGCAGGCGACGCATCGGACAAATCTCGGTACATGTAGGTTGCTCGGCCGCCACCCCGCGGAGACATCTTTGGCAAGCAAGCGTCTGGACAGGAGGCTCTCGGCCGTCCTCGCGGCCGATGTTGCCGGTTACAGCCGGCTGGTCGGCGCCGACGAGGAAGGCACGATCGGGCAGTTGAGGGCCCATCGGGCCCTTCTGTTCGATGCCAAGCTCGCCGAGCATCGCGGACGCCTGGTGAAGACGACGGGCGACGGGCTGCTGGCCGAGTTCGCCAGCGTCGTCGATGCCGTCCGCTGTGCCGTCGACGTCCAGCGCGGGATGGCCGAGCGCAATGCCGACGTCGCACCGGACCGGCGCATCGAATTCCGCATCGGCGTTCATGTCGGGGACATCATCGTCGAGGACGACGACATCTTCGGCGAGGGCGTGAACGTGGCCGCCCGCCTCGAGGGACTCGCGGCTCCCGGCGGCATTTGCGTGTCGGCGCGCGTGCAGGAGGACGTCGAAGGCCGGCTCGATGTCGACTTCACGGATGACGGCGAGCAGCAGCTCAAGAATATCGCCCGGCCGGTGCGGGTCTATCGAGTCCGGCTGGGCGGCGTGGAAGCCGAAGCGGCGACGCCGCCCGACGCGAAGCCGGCGACGCCAGCGGGTCTCGCCGTTCCCGACATGCCATCGATCGCGGTCCTGCCGTTCCAGAACATGAGCGCCGACCCCGAGCAGGAATTCTTTGCCGACGGGATGGTCGAGGACATCATCACGGGATTGTCCCGCTACCGGCACCTCTTCGTCATCGCCCGCAATTCGACCTTCACCTACAAGGGCCGCGCCGTCGACATGAAGCAGGTCGGCCGCGAGCTCGGTGTGCGCTACCTGCTGGAAGGCAGCGTGCGCAAGGCGGGATCGCGCATCCGCATCACCGCTCAGCTCATCGATACCGCGACGGCGGCGCATATCTGGGCCGATCGCTTCGAAGGTGGACTCGAGGACATATTCGATCTGCAGGACCAGGTGACGGCCAAGGTCGTGGGCGCGATCGAGCCCGAGGTGAGGCGGGCCGAGGCTGAGCGAGCGCGGCGCCGGCCGACCGAAAACCCCGACGCCCACGTGTGCCTCATGCGCGGGGTCGCAAGCCTCAACAAATGGAGCAAGGCTGGTGCCGACGAGGCGCTGCGCCTGGCCTATCAGGCCATCGAGCTGGATCCCGGCTACAGCGCGCCGTACGGCCTGGCCGTGAGTTGCTACATCGTACGCAGGGCGAATCGCTGGATGACCGACCCCGCGCAGGACAGGGCAGAAACGGCGCGTTTGGCCGCGCGGGCGGTCGAGATTGGCCGCGACGATGCCGTTACCTTGAGCTTGAGCGGCTTTGCCATCGCCTCCGTTCTGGGCGATCTTGATGCCGGCGCCGCCCTGATCGATCGGGCCCTGACGCTCACGCCGAACTTCGGGATGGTATTGGGCCACAGCGGCTATGTCAGGGTCTGGCTGGGCGAACCCGAGGCGGCGATCGATTATCTTCAGCGGGCCATGCGCCTGAGCCCGGTCGATTCGCTCATGTTCGTGATGCAGGCCGCGATGGCGATGGCTCACTTCATCGCCGGCCGGGACGACGAGGCGTTGGCCTGGTCGGAAAAGTCGGTCCAGCGGAATCCTTTTTTTGCGGCGGCGACATGGTCGGCGGCCGCGGGCGCCGCCAACCTCGGCCGATCCGAGGACGCGGCGAAATACGTCGCTCGCCTGCGCCAGATCGAGCCCGGCGCGGCGATTTCAACGGTCAAGGATCGCCTGCTGCTGCGACGGCCGCAGGATCGCGAGCGATTGCTCGAGGCACTGCGCAAAGCGGGGCTGCCAGAATAGTCCGGCGTCAGATGACCCGCTGCGTGCGCCACCGCATCTCCATAGAGTGGGGGCGGAGTGGAAATAGCGGCTAGGGCGTGGGCTCGGTCGAGCGGAAGGCAGGCTCCTCCGCGAGCTTTTTGGTCAGCGTGCGCAGGCGTGGCATCTCCGCTTCCGTATCGACGCCGAGTCCGCGAGCGAGTCGCTCGGCGATGAAGGTGGTCACGTCGGCCTGGGTGAGACGCCCCAACAGCAAATAGGGCTTGGTCGGATCTGCCATCGCCTCGACGGCCAAGAGCGCCGTCGTCATCTGCGCCATGCAGTCGTCGATCCAGGGTTGGTGCACTTTTTCCGATGGATGGTGATTGCGCTCGTAGGCGGCGTGCAGACCTTTGTCGCAGGCGCCCATCATGAGCGCGGCGACTTTTAGCACGGCCCGCCGGTCGGCGCCCGCCGCCGGCGTGAGCGCGCGATCGCGGCCATAGGCCTCGTCGAGATGGTCGATGATGGCACCGCTGTCTAAAAGCACCTCGCCGTTGTCGAGCACCAGCGCCGGGATGCGGCCGAGGGGATTTTTAGCCCGCACCTCGGCGCGATTGCCGAAGCCGGAAAGCGCCTGCTGCTCGTAGGGCACGCCGTAAGCCCGGAGCGTGATCGCGACACGGCGCGTATAGGGCGAGCGGTTGACCCCGATCAGCAGCATGCAGCCTCCTAGCTGTTGTCAGATCACCCGCTGCGTCCGCGCATACGCCATGTAGAGCTCGTGCGCCTGGCGGGCGATCGGGCCGGGCTGCAGGTCGCGGCTTTCGTAGCGGCTGACCGGCTGCACCTTGCCGGCATTGCCGGTGGTGAAGAGCTCATCGGCGTCGTCGAGATCGGCCGTCGTCACGGTGCGTTCCTCGACCGTGATGCCGGCATTGCGCAGCAGCTTGACGGTGCGGTTGCGCGTGATGCCGGCCAGGAACGTGCCGTTGGGTATCGGCGTGCTGACGCTGCCGTTCTTGGCGAGGAAGATGTTGGAGCTGCAGGTCTCGGCCACGTTGCCCAGCGCATCGAGCACGATGCCGTTCTGGAAGCCGCGCTTCATCATCTCGGCCGCGCCGCGCGAGGAGTTGGGATAGAGACAGCTGGCCTTGGCGTCGGTCGGCGCGCTCTCGGGCGTCGGCCGGCGTATGGTGCGGCAGAGGCCGAGCGTGGTCGGCGTGCCGGCACGCATCGGTGAGTGATAGACGCAGAGCAGGAACTGGCAGGAATCGCCGTCGACCGAGATCGGTCCCGCGCCGCCTTTCGTCGCCCAGAACATCGGCCGCACATAGAGCTCGGCCTTGGGTCCGAAACGGCGGATCGCCTCGTGCATCAACTCGAGGATCTCCGGCGCCGTCTTGGTCGGGTTGAGGCCTAGCGAACGGGCCGAGCGCACAACCCTTTCCGCATGGAGGTCGAGATCCGGCCCGCAGCCTTCGAAGGCGCGGCCGCCGTCGAATACCATCGAGCCCAGCCAGAAGGCGTGGTCGCGCGGGCCCAGGATCGCCGGGTTGCCCTCGTGCCAGGTGCCGTTCCAATAGGTGAGCGTGTCCATTTTCCCCTGTCTCCGCCTCGGAAGCGGGCGCTTCTAGCAGACCGTGAGCGGCGCGGCCATCCTGGCTTTGAGGCGATCTTCGCCACGGTCGGCTGCATCTTCCCCGTCGTGGGCAGTGTGATTCTGCTGCCGGCAGGAAATTAACCATGGCCAAATCACGGCGGAATGGGTGCGCGAATTCCTTGATCCGCAGGGCACGCGCCCGGGGCCAAAAGCGTATTTCCGACAGGCGCGGACTTGATACCGCGCAGACTGGAGGCAGTCATGATGAAGCGTACGGCTATCACTCTGCTCGCCGTCGCCGCCATTCTCGCGCCGGCGGCGTTGACGCCGGTAGCCGCCCAACTGGGCGTCAGCATCAACATCGGCACGCCGCCACCGGCGCCGATCTACGAGGTCGTGCCGGCGCCGCGAGTCGGTTACGTGTGGGCGCCGGGCTACTGGCGCTGGGAGAACGAGCGCCATGTGTGGGCGCCTGGCCATTGGATCGAGGCCCGCCACGGCCATCACTGGGTCGCCGACCATTGGGTCGAGGGTCCGCACGGCGGCTGGCATCACGATGCGGGTCACTGGGATCACGACTAGCGCGACCTGATTTGAGTAAGGGCGGGGCGCTTCGGCGCCCCGCTTCTTTTTTGCTATCCTCCGGCCGACAAAACCGGAAGGAAACAGCTCCATCGGCTTCGCTCGGCGAAGCCGATGTCTGCAAGCTCGGCGCCGCCATCGATGCCATCCTCAGCAAGCGCGCTGAGCAGATCACGGTCCCAATGACACTCGATCGGCGAACGGCTAGGCTCGCGCTCCTCGGAGGAAACGAACAATGACCGCTCCGCTCACCATCCGCCTGCATCCCGCCGACAACGTCGTCGTGGCGCGTATGGATATCCTTCCCGGTACCGCGGTCGAAGGCGAGGTCGCGGCGGCGACGCGCGTGCCGCCGGGCCACAAGATCCTTACCCGGCCGGTGAAGAAGGGCGAGCCGCTGCGCAAGTACAACCAGATCATCGGCTTTGCCACC
>DASZJU010000455.1:0-6627 GCA_035947815.1 Reyranella sp.
CATGCGGATGATGTTCGAGGTCAGGAACGGCACCGTGCACAGCAGGAACAAGGCGATCTGCCACAGCACGGTGCGGACGTGGAACACCAGGAAATAGGCGATGTTGAAGCCAAGCACGAGCGTCACCAACCAAACGATCAAGGCAAACTTGATCGAGCTCGTGTACAGCCGCAGCGTCACTTCCGACCGAAACAGATCCACATAATTGTCGAGAATGAACGCCGGAACGATGTCGGTGCGATCGAAGTCGAAGAAGCTGACGGCGAGCACGACCAACATCGGCAGGCCGAAGAACAGCGCCAACACGACCACCAGCGGCGCGATCTGGAACCACGACGCCCGCTCGCCGCCGGCATCGACGGCGGTATGTTCCGCGCCCGCTCCTGGCGTTGCGGCGGACGCCGCGGACTCGTCCGCCGTTTGATCAAGAATGGCCATGTCGAAACGACACGACGGTCAAGACGAGACGAACTCGTTCCAGCGCCTGGTGAGGTAGCGGTCCTCGTCCATCACCGTGTTCCAGCAGGCGATGTTGCCCATGCGGTCCCAGATGGCGCCGCCGTCGCGCGTTGCGCCCTTCTTTTCCATCAGGGCGCCGTAGGGGTCCTTGATGTCGACCGCGGCCGGCTTGCCGTCGTACCAGTAGTCCCACTCGTCCTGGGTCAGGAACTTCTTGGCCGTCGCCGGCACCGCCGAATAGTAGCCCTGCTTGGCGATGAAGCCGCCCTGCCAGCCCGAGTTGAACCAGTTCATGTACTCATAGGCGCAGTCGAGCTTGACCCCGCTGAGATGGGCCATCGGCGCGAGCCCCACGAACCAGCCGCGATAGCCTTCCTTGAGCGGCACGTAATAGCAGTCGATGCCGCGCGATCGGACCGCCGTGACGGCCGGCGACCACATCGACTGGACCACCACCTCGCCCGAGGCCATCAGGTTCACCGACTGATCGAAGGTGCTCCAGAACGAACGGAAATGGCCACCCTTCTTCATGTCGATCATGATCTTGATGGTCTTGTCGATCTCCTCCTTGGTCATGTTGCCCTTGTCGACGTACTTGAAGTCGCCGCGCGACTCGAGCGCCATGGCGACGTCCATGACTCCGACCGGCGCGTAGTCGACCAAGGCGGTCTTGCCCTTGTATTTCGGATCGAGCAGGTCCTTCCAGGACGTCACCTTGTCGCGTCCGCCGACCAGGTCGGGACGGATGCCGAGCGTGTCGGCGTTGTAGATCGTGGGGATCATGGTCAGAAACTCGGTCGGCTTGTCGGCGAGCTTCTTGCCGTCCTTGTCGGCATAGAACATCGCCTCGATCGGCGCCAAGCCCTGCGTCGAGGCCATCTTTCCATTGGGATACGAGCCCTTGGTGAAGAGCGGCACCGTCTCGCTCCACAGCTTGTATTTGGCGACCGGGATCGGCGCCAGCACCCCCTTGCCCATGAGGTAGGGCAGCTTGGTGCTGTCGATGTTGTTGATATCGATGCTGTTGGGCTGGGTCAGCGACCGGTTGAGCTGGACGTCGTCGGTGATGGCCTGCATCACGATCTTGAAGCCGAGCTCCTTGCTGGCCTGCTCGCCGATCTCCTTGATCGCCGCGTAGGATCCACCGGCATGAACCAGCGTCACGTCCTTGGTGTTCTGCGCCCACACGGTGGGAAATCCGCCGATCGCCTGGGTCGCGACTACGGCGCTCCCGGCTGCCGCGCCCTTCAGAAGAAGCCGGCGGTTCAATTTGTTCGTCGTTTCAGAAGATTTACGTGCCATCTGACACCCCCATCGCGGTCGGGTTGTTGAAACGTTCCGCGCGAAAAGTTTCGCAAAAACTGTGCCAGCTGGGCTCGCGGTGGGGATGACGCCTACGATGGCCTCAGGGCTGTGATCGCGCCGGGCTTCTGGTCCAATCTTGAGCGGCCTGACCGTTTGAGGGTCATCGGACTGCTTGAAGGTCCGGGTTTTGCATCTGGCCCGCCGAGCCAGCCCTCATCGGAGATCGGAGCGCATGGAAATCGGTGTCTTCATCCCCATCGGCAGCAACGGCTGGCTGATCTCGACGACCTCGCCGCAATACAAGCCGAGCTTCGCGCTCAACCGCCAGGTCACGCTGAACGCCGAGCGCTATGGCCTCGACTTCGTGCTGTCGATGATCAAGCTGCGCGGCTTCGGCGGCAAAAGCGAGTTCTGGGACCACAATCTCGATTCATTCACCCTGATGGCGAGCCTGGCCGCGATCACCTCGCGCATCCGGCTCTATGCGACGGTGCCGACGCTCGCCGTCCCCCCGGCGATCGCGGCGCGGATGAGCTCGACCATCGATTCGATCTCCAATGGGCGGTTTGGGCTCAACGTCATCACCGGCTGGCAGCGGCCGGAATATTCCCAGATGGGCCTGTGGCCGGGCGACGAGTATTTCAGCCACCGCTACCGCTATGCCACGGAATACGTTCAGATCCTGCGGGATTTGTGGGAGAGGGGCGTGTCCGACCTCAAAGGCGAGTTCTTCACCATGAACGACTGCCGGCTGAGCCCCCGCCCGCAGGCCGACATGAAGATCATCTGCGCGGGCCAAAGCGATGCCGGCATGGATTTCACCGCCAAGTATGCCGACTACAATTTCTGCTTCGCCAAGGGTATCAATACGCCGCTTGCCTGTACCGATACGGTGGCCCGCATGCAGTCTTACGCCGCCAACACCGGCCGCAGCGTCGCGTCCTACGCCCTCACCATGGTGATCACCGGCGAGACCGACGCCGAGGCCGAGGCGAAGTGGGAGCTGTACAAGGAAGGCGCCGACCTCGAAGCACTGGCCTGGTTGGTCGAGCAGGCGACAGCCGACAAGAATCCCACCGGCGACAGCAATGTGCGCCACGCCATCGACCCCAAGTCGATGGTCAACATCAATATTGGCCTGCTGCTGGGCTCGCATGCCAAGGTGGCGCGGATGCTGGACGAGATGGCGACCATACCCGGCCTGGCAGGCGTGCTGCTCACCTTCGACGAATTCATCAGCGGCACTGAAATCTTCGGCGAGCGCATCCAGCCGCTGATGGCCTGCCGCCGCCACGTCGCGCCACTGGCGAGGAGCGCCGCATGAGCAGACGCTATCCGCAGGCGCGACACGTTACGCCCCTCGCAAAGGCCGCCGAATGACCAAGCCCGTCAGCTACTTCCCCTCCGACGATCCGGCGGCGCGCTACCTGCCGGCGCGGCCCGAACCAATCATGCTCCGGCCGGCCGAGACGGCGCTGATCATCGTCGACATGCAGAACGCCTACGCCTCGCCCGGCGGCTATCTCGACATTGCAGGTTTCGACATCTCCGGGGCCGCGCCGGCGATCGAAAAGATCGGCGAGGCCGCGGCAGCGGCGCGGGCCGCGGGCATGCCGGTGATCTTCTTCCAGAATGGCTGGGACCCCGACTATGTCGAAGCCGGCGGCCCCGGTTCGCCCAACTGGCACAAGTCGAATGCGCTCAAGACCATGCGCAACAAGCCGGAGCTGCAGGGCAAGCTTTTGGCCAAGGGTGGCTGGGACTACGAGCTGGTGCAGGCGCTGCCGCCGCAGCCCGGCGACATCGTGGTGGCCAAGCCGCGCTACAGCGCCTTCTTCAACACCAACCTTGACAGCCTGTTGCGGGCACGCGGCATCCGCTCGCTGGTCTTCACCGGCATCGCCACCAATGTCTGCGTCGAATCCACCCTGCGCGACGGCTTCTTCCTGGAATATTTCGGCGTGGTCCTGCACGACGCCACGCATCACGCCGGACCCGACTTCATCCAGCAGGCCTCGCTCTACAACATCGAGAAGTTCTTCGGCTGGGTGTCCTCGGTCGAGGAGTTCCGCACGGCGTTGCAGGCCAATATCAATCCGACGCTGACAATGAAGGGAGAGTCCTGATGCCAATGAAAGCCATCTTTCCGCCCGGCTCCGGCAAGACGCTGGCCCCCTACTCCCCCGGCGCGATGGCCGACGGCATCGTCTATGTCGCGGGCACGCTGGCGCTCGATGCCGAGACCAACGTGGTCCATGTCGGCGATGCCGCGGCGCAGACCGAGTATGTGCTGAACGCGATCAAGTCGGTGATCGAGACGGCCGGCGGCACGATGGCCGACGTCACCTTCAATTCCATCTTCATCACCGACTGGGCGAATTACGCCGCCGTCAACGGCGTCTATGCTAAGTTTTTCCCCGGCGACAAGCCGGCACGCTACTGCATCCAGTGCGGCCTGGTGAAGAAGGAGGCCCTGGTCGAGATCGCCACCGTGGCGCATGTCGGCAAGAAGGGATGAACTTTGCCTCTGTCATCGCGGGCGGAGTGACCTCCGCCCTGGAGCGCAGCGAAGGATCTCATGACGCGGCAAACGGCGATGAGGTCCTTGGCTGCGCTCAAGAGGACATGATCATGTTTTTCGATGTAATCGACGGTCCCCAAAACGGCGCCGAGACGGTGCTGCTGTCGGCCGGGTTGGGCGGCACCGCCGGCTACTGGACGCCGCAACTCGCCGCCTTGCGCGAGCGCTATCGCGTCGTCACCTACGATCAGGCGGGCACCGGCCGCAACCGCCGGGAGCTACCGGCGGACCACTGCATCGCGCACATGGCAGACGAAGTGCTGGCCGTGCTCGATGCGACGGACACCCGAGCCTGTCACTTCGTGGGCCACGCGCTGGGCGGCCTGGCGGGCCTCGACCTCGCCGTGCGCCGGCCCGATCGCTTGCGGTCGCTCACCGTCGTCAATGGCTGGGCGGCAGCGCACGCCCACACCAGGCGCTGCTTCGAGATGCGCCTGGCGCTGCTGAAGCATGAAGGGCCGGCTGCTTATGTGCGCGCCCAGCCGATCTTTCTGTATCCAGCCGATTGGCTGGCGAAGAACGCCGCACGCCTGCAGCAGGAAGAAGCGCACGGCCTGGCAAGCTTCCAAGGCGCCGACACGCTGCGTCGACGCATCGCGGCTTTGCTGGCCTTCAACGTCACGCCGCATCTCGGCAACTTGCGCCTGCCGATCTTGCTGATGGCGGCCCGCGACGATGTGCTGGTGCCGAGCTCGGTGTCCGAAGAGCTGGCGGCGGCGATCGAGGGAGCGACCTTGCATATCGCGCCGTGGGGCGCTCACGCGGTCAACGTGACGCAGGCGGAGTCCTTCAATTTCCTTTTACTGGACTTCCTGGACCGCCAAGCCGGGCTTGGTCCTTAGCATGGACGGCGCGAGCCTCGATCTCCTACAATAGCGCTGGTCACAACAGGCAGGAGGCGGGTGTCGATGCGGGCTGCAATCGGACTGTTCGCAGCGTTAGCGGCTTTTGGGGGAGCAGCATCTGCAGAATCCCCAGGCGTCATTAAAACGGCGGGCCTCTATACACCGATACCGACCGTCGCGAGCGATACGCTTCTGCGGAGGGTGGGGGTGGTGAAGGTCAAGTGCACCTGCAAAGGATCCTCCAAGTCCGTAACACTCGAGGCGGACCCCTGTCCGGACGGCGTAAAGCCGTCCTGCGATTGCAAGGCCACTCCTCCCGTCGTGCAGTGTGCGAAGGCGCGTAATTGACTGGGCGGTGGCGCGTGTCGCCAGCGTGACGGAGCCAGCGGCGTGACGCAAAGCATGCTCGAGGTCTCCGGCCTCGCCTTCGCGTATGATGGCGCGCTCGCGGTACGCGATGTTTCGCTCACCGTGCAGCCGGGCGAGATCGTGGCCCTGCTGGGCGCCAACGGAGCGGGCAAATCCACCACAGTGCGCATGATCGCCGGCGTCCTGCGGCCGCAGAAGGGCGCCATCCAGTTCGGCGGCGAGGCGCTGGCCGGATCACCCAGCCACGTCGTCGTGCGTCGCGGCATCACCCTGGTGCCCGAAGGACGGCTGGTCTTCCCGCAGATGACGGTGATGGAGAACCTGCAGCTCGGCGCGCACATCAAGCAGCGCTCGCAGATCGCCGCGCTGGTCGACTACGCCTTTGGCCTGTTTCCGCGCCTGTTCGAGCGGCGCGGACAATTGGCCGGCTCGATGAGCGGCGGCGAGCAGCAGATGCTGGCGATCGCCCGCGGCCTGATGGCCGAGCCGCGGCTGATCATCCTCGACGAACCGTCGCTCGGGCTGATGCCGATCGTCACCCAGGAAGTGTTCCGGCTGATCGAGGCCGTGAACAAGAGCGGCATCGGCGTCCTGCTGGTCGAACAGAATCTGCATCAGTCGCTGCGCATCGCCCATCGCGGCTACGTGCTCGAAAAGGGCTCGGTCGCGCTGGCCGGCACGGGGAAGGAACTCTTGGCCGACTCCTACGTGCAGCGCGCCTTCCTCGGCCGTTAGATGGCGTCAGGCGTGCCGAGATAGGCCGCGATGACCTGCGGATTGGTCGCCACCGCGTGCGGCGAGCCGTCGGCGATCAAACGACCGGCATCGAGCACCAGCAGCCGGTCGGAGACTTCCATCACCGACGGCATGTCGTGCTCAACCAGCACGACGGTGACGCCGCTGCTGCGGATGCGGCGCAACACCTCAATCATGGCGGCCGTCTCGGTCGGGTTCAGGCCGGCGCACGGCTCGTCGGCCAGCAGCAGGTCGGCCCGGGTGGCGATCGCGCGCGCAACCTCGAGGTGGCGCAATTGCCCGACCGTCAGCGTGCTGGCCGGCTGGTCCGCC
>DASZJU010000456.1:0-2373 GCA_035947815.1 Reyranella sp.
CGCCTCTCCAACAAGGTGGTGGAGACGCCCGCACCGCGGGCCGCCATCGGCTTCCCGGCCAGCCCCGACAGCGACGGCGTGCGCCGCGTGGCGCTGGGCAACGAGGAGCGCCTGCCCGACAAGTTCAAGACACCCTGACACTGGAGGACACCATGGTTGCGATCAAAGCCGCTGAATTCGCCTTCCCGCGCATGGAGGCGCCCGACCTCGATGCGATGGAGGAGTTTTTGACCCATTTCGGCATGGTGCGCGCCGAACGCACGCCCGACGCGCTCTACATGCGCGGCGCCGACAGTCATCATCATCTGCACGCCGTGCACAAGGGCGGCACCAAGTTCATCGGCTTCGCCTACCACGCGGCGAGCGAGGACGACCTCAAGCGCCTCGCCAAGCTGCCGGGCGCGTCCAGCATCGAGACCCTGAACGAGCCGGGCGGCGGTAAGCGCGTGCGGCTCGTCGAGCCCAACGGCTACCAGATCGAGGTCATCCACGGCATGCAGGCCGTGCCGGCGATCAAGGTCGAGCGCGATCCCGTGAACACCGGCGGCGAGCCGCTGCGCCGCAAGGGCCGCCTGATGCGGCTCAGCAAGTCGCCGACGACGCTCCAGCGCATCGGGCATGGCGTGCTGTCGACGCCCAAGGTGAAGGAGACGGTGGCCTGGTTCCGCGAGACCCTGGGCATGATCCGCTCCGATGATGTCTATGCCGGAGAGAAGGACAACGTCATCGGCGCCTTCAGCCGGCTCGACTGCGGCGAGGACTATGTCGACCACCATGTGCTGTTCTGCATACACAACGAGAAGACGGGGCTGAACCACGTCTCCTACGAGGCGCAGGATATCGATTCCATCTTCCAGGACCATGAGCACATCAAGCGGCTCGGCAAGTACGAGCACATGTGGGGCATCGGCCGCCATCTGCTCGGCAGCCAGGTCTACGACTACTGGTCCGACCCGTGGGGCCGCGTGCACGAGCGCTGGGCCGACACCGACCGACTGAATGCCGCCAACGGCGGCAACCTGCTGAGCGCCGAAGAGGGCTTCCAGTCGCAATGGGGCGAGCGCCCGCCTGAGCGCTTCCTCGGCCACGCCAGCCCCTGATCGACCCGTTCATAATAAGGAGGAATGTTCATGTCCAAGCCACCTGTCTCATCGTCGGCTGCACGAGACGCTCTGCGGTCCTTCGCGCCCAAGCTGGTCGACCTCACCGACAACGTGCTGTTCGGCGACGTCTGGGAGCGGCCCGGCCTCTCCAAGCGTGACCGCAGCCTGATCACCTGTGCCACTCTGGTGGCGCTCAATCGCACCGAGCAGCAGACCGGTCATTTCCAGCGCGCGCTCAACAACGGCGTCAAGAAGGAGGAGCTGCTCGAGCTGATCACGCATCTCGCCTTCTACTCCGGCTGGCCCACCGCCATGTCGGCGGCCAACGTCGCCAAGAAGGTATTCGAAGGAGGAGATCAGAAGTGAAGCTCTGTTATTTCAACGACTTTCGCCTGGGTGTCATCAAGGGCAACACCGTCGTCGACATCACCGACGCGGTGAAGGACATCCCGCATCTCGACGCGCGCGACCTGATCATTGGCCTGATCGCCAAATGGGACAGCCACAAGGCCAAGGTCGAGAAGGCCGCCAGCGAGGGCACCGGCGTGCCGCTTTCGGGCGTGCGCCTGCGCCCACCGGTGCCGAAGCCGGGCAACATCGTCTGCATGGCGGTGAACTACATGGAGGACGGCACGCTCAAGGAGAAGCCGCAGATCAACGCCTTCCACAAGGCGGCGACGGCGGTGATCGGCGACGGCGACACGATGGTGCTGCCCGACGTGCCGGCCGGCATCTTCGAAGGCGAGGCCGAGCTCGCCCTGGTGATCGGCAAGCGCGCCACGCGCGTGTCCCAGGCCGACGCCATGAAGTACATCTTCGGCTATACCTGCTTCATCGACGGTTCGGCGCGCGGCCTGCCGCCACCCGGCAACGTGTTCTTCCAGATGAAGTCGCGCGACACCTTCGCGCCGATCGGGCCATGCATCGTCACCGCCGACGAGATCGCCGATCCGCAGAACCTCAACATCTCGCTCAGCAACAACGGGCAGGTGATGCAGAAGTTCAATACCAACGACATGGCACACTCGATCCCGCGCTGCATCGAATGGGTGAGCTCGATCCATACGCTCGAGCCGGGCGACATCCTGGCGACCGGCACCAACCATCGTGGGCTCAACTCCTTCATGGACGGCGACAAGATCGAGCTCACCGTCGAGAAGGTGGGGACCTTGCACTTCAACGTGAAGGACGAGCACAAGCGGACCTGGGCGCGCACCACGCGGCTGCAGCACAAGGAGAAGGGCGGCGAGGGCCCGCACACGCCGCAGCT
>DASZJU010000457.1:0-4538 GCA_035947815.1 Reyranella sp.
TCGATGGCGGCGTCGGGGCGGGCATGCTCGTGCTGCTCGATGCGCGACAGCATCAGGAGATCGTCGACCAGGCGGCGCATGCGGTCGGCCTGCTCGGCCATGATGCCGAGGAAGCGCTCGCGCGCGCCCGCATCGTCGCGCGCAGGCCCACGCAGGGTCTCGATGAAGCCGGCGAGGCCCGCGATCGGCGTCTTGAGCTCGTGGCTGGCATTGGCGACGAAATCGGCGCGCATGCGCTCGGCGCGGCGGAGCGCCGTGGTGTCGTGCAGCACGACCAGCGCCAGCGAGCCGTCGGCGGCCGCGCGCGGCAGGCGCCGCAGATGGGCGATCATGTCGAGCTCGGGCGGGCCCGACAGCACGAGCTCGACCGCGGTCTGGTCGGGGCCGGTGAAGTTGCCGTCGATGCCGGTCTCCAGGAGCCCGTCGATCGCGGCCAGCAGCTGGGGCTGGCGGAACGCCGTGGAGAGATCGCGTTCGCCGACGACCGGCCCCAAGAGCGCGCGCGCGGCAAGGTTGGTGCGCACGATGCGGCGCTGGCGGTCGACGGCGATCAGCGGATCGGGCAGGCCGTCGACGATGGCCTGCGCGGAAGCGGCAAGGTTGTCGATCGAGGCGCGCTGGCGGCGCCAGCCGGCGGAGAGCATGGCCGCCGCCGTCGCCAGCTCCTCGGTGGCGGGCGCGAAGGAGAGCCTGGGCATCACCGGCTCGCGCTCGTCCGACAGCTCGCCGACGAAGCGCGCGAAGCGGGCGAGCGAACCGAGATAGCGTTGCACCAGGAAGATCGTCACCGCCGCGATGGCGGCCATGGCGATCAGCGCCGGCCGGCCCGCCAGGTTGCCCGACCAGTAGAGCGCCGCGAGCACGGCGAAGGACGGCGCCAACGCCACCGCGTTGGCCGCGAGATAACGGCGCGCGGGGACCGGCTCGGCCATCGCGCCCGCGCCTACTCCCGCCGCGGCAGGAAAAGGCGAATGGCCAAAAGCCCGTAGACGAAGCCGCCGATATGGGCGACCCAGGCGACCTGCTCGCCGGCCGCGCCCGGCGTGCCGCCGAAGATGCCGAAGAAGACGTTGAGGGCGATCCAGATCGCGGCGACCGGCAGCAGCGAGGTCAGGCTGCCGACATAGCGCATCAGCATCAGCACGCCGCCGAATACGCCGCTGATGGCGCCGGACGCGCCGATCACCGGATCGGTCGATCCGGGGAAGAACAGGATATGGACGACGCCGGCCACGATACCGGCCGAGAGATAGAACAGGACGAAGCGGCGCACGCCCAGCAGGCGTTCGACCGGCGCGCCGAAGGCGGCCAGCGTGATCATGTTGACGCCGAGATGCATCCAGCCGCCATGCAGGAACTGATAGGTGATCGGCGCCAGGACCTGCGCGGCGAGATCGTGGCCGCCGCCGGTGTAGTTGGCCGGTATCAGGCCGAACTGCAGGATGAGGGCCGAATCGGCCTCGTCGCTCAGCAGGCTGCGCAGCAGATGGACCGCGACATTGATGCCGATCAGCCACAGCACTGCCGGCGGCAGATTGATGGCCCGCTCGCCCGTGCCGCGTCCCGGCCCCGGGCGTTGGGCGTTGTCGAAAGGCATCCAGAACTCCGTTTGAAGCTGGCGCTATGCTGACGACTGCTTAGCGCTTTAGGCGGCGCGAGCCCAGCCAAAGGAAGACGGCGCCCAGGATCAGCGTCGGCGAGCCGCAGAGCAGGGCAAGTTCGCCATCCTCGCCCCACAAATGACCGTCGGTCAGGGCAAGCATGCAGGCCAGGGTGAGCAGCACGATGACTGCACCGAACACGGCAAAAAACCAGCCGAGCGCCCGGTTCTTGGGCGGCGGCGGCGGAAAGACGGGAGGCAGGGTTGGCGGCGGCGGTGGGGGTGGCGTCGGCGTGCCAGCGGGATCGCTCATCGGCGGGCCTCCGCCAGGCGAGCCTCAGCCAGGCGGGCGTTCCCGGCGGCGCCCGGACGATAGAAGGTGTTGTAGGTGTCGAACGGGATGATGCTGCCCTCGGGCGTCACGAAATGGACACACGAGCGCTTGACGTTGGCCAGGCAGAAATTGAAGCGGTCCAGAAACTCCACGATGGTGACGCGAAAGACGTTCTCGTAGCCCGAGCCCTCGGGCATCGGCACGTCGGGCAGGCAGCACAGCAGCGAGCCCAGCCGCTCCGCCGTGTTGGTGTCGGCGGTCGACAGCGACAACAGATCGACGAAGCGCCGGCGCAGCTCGGGATATTTCTCGAACGAGATGGCGTTGGGCATGGCGGGCAGCAGCGCCTCGCGCGGCACCAGCGAGGTGAGCGGGATCACCGTCGGGCCGTTGCGCACGCCGTAGCCGATCGAGATCGACGCCGGATTGCAGGGCAGCGGAATCATGTCGCCGTCGGCGAAGATGCCAGAGTCCTCGACGATGCGGCGGCGGATCTCCGACAGCACGATGCGGTTCAGCTTGGGATCGAAGCCCTCGTTGCGGCCGGCATCCTGGACCGGCTGGAAGTTGACGCCGCGCACGCACTTGTAGGTGAGTGCGTGGCGCACGATGGCGCCGATCTCGCCGTCGTTGACGCCGCGCTTGACCGTGCAGACGAGGGTCGTCGAGATGCCGCGCGCCTCGAGGTTGGCCAGCGCCTGGCGGCGGATGCGCGACAGCGCCGCGCCGCGGATGTTCTTCAGCGCCTCGTCGTTCAGCGAATCGAACTGCAGGTAGACTTCGAAGCCCGGCCTGAATTCGGCCAGCGCATCGACGAAGGCGGGATCCTCGGCGATGCGGATGCCGTTGGTGTTCAGCATCACGTGCTTGATCGGCCGGCGGCGCGCGGCGGCGATGACGTCGAGGATCTCGGGATGGATGGTGGGCTCGCCGCCCGAGATCTGCACCAGGTCGGGCTCGCCTTCGCTTAGCACCAGCGCATCGAACATGCGCTCGACCTCGGCCAGGCTGCGCTGGGTGTTGCGCTTGGGCGAGGAGTCGGCGAAGCACACCGGGCAGGCGAGGTTGCAGGCCTCGTTGATCTCGACGATCGCCAGGCAGGAATGCTGCTCGTGGTCGGGGCAGAGGCCGCAATCCCACGGGCAGCCGCGCTCGGTGCTTGTGTGCGGCTGAAGCGGGCGGTCGCCGGGCTTCAGATATTCCAGCGTGCGCCGCCAATAGACCGGATCGTCCGACACCAGGGTCTTCATGAGGCCGTGCTCGGGACAGCGCTTGGCATAGTAGATGCCGCCGTCTTCCTCGACGATCTTGGCCGGCACCAGGCCGAGGCAGATCTCGCACAACGACGTGGTCTGGCCGAGGAAGAGATACGGCGCCGACTTACGCGCTATGCCATCGTACATCGCGGCCCCCGCTGCGGATCATGACGACAGCGTACAGGACCAGGCCCAGGCAGACCACATGGAAGAGGTTGAACGGGCCGATCACGGTTGCATAAGGTTTCAGGAATTCCCAGACGAAGCGCTGCAGCGCATACCAGCCGACCGTGAGGTAAAAGCCGTTCCGGAGCCAAAAGCCGTCGCGCGCGTAAAAGCGCTGGATCAGCACGACGAACATCGCGGCCATGGCGAAGGATTCGTAGAGCTGCACCGGATGGCGCGCGATGCCGTCGCCGAATTCGACGCCCCACGGCAGGTTCGTGGGCGTGCCGTAGGTGAAGTCGGCGAGGCCGGAGAAGAAGCAGCCCCAGCGGCCCACCGCCACGGTGGCGGCGAAGGGCGCGGCGAAGACGATGCCGGTCGAGCCAATCACACCGGTGAAGCGCTTGAAGGCTTCGATGGCCATGATCGCGCCGGCGATGCCGCCCACCATGGAGAAGCCCAGCGCATGCACGCCGGACAACAGCGCGTTCGCGGTGCCGAACAACATCGCACCGCAGAGCGCGCCCAAGCCCGCCGTGACGGCATAGGCGCCGGGATGCGACACGCGGTTGGCGGGCAGCGCGTCGGCCGGCAGGAGATGGCGCGTCACGAGCCAGAAGGCCGTCATCGAGGCGAGCCAGGCCGCGACGTCGAAGACGGCGTGGATGTAGGGCAGGCCGAAGTAGGTCATGCGGACCGCGGGCGTCCCGCCCGCTCATATCGGCGCATTCACATGCGCCTTTTCTTGCGCGGGCGGGACGCCCGCGGTCCGGAAGAACATCGCTCCTACTTCTTCGGGCCGCCCTGGCCCAGGCCGCGCAGGCGCAGGCGGAGGGCGTTCAGCTTGATGAAGCCTTCGGCGTCGCGTTGATTGTAGGCGCCGGCGTCTTCCTCGAAGGTGACGTGCTGCATGGAGTAGAGCGACTTGGGCGACTTGCGCCCGACCACCGCGGTGTTGCCCTTGTAGAGTTTCAGCCGCACCGTGCCGCTCACATTCTCCTGGCTCTTGTCGATCAGCGCCTGCAGCATCTCGCGCTCGGGTGAATACCAGAAGCCGAAATAGATCAGCTCGGCATATTTCGGCATCAGCTCGTCCTTGAGATGGCCGGCGCCGCGATCGAGCGTGATCTGCTCGATGCCGCGATGGGCGGCGTGCAGGATGGTGCCGCCTGGCGTCTCGTAG
>DASZJU010000458.1:0-1744 GCA_035947815.1 Reyranella sp.
GGTGGTGTTGCGCTTCTCGGCCTTCAACCAGCGCACCACGCCGGAGCTCAACGGCACCGTCCAGCGCGTCGCCGCGGACACCAATGTCGACCAGCGCACCGGTCTTAGCTTTTACCTGGTGCGCATCGCGATCACCGCCGAGGAGGTCGGGCGCCTCGGCCCGGTCAAGCTGACGCCGGGCATGCCGGTCGAGGCCTTCATCCAGACCGGCGACCGCACGTTGGTGGCCTACCTGGTCAAGCCGCTGCGCGACCAGCTGATGCGGTCGTTCCGCGAAAAATAATATAAGATTACGCCGTCATTCCGGGGCCGATCACTGATGAAGACGCTAGCGCGCTGGGCGCGACGGTTCGGGCTGGCGCGGGCGGTGTGCACGGTGCTGCTGCTCGCGCTGGTGCCGCTGCGCGTGCTCGACCCGCCGCCGCTGCAGGAACTGCGGGTGCGCACCTTCGACCTGTTCCAGGTTTTGCGCCCGCGCGAGCAGACCATCCGCCCGGTCGCCATCGTCGATATCGACGAAGCAAGCCTCAAGGAAATCGGGCAATGGCCGTGGCCGCGGACCGTGGTGGCCGACCTGATCACGCGGCTCAAGGAGCAGGGCGCGCTGGTGATCGGCTTCGACATCGTCTTTGCCGAGCCCGACCGCATGTCCCCCGCGGTGGCTGCGGAAAGCTTCCGCGGCCTCGACGACGAAACCCGCACCAAGCTGGGCAGTCTGCCCAGCAACGACGAGGTGCTGGCCGATGCCATCAAGCATACGCGTGTCGTTGTCGGCCAGGCCGGCGCGCCGACGCCGCAGCCGCGCTCGGATGCGGAATCGGCGCTGCAAACCGGCTTCGCCTTCAAAGGACCCGATCCGTCGCCGTTCCTGGTGACCTTTCCGGGGCTGCTGCGCAACGTGCTGCCGATCGAGCAGGCCGCCGCCGGCCGCGGCCTGTTCTCGATCAATCCGGAGCGCGACGGCATCGTCCGCCGCGTGCCGCTCGTGATGGAAGCTCAGGGGGCGCTGGTGCCCGCGCTGAGCCTGGAAATGCTGCGGGTGCTGAGCCAGACCGGCGCCATCATCGTGCATGTCGACCCGGCCGGCGATGGCGTGCAGTCGGTGGCCATTCGCGGCCTCGAAATTCCGACTGACGAGCGTGGCCAAATCTTCGTCCATTTCAACAAAACCGATCGGGCGCGTTATGTGTCCGCCAAGGACGTGTTGCAGAGAAAGCTGTCGACGGACCGGCTGCGCGGCCAGCTCGTTCTCATCGGCACCTCGGCGATCGGCTTGCTCGATCTCAAGACCACGCCGGTCGAAGCGGTCATGCCGGGCGTCGAGGTGCACGCCCAGATCCTCGAAAGCGTTTTGACCAGGTCGCTCCTGGTCAACCCGGCCTATGCGATCGGCGCCGAACTCATCGTCGCGGTGCTGCTCGGGCTCGCCATCATCGTTGCCGCGCCGATGTTGTCGGCCACGACAGTCGTCGTGCTCGGCGCCTGTCTGATCGCCGGCCTGATCGGCCTGTCGTGGTATTTGTTCGTCGCCCACAGCCTGCTGATCGATTTCACCTATCCGCTGATCTCGAGCTGGCTGATCTATCTGGTGTTCACGTTCGTGAATTATTTCCGCGAGCAGAAGCAGCGCCAGCAGATCCGCTCCGCGTTCGGCTTCTACCTGTCGCCGCACATGGTCGAGCAGCTCGCCCGCTCGCCGGAGAAACTCGTGCTCGGCGGCGAGGAGCGCCGCATGACCATCCTG
>DASZJU010000459.1:0-3152 GCA_035947815.1 Reyranella sp.
GGGCTTCTTCTATCATGAGGCGACGGATCGTCGGTCGTGGAACGCCATGATCGAGTTGTTCAACGAGACACTGAAGTAGTTGCGTAAAGGGGGGACTGAAATGAAACGACGTCAGCTTCTGGCGGCGGGCCTGGGCGCGCCGCTGGCGACGTTGGCCGCGCCCGCTATCGTCCGCGCCGAGGGCAAGTATCCCGATCATATCGTGCGCCTTGTCGTGCCGTTTGCGCCGGCCGGTCCGACCGACATCATCGGCCGCAAGACCGCCGAGAAGATGACGGCCCTGCTGGGTCAGACCATGATCGTCGACAACAAGGCCGGCGCCGCGGGCTCAATCGGCGCGGTCGAAGTCAAGAACGCCAAGCCCGACGGCTACACCTTGCTGTTTGCGCCGTCCTCGACCCACGCCATCAATCCGACGGCGTTCGTGCATCCGGCCTATGACGCGGCGAAGGACTTCACGCCGATCTCCTCGATCTGCGTCAATCCCCTGGTGCTGGTCACGCATCCCTCGATGCCCGACTCGGTCATGGGTCTGGTCGACGAGATGAAGAAGAACCCCGGCAAGTATTCCTACGCCTCGTCGGGCACCGGCAGCATCCTCCATCTCGCCGGCGAGTATTTCAAACGCGAGGTCGGCGGCATGGATGTCGTGCATGTGCCCTATCGCGGCTCCAGCCCGGCGGTGAACGATCTCATGTCGGGCCAGGTCGCGTGGATGTTCGAGACCTTCAGCACGACCCTGCAGCAGCATCGCGCCGGCAAGGTCCGTATCCTGGCCTACGCCCATGCCAAGCGCGCCGCGATCGCGCCGGAAATTCCCACCATGAGCGAGGCCGGCGTGAAGGGCTACGAAGCCTATACGTTCAACCTCATCCTCGGGCCGGCCGGCATGCCGCAACCGGCCGTCGATACGCTCGACCAGGCCTCACGCAAGCTCATGGCCGATCCCGATATGATCCAGTTCCTGGAGGACATCGCCGCGGTGCCGACCACCGACACCACGCCCGAACGGACGGCGAAATTCATCAAGGACGAAATCGCCAAGTGGGCGCCGGTGATCCGGGCGGCCGGGGTTCAGATCGAGTAGCGCCCCACTTTGTCATCCCGAGGCCGAAGGCCGAGGGATCTTTAAGCCAACGATAAAGGTCCCTCGCTGCGCTCGGGATGACAGGGTGCGCAGTCCCTCTGCCGATCCAGCGATAGCCCGGTTATTTGTAACCGGGCGGCGGCGGCACGTTGGCCGGCGCCGGGGTGATCGGGACCTGCTGCGGCATCTGCGAGGGCAGCGGCTCGCTGCCCGGCGGGGCCACGATGTCGCTGGTCGAAGCGACGCGGCCGGGCGCGACCTGGCCGGTCGAGCTGATGTAATAGCCGGCGACGGCGTTGGAATTATCGCCTTCCGTCTTGGCCGGCACGTCGATCATGCCGAGCCGTTCACCCTGCGGGTCGACGCGGTAGCCCTCGGCGTCGAGCTTGTAGCTCGCGTTGTCGACCCGCACGCCTCCCGGTTCGGTCCGGAAGGACGCCGGCGTCTTGACGTCCACGTAGTCGGGCCGCGGCAGAACGTTGCTACAACCCGCCAGCGCCAAGCCCACCAGCGTCGCAGCACTCAAACATCTCGCAGCCATCGCGCCCCCTGTTCAGGGACGGGTCGACTGCGGGCTGATGATGTTGCCGTTGCCGTCGATCCGGTTCCCCTGGCCATCATAGCGGAAACCGTACTCGTCGCGGAAGGCCTGAACGCCCGCCGGCGGCGTGGTCGCGGCCGGCGCATAGGTCACCGGCGCCGGCGCATAGACGACCGGCGCGGGCGCATACCCAGGTGTCGTCGTATAGACAGTCGTCGATGGATAATAAGTACCCGGTGCCGACGTCACGACCGCCTGCTGGCTATAGCGGCGGGCCTCGATCTCGCGGCCTACACAGCGGTCATAGGGCGCGCTGCCGATCGTTAGGCCGTAAGAATAGCAGGCATCCCGGGCGTCGGCGGCCAGGCGGGCCGAGGCGTAGTCAGCCGGCATGCGACCGGCGGCCCGGGATTGGGCTTCACGCACGACGCAACGATTGTAGGAATCGGTGCCGGGCTGGAAACCGTAGTCCAGACAGCTCTGCTCCGCGCCGCTGCGGTAGGGGCTCGGCGGAACGGTGGCGGTGGTGGTGCTCGTATAGCTGCAGGCAGCAGCC
Source organism: Reyranella sp. (assembly GCA_035947815.1). Classification (GTDB taxonomy): domain Bacteria; phylum Pseudomonadota; class Alphaproteobacteria; order Reyranellales; family Reyranellaceae; genus Reyranella. Next base: position 2,185 of record DASZJU010000459.1, read on the forward strand.
GACAGGCCGAAAGCGGCCACGACAATAAGCTTGGTTGGCGTCATCGCACCCTCCTCAAGGGGTAAATCTCCCCGGGTGAACGCGGGCGGATAGGTGAGGTTGCAGGCGACGCGCTAAATCAGGGGCGTCGTCTAGGCCGCCTTTTTCAACATGCTGTCGCGCAGTTCGCGCCGCAGGATCTTGCCAACATTGGTCTTGGGCAGCTCGTCGCGGAACTCGATGAATTTCGGCCGCTTGTATCCGGTGAGGTGCTGCTTGCAGTACTCGGCCAGCGCTTGCTTGGTGAGCGACGGATCCTTCTTCACGACGAACAGCATCACCGCCTCGCCGGAGCCGGCGTCGGGCACGCCGACCACGGCGCATTCCAGGACGCCCGGGTGGCTTGCCACCACGGCCTCGATCTCGTTGGGAAAGATCTTGAAGCCCGAGACGATGATCATGTCCTTCTTGCGATCGACGATCCTGATGTAGCCGCGCGCATCCATCTCGCCGATGTCGCCTGACTTGAAGAAGCCGTCCGGCGTCATGACCAGGGCGGTCTCGTCCGGCCGCTGCCAGTAGCCCTGCATGACCTGCGGCCCGCGGATGGCGATCTCGCCGGCCTCGCCCGGCGGCACCTCCTTGCCGTGGTCGTCGAGCAGCTTGATCTCGACATTGGGCAACGGCAGGCCGATCGTTCCGGTATAGGCCTCCGAGTCGGTGGGATTACAGGTGACGCCGGCCGAGGTCTCGCTGAGGCCGTAGCCTTCGACGATCGGGCAACCGGTGATGGCGAGCCACTTCTTGGCGACGGCTTCCTGCACCGCCATGCCGCCGCCGTTGGAGATGGCGAGCCCGGAGAAGTCGAGCTTGGCGAAGTCGGGCTGGTTGGCGAGCCCGTTGAACAGCGTGTTCACCCCGGGAAAGATGTTGATGCGGTACTTGGCGAGCTCCTTGACCGTGCCCTTCATGTCGCGCGGATTGGGAAT
>DASZJU010000460.1:0-3648 GCA_035947815.1 Reyranella sp.
ATCATCATGGGCAAGCAGGCGATCGACGACGACTGCAATCAGACCGGCCAGATGCTGGCGGCGCTGCTCGGCTGGCCGCAGGGCACCTTCGCTTCCAAGGTGACGCTCGACGGCGAGGCGATCATGGTGACGCGCGAGGTCGACGGCGGCCTGCAGACCGTGAAACTCAAAATGCCGGCAATCGTGACCACCGATCTGCGCCTCAACGAGCCGCGCTACGCGTCGCTGCCCAACATTATGAAGGCGAAGAAGAAGCCGATCGACGAGAAGACCGCTGCCGACTACGGCGTCGACGTCAAGCCGCGGCTCGAAATCGTCAAGACCACCGAGCCGCCGCAGCGCAAGGCCGGCGTCAAAGTCAAGACCGTCGCCGAGCTCGTCGACAAGCTCAAGAACGAGGCCGGAGCGATCTGATGACGCGCCTGGTCCGTCACCCTGAGGTGCGAGCGCAGCGAGCCTCGAAGGGCGGCTGCGGCGGCGTCTCGGCTGCATCCTTCGAGGCCCGCGCTACGCGCGGGCCTCGAAGGATGACGAATTCGCGACGAGGCCTCTGATGCCGACCCTCCTCCTCGCCGAACACGACAACAAGTCGCTCAAGGACGCGACCAACAAGGCGCTGACCGCGGCCAAGGCGCTCGGCGGCGACGTGCACATCCTCGTCGCCGGCGAGGGCTGCAAGGCGGTCGCCGACGCCGCCGCCAAGCTCGACGGCGTCAAGAAGGTGCTGCTCGCGGACGCGCCTGCCTACGCGCACATGCTGGCGGAGCCGACCGCCGCGCTCATCGTTTCGCTGGCCGAGCCTTATGAGACGATCATGGCGGCGGCGACCACGACCGGGAAGAATGTCATGCCGCGCGTGGCGGCGCTGCTCGACGTGATGCAGATTTCCGACGTCACCAAGGTCGTGGCGCCGGACACGTTCGAGCGCCCGGTCTATGCCGGCAACGCCATCCAGACCGTGCGCTCGACCGAGCGCAAGAAGGTGATGACGGTGCGCACCGCGGCGTTCCAGGCGACGGGGGAGGGCGGTTCGGCGCCGGTCGAGGCGGTTGCCGCTGCGGCCGATCCCGGCATCTCCGGTTTCGTCAGCGAGGAGCTGTCGCAATCGGAGCGGCCGGAGCTGACCTCGGCCAAGATCATCATTTCCGGCGGCCGGGCCATGCAAAGCCGCGAGAACTTCACCAAATATATAGAGCCGGTGGCCGACAAGCTCGGCGCCGCGGTCGGCGCCTCGCGCGCCGCAGTCGACGCCGGCTACGCGCCGAACGACTGGCAGGTCGGGCAGACCGGCAAGGTGGTGGCGCCCGGCCTCTATATCGCCGTCGGCATCTCCGGTGCTATCCAGCACCTCGCCGGCATGAAGGATTCGAAGGTCATCGTGGCGATCAACAAGGACGAGGAAGCACCGATCTTTCAGGTCGCCGACTACGGACTGGTGGCGGACCTCTATCAGGCCCTGCCGGAGTTGGCCAAGGAGCTGGAAAAGCTCGGGCGTTGAGCGAAACGGCATGCGGCGCGGATGAGCGGAGAAGGTAGGCGAAGATGGTCGAGGTGAAGGAGCGGCCGAAGACGCGCGGCGAGCACGCAGCGGCCAATACCATTCGCAAGGTGGGCATCATTGGCGCCGGACAGATGGGCAGCGGCATCGCCCATGTCTGCGCGCTCTCCGGCTTCGACGTGCTGCTCAACGACGTCGCCGCCGACCGCATCTCCGCGGGGTTGGCCACCATCAGCGGCAACCTCGCGCGCCAGGTCAGCCGCCAGCGCATCACCGACGAGCAGCGGCAGGCCGCGATCAAGCGCATCGGCGCCGCCCCGACCTTGGGCGACCTCTCCGACTGCGACCTCGTGATCGAGGCCGCGACGGAGAAGGAGGACACCAAGCGCAAGATCTACGGCGCGCTCTGCCCGACGCTCAAGCGCGACGCCATCGTCGGCACCAGCACATCCTCGATCTCGATCACGCGGCTTGCCTCGGCGACCGACCGGCCGGAGCGCTTCATCGGCATCCACTTCATGAATCCGGCGCCGCTGATGGAGCTGGTCGAGGTGATCCGCGGCATCGCCACCGACGATGTAACCTTCGAGACCACCAAGCAGTTCATCGCCAAGCTCGGCAAGACCATCGCGGTGTCGGAGGACTTTCCCGCCTTCATCGTCAACCGCGTGCTGCTGCCGATGATCAACGAGGCGATCTACACGCTCTATGAAGGCGTCGGCAATGTCGAGGCGATCGACACCGCGATGCGGCTCGGCGCCCACCATCCGATGGGCCCGCTCGAGCTGGCCGACTTCATCGGGCTCGATACCTGCCTCTCGGTCATGCAGGTGCTGCACGAGGGGCTCGCCGATTCGAAATACCGCCCGTGCCCGCTGCTGGTGAAATACGTCGAGGCCGGCTGGCTCGGCCGCAAGACGCAGCGCGGCTTCTACGACTACCGCGGCGAGAAGCCGGTGCCGACCAGATAGTCGGCTACTTCATCAGCTCGACGAACAGGCCGATCACCGAAACGTAGCCGAGCACGAACACGATCGTGCGGATATACGGGATCGCGGCCAGATAGACGACGGCGTGCGCGACGCGAAGCCAGAAGAAGCACGCCGCCCAGAAGGCGGTCATGGCATCGGCCTTGCCGGTCAGCTGTATGAGGATCACGAGCGCCGCAAAGGGCGCAAACGTCTCGACCGCGTTGAGATAGACGCGGTCCGCGCGCTGGCCCCAGAGCGGGACCTTGCGCGGCGTCGGGTCGACATAGTTTTCAGGTCGCAAGAACCCGTTGGTCGTCGCCTGCGCGACGATATACGGTATCCACAGCGAGGCCGTCAGCATCGCCGTAAGGGCGAGATATTTGAGTTCGATCGACATTTGCTTTTGCTCCCCTGCGACCTGCCCTGGCACCAGGGCAGGTCACCCGATTGAGTCCACGTAGCACTAGTCCGCAACCCGCTTACGGATGATGCGTCAATTCGATCTGACCGTGCCTATTCGCATCAGGAATCTGAACTCTTCGGCTCTACGTATTTCGCCTTGGGATCGACAGCCGCGCCGTCGTAGCGGTCGTGGTGACGGACCCAGGCCATCGACCATTCCAGGCTTTCCTCGTCACGGCCCTTGGGGGCGATGTCGAGGAAGTTGTAGGCGCCGATCAGGATGTCGAGGCCGCGCCCGTAGCTCGAATAGGTGTGGAAGATCTCGCCGGTCGCGTTCTTGTAGAACACGCTGGCGCCGGGGCGCTCCTCGCTCGGGAACTCGGTGAGTTGGTAGTTGTACAGCGCCTTGCCGGACGCCTTCTCCTCCGGCGTCGCCGACACGTGGTAGTCGTAGTTGAAGTCGTTGGCGAACGACGACACCCATTTGAAGTGCCAGCCCATGCGCCGCTCGAACTTCTCGATCTGGTCAAGTGGCGCGCGCGAGACGACGACGAAGGCGACATCGCGCTGCGCGAGATGGATCACCGCGCCGTCGAAGTGATCGGCGAGCAGCGAGCAGCTCGGGCAGCCCTGCTGCCAGTCCGGGCCGAGCATGAAGTGATAGACGATCAGCTGGCTCTTGCCGCCGAACAGGTCGGCAAGCGTCTTCTTGCCGTCAGGCGTGTCGAACACGTAGTTCTTGTCGACCTTCTCCCATGGCAGTTCGCGCCGTTTGCG
>DASZJU010000461.1:0-2538 GCA_035947815.1 Reyranella sp.
AGGCGATGTCCGCCTGCTCAGCCATCCCACGCGCTTAACCAGTCACGTCGCAGGCTCCGGCCGCATCACCCAGGCCTCGCTCGACCCGAAAGATGGAAAAGACAGGCGCTAGGGCGCGTACTCATAAATCGCAACGGCGTGGGGAGAGACGCGTGCGTTCGCCTATTTGCAGCCTTCTATTGGCCGTCGTCGGGATATCGACCGCGTCAGCCGACCCACGATCATTCCACGCCGGCGTCACACGCATCACGGTTCAGGATACCACGCCGTTCGAGGCCCTGATCGCCTATCCAACGGAAGCCGCCGAAGTCTCCGTTGAAGAAGGACCAATTGTGCTTTCGGCGAGCCGCGACGCCCCGGTCGCCGCCGGTGCTCGCTTCCCTGTCGTCCTGTTTTCACACGGCGGCGGGGGCCCGGGGACGCCGCTGGTTCATCGCGATCTTCTGCTTCACCTCGCGCGGCAAGGTTTCATTGTCATCGCGCCGTTCCATCCCGGAACCGAACGGCCTTTCGTCGATCGGCCGCGACAGATTCACAAGGCGCTCGATTCCGTGTTGGCGGATCCACGCTTTTCCAAACACGCCGATCCCGACCGGATCGGCATGATGGGCTTCTCTTTCGGCGGCGCGGTGACGCTCATCGTCGCCGGTGCGAACATCGATTTGGCGCACTTGTCGGCCTATTGCCATGATCATGCCGACGATACCAGAGCCTGCGAAGGCATAGCCATCGATGGCTCTTGGGCCAAGGTGCCGCCCAGCCGGAAATCGGACGATGCGCTTCCTTTGAAAGCCCTCGTTCTCCTGGAACCGTACGGCGCGCCGTTCGAGCAGAAGGGCCTGGGATCGCTCGATCTGCCGATGCTGATCTACTCCGCGTCGCAATCCGATCTGAGGGCCGAGGGCAACGCCCTGGCTCTCGCCAAAGCGCTATCGAAGCCGCCGCAACAAGTAGCCATACCCGGCAGTCATTTTGTGTTCGTCGATCCATGCTCGCCGATTTTGGCGGCTCGGGCTCCCGAGGTGTGTAGCGACCCGCGCGGTACCGACCGCGCCGCCATCCATCAGCGCTTCAGGCGAGAGATCGTGGATTTCCTTCGAGCGAACCTGTGACGCATTTCAGCGACGTTCTCTGAAAAAGCCGCGTAAAAGCTCGCCCGCCTCGCGTTCGCCGAGGCCGGGATAGAGTTCGGGCCTGTGGTGACAGGTCGGCTGGTCGAAGATGCGCGGGCCGTGCTCGACGCCGCCGCCCTTGGGATCGGGCGCGCCCCAGTAAAGCCGCCGGAGGCGCGCGAAGGAAATCGCCTGGGCGCACATCGGACACGGCTCGAGCGTGACATAGAGATCGCACTCGACCAGCCGCGGCGCGCCAAGTTTCGCCGCTGCGGCGCGGATCGCCAGCATCTCGGCATGCGCCGTGGGATCGCTCGTCTCCTCGGTGCGGTTGCCCGCTTCGGCCAGCAGCTCGCCCGACGGGCCCACGATCACCGCGCCGATCGGCACCTCGCCCCGCTCTGCGGCCGCGCGGGCCTGCGCCAGCGCGCGTTCCATGGGGGATGCTCTTGTCGTTCCGGCCATAACGGGGAAAATAGCCTCAAGAAGGGGTCGGGAGGAGTATGCCATGCGCTTCAGCTTCACGCCGGAACAAGAGGAGTTCCGCACCGGTCTGCGCCGGGCACTGGACGCCAGATCCCCGACCAAGGAGGTTCGCCGCCTGATGGCGACCGAGACGGGCTTCGAGCGCGCGGGCTGGCAAAAGCTCAACCAGGAGCTCGGCCTCACCGCCATCCATATCCCCGAAGCCTATGGCGGCCAGGGCTTCGGCTATGGCGAGCTCGCCATCGTGCTCGAGGAGGCAGGCCGCGGGCTTTTATGCGCGCCCTTCTTGTCGACCGTGCTGGCCACCACCGCCATCCTGAACGCCGGAACGGAAGAGCAGAAGCGCGCCCTGCTGCCGGCGATCGCCGACGGCACGATGACCGCGACCTTGGCCTTCTCCGAGGACGATGGACGCAACGACGCGGCGGGCGTGACGACCGTGGCCAACCACTCCGGCGGCACCTATCGACTGGACGGGGTCAAGAGCTTCGTCCTCGATGGGCATACCGCCGACCTCATTGTCGTGCTGGCCCGCCGGCCCGGCTCCAGCGGCGAGGACGGCCTGTCGTTCTTCACGGTGTCGGGCGACACCCATGGGCTCGAGCGGCGGTGCCTGAAAACGATGGACGAAACCCGCAAGCTCGCGCGGCTCGAGTTCAACGCCGTCGAGGCAAGGCTGCTGGGCGAGGCGGAAGCGGCGTCCGCGCCCTTCGCCCGCACGATGCAACAGGCGTCCGTCCTGCTGGCCAACGAGATGGTAGGCGGCGCCGACCGGCTGCGCGAGGATGCGCTGGCCTATACCAAGATGCGCATGCAGTTCGGCCGCGCCATCGCCTCCTTCCAGACGACCAAGAACAAGGCAGCCGACATGCTGGTCGATGTCGAGCTGGCGAAGTCGGCGGCCTACTATGCCGCCGCGGCGCTCGATGAGGGCGACGAC
>DASZJU010000462.1:0-2403 GCA_035947815.1 Reyranella sp.
AGGACCGTAACACGGCTGCGCAGCCATTCCTGCTGGCCGATCATCGCCGCCAGCGCCACCAGCGGCAGCGCGAGCGCCACGATCACGAGCGCGGCAAGCTTGCGCCTCACGGGACCGCCCCGTGCGCCAGGCGGCGCGTCAGCCGCCATCCGACCCAGGTCAGCGCGAGGCAGAGCACGCCACCGCCGATCAGGCCGAGGCCGGTCGCGGTCAGGCCGCCGATCGCCTCGAAATAAAGGATCAGCAGCCGCAGGCCAATCACGGTGAAGGCGAGGCCGAACAGGACCCGCTGGCCGCCCCGCGCCGCCAGCCAGCCGATCGCCGACCAGTAGGCGATGAAGAGCAGGCCGAAGATGGCCTCGAACATGGCCTTCGCCTCCGCGTTCCACGCGCGCGCGAGCAGCAGGGCCGCGGCCCACACCACGAAGCTCGCGCCCAGCAGCGCGATCGCGGGGCGCCGCTGCAGCGCGCCGCTGCCGAGCCACAGGGCCGCCGCGGCCAGCAGCGTGGCAACGGCGCCCAGCCAGATCTCGACCGGCGCGACCGCGCTGGCGAGCCGCGAGTCGATGACGGCCACCGTCGTGCTGACGGCGCCGACGAGTCCGGCCAGCGCCAGCTTCAGCAACAGTTCGCCCTGGTCCTCGGCCGGCGGCCAGCGCCGGCGCACGACGGCCACGACGATCATCAGGCAGGCCAGCAGGTAGAGCAAAAGATGGAAGAAATGGCCGGTGGCAAAACCGGAGGCCAGCGGCATGATCAGCCGTTCGAGCGAATCGTACGCCGAGAACCACGTGAGGACCACCGCCGCCAGCCACAGCGCCCCGACCATGCGCGTGAAGGCAACCAGCGCGAGGAACGGCGTGCTGAGCGCCAGCCATGTCACCAGCGCCTGCCATGGATCGCTCTGCAGTTGGTAGACCTGCCCGATCAGCGCGATGCCGCCGATCACCAGGCCGAACAGCAGCAGCGCGCCGATCTCGCGCGGCCATGCCTGGTCACGACGCCAGGCGACAAACACGAAGACCGCACACAGGCCGGTCAGCAGCAGATCGCCGGCGAGTTTCGCCCCGGCCGGAATCTCTTCCCAGTTGGCTGCGACCACCGCCACCACGCCCAACCCGATGGCCAGCGCGCCCATGCCCGACAGGGCCCACAGCCAGATCGGCCGGCGATGCCGAGCCTCCCAGGCGCCGATACGCGCGACCGCGCTGTCGTCGATCAGGCCGGCGTCACGCCACCGCTTCAGGTAGTACTCGGCGATCACTACGACATCTTACGCAATGGGTGGCAGGCCACAAGCCGCTCGCGCCCACGACCCTGTCGTCAAGAAGCATGCGCGCTTGTGCCCATCGTGCGAGAATCGGTGGAGCTTGACGCATCGACAATCCTGACGCGAATTCTTTGCACGGAGCGATGGCCGCCTGCAACAAATGAGGAAGACAGGCATGACGCTGTTAACCGGATTTAGTGTGGTTCAGATCGGCGGCGGCTCGGCTGCCGCGGTTTGCGGTCGACTGCTGGCCGACGTCGGTGCGCAAGTGATCTGCATTGATCCGGACGCCGGCACGATGCTGTTAGCCTACCTTAATCATGGCAAAGCCACTGCCGCGGATGCAACAGAACGACGCGAGGGTCTGGCAGCAGCTCAGTTGATCGTGCGCGAGGGACAGCCGAAAGATTGGTTGGCGAGTCCCTACGACTTGACCGAGCTACGGCGGATCAATGCGTCGGCGGTTGTCGTCACGATCTCTCCCTACGGCGAGACAGGTCCTCAGGCAAACGATCCGGCCACCGACCTGACCCTGTTCTTTGCCAGCGGCATTTCGCGTCAGCTGACCGGGCAAGTGGACGATCTATCGGAGGCGCCAATACGTCCTGTGGGTGAGCAATCGGCGTTCATCGGCGGATTGGCTGCCGCTTGTGCCGGCATGCATGCGTCGCAGGGCAATCAGTCCGGTGCGTCCATCGATGTATCGATCCACGAAGCCCTGGCGACGCTCACCATGACCGAACTCGCCCGGGCGGGTTTGGGCAGCAAGAGCTGGGAACGTAAGCGCTTGGGCGACGGCAATGGCGCAACGGTAACGATCCTGCCGGCGAGCGACGGTTACGCCGCAATTTCCCCGCGCGAAGAAAAACAGTGGATATCGTGGCTGAATGCGATGGGAGCGCCCGCCTGGGGCACCGACCCACGCTTTGTTTCCAAGACCAATCGCGTGAAAAACTGGGATGCCTTGCATGCCCTGATGTCGCAATGGAGCAGGCAACGCGACAAGCAATGGATCGCCGACGCTGCACAGCGTGAGCATGTACCGAGCTTTCCGTTGCGCGAAGTCTCGGAGCATCTGGACACGCCACAGATGCGGCATCGCCGTTACTACGTGCCGCACAATCTTGCCGGAA
>DASZJU010000463.1:0-3650 GCA_035947815.1 Reyranella sp.
TCGGTGGCCGACGTCCGCCGCGTGATGCCGGCGATGGACGAGCTCGATATCGGCTGGCTGGAGGAGCCGTTCCCGGCGCACGACCATCGCTCCTACGCCATGGCCAAGGGCTTTGGCCGCACGCCGCTGGCGGCCGGCGAGAACCATTACACCCGCTTCGAGTTCCATCGCGTGATCGAGGACGGCAACATCACCATCCTGCAGCCCGATCTCTCCAAGAGCGGCGGCATCACCGAGGTCCAGCGAATCGCGGCCGCGGCCTCGATGTGGAAGCTGCCGATCCATCCGCACAGCTCGATGACCGGGCTCAACCACGCCGTCTCGATCCATTTCCTGGCGTCGATCGACAATGGCGGCTACTTCGAGGCCGACCTGTCGGTGGCCAACAAATTCCGCGACGCGCTGGGTTCCGAGCCGTGGCAGATCGGCCGGGACGGCTGCGTGCGTCCGCTCGACAAGCCCGGCATCGGCGTCGAGATCGACGAGACGTTCCTAAAAGCCCACCCGGTGATCGAAGGGCCTGGGTACGTATGAACGTCCATTTATGGAGTAAATGCCACAACTCACGACTAGTTCGTTCGCGTGTGCGGAAACTCACATTCATCCTGGAGCAGGCTGCTACTTAGGTGCTGACCAGGGAGCAATCCTATGAATGCAACTTCAGTACTGACCTATCTTCTCCGTCCGCGTCCGAGCGACGGGCAAGCTGCGGCTGAACTGCTCGAGTCCGACCAGATGATCCGCCTGTCGCCGCGCGTGTTGGCCGACGATCTGCCGCCGGAATTCGAGGATATCCTGCAGGTGCAGGTGCTGGGCTATCGCGAGCGGCTGGCGGTCATGCGGGGGCGCCGGATGCACGTGCTCGATCCGGTCTGGACGCTGGTTCCCAGGGACAGGTGACGTAGCCTCGTTTACGCCGCCACGACCAAGGTCGAGGCGAGCTGGCGGACCGACTTCACCATCGCCATGGCGACAAGCTTGCCGGTCTTGCGGTTCTCATCGCTGACCGCCACGTCCTCCCTGAAGGTGAAGCGACCGAACGCCCCTTTTGCTTCAAGTTCGACGATGTGCGTTGTGATGGTGGGATCGGCCACGATCACCACGCGCGTCCGGTCGAGGCCCAGCCCGGCGATGGCGGCGGCGGCGGAGATATTGACGTTCTGCGGGTAGAGCCGCGCGCCTTCGCGAACCGGCCCGTCGAAGATGACGTGCGGCGCCGTGAGCGAATCGAGGTCGACCACTGTCTCGGCGACCGTGCCCTTCCACGCCGACGGGTCCTTGCGCACCGTGACGGTGACGCTGTCGAGGCCGCCGACCGCGGCGCTGCTCAGGATATCGAGGGCGCCGATGCCGGCCGACGGCAGGACCAGGCGCTTGCCATTGGCCTTGGCTGCCGCCAGCAGACGGTCGAACAGCGCGCTATCGGTGAAGGCGCCGACGGAGGTCACGAGCAAGTCCGCGCCGCGTTCCAGCACCCTTTGGCCGTGCACCCGCACCGCCTCGTGTCCGGCGCATTCGGCGACGGCGTCGAAGGCGTGGGCGAAGAAGCGATCCGGCTCATGGGTCAGCAGGCCCTTATTGCGCGGACGCTTCACCAGCGCCGCGACCAGCTTGAGGTTCTCGATGCCACCCGACGTCAGTGCCGCGTCGACATGCCTGCCGATGGCGCCGTAGCCGATCAGGCCCAGCCTGATGGTCACGCGAGCTTGCGCTCCACCCAGCGCGCCCAGGCGATCAGCTGATCGTCGCGGCCGCGCCGTCCGATGAGCTGCACCGACAATGGCAGGCCGAACGGCCCCGTGCTGAACGGCAGCGCGATGCACGGCATGCCCAAAAGGGTCCAGAAGCGGTTGAAGATCGGATCGCCGGTGTTGCCCAGGCCCGACGGCGCCTCGCCCTTGGCCGAGGGCGCCAGCAGCAGGTCGAACTTCTCCCAGGCGTCGTCGAGCTGGCCGAGCGCGATGCGCTTGCGCTTCTTGGCGTCGGCATATTGGCGGCGGTTCACGGCGTCGCCGTCGGCCATCGCGGTGTTCATGCTCGGCGAGAAGAGGTGCGAGAACCGTGCGCGCTCCTTGGCATAGGACTGCGTCGCCTCCTTGGTCATGATGCGATGCTGCGCCTGCACGAGGTTTGCCCACGAATCGGGCGCCTTCCACTCGCGCACCCGGGCGCCGGCTCTGCGCAAGGCGCGCGCGGCCTCCTCGATGTTCTTCCTGTTGTAGGGCTCGGCCATGTCCCACCACGGCGTGCGCATCAGGCCGATGCGCGGCGCGCGTATCGGCGGATCGGCCGGCGCGTGGCCATAAGCGGCGCGGATCAGCGCCAGATCGTTGGCCTCGCGGGCGAAGAAGCCCAGCGTGTCGAGGCTGGGCGCATAGGCCTTGATGCCGGTCATGTCGGCCCAGCCGTGGCTGCCCTTGTAGGCCACGACGCCGTTGAAGGCGCCGGGCCGGATCACCGAGCCGGCGGTCTGCGTGCCATAGCCCACCGGCGCCATGAAGTCGGCCACGGCCGCCGCCGAGCCCGACGACGAGCCGGCCGGCGTGTGCCGGAGATTGTGCGGATTGTGCGTCTTGCCGGCATGGGCGCCGGCGAATTCCGTTGTAACCGCCTTGCCCAGCACGATGGCGCCCGCCTTGACGAGCTGCGTCACGCAGGCGGCGTCCTTGCCCACGACATGGTCACGGTAGATCGGCGAGCCGCAGGTCGTGGGCAGGGTCCTGGTGGCGATGATGTCCTTCACCGCAAGCGGAATGCCGTGCAGCGGGCCGGCCGGACGACTGCGCTTGTCCAGGATGTCGGCCCGCTTGCGGGCGCTGTCGGGATCGAGCGCCTCCCAGGCGTGGACCTGGCCCTCGCGCGCCTCGATGCGGTCGAGGCAGGCCTCGACGAGGTCGCGCGCCCGCAGCCGCTTCTGGGCCATGCGCAGCACGGCCTCGCTGGCCGACAGCCGATTTGGCGATTTCGCCATGCGTTCTTCCCCCCAATGCTTCTTCGGGTCCATGATGGCTGACCACCTGCTGGAAAGGTAGCCCATGAACCCACCCTTCGCCGTCCAGAAGATCGGCCACGCCGTGGTCAATGTCGCCGATTTGGAGAAGTCCAAGCACTTCTACACGGATGTGCTGGGCTTCAAGGTGTCCGACATCTATGCCGACAAGATGATGCCGGGCGGCATGGTGTTCCTGCGCTGCAACGGCGACCATCATTGCCTGGCGCTGATCGGCGGCGCGCCCCAGGCGAGCGGAGCCGCCAAGACCCTGCATCACCTGGCTTTCGAGCTCGCCACGCTCGACGAGGTGTTTCGCGCCCGCGATCACCTGAAGCAGCACGGCGCCAAGATCGTCTATGAAGGCCGCCGCCGCGCCGGCTGCCAGGTCTCGGTCGAGTTTCTGGATCCCGACGGCCATCACCTCGAACTCTACTGGGGCGTCGACCAGATCGGCTATGACGGCCGCGCGCGGCCTGCCGAGGAATGGCGGCAGACAGCGTCCCTGGAGGACGCCGTGCGCATCGCGCCGCCGGGCCAGGACACCACCTTGCACGACGCGGCGCTGCGCGCCCGCCTGGAAGCGGGCACGGATCGTCCGTGAAGCTCAAACGCCGGCAGCTTGGCCTATGGTTCCCGCCAAGCCCCTCCATCTGCGTGG
>DASZJU010000464.1:0-4818 GCA_035947815.1 Reyranella sp.
GTCCTACGAGCAGTGGAGCCTCGGGGTCGCCGAGGCGCTGGTCAACGAAGCCCGCTGCGGCGCGCCGGCGCTGCAGGCCGAGGCGCGTTCCGGCGCCGCCCGCTTTGCCGCCGGCAAGGGCCGCGGCGGGACCTTCGGCGACATCGGATAGAGCATGTACAGATCAGGTCATGTCGGACCGCGGGCCTCCAGGCCCGCTCATGTCATCGTATCGACTATGAAGATGCGGGCCTGGAGGCCCTCAGGCGCATGTGAATGCGCCGAGTCCGGCATGACATGAGTCTGACTTGTTGAAGACTCTAGTTCGGCTTGCGCATCATCGTGCCGCGCATTTCCTTCAGCGACTCGAACAGCGCCTTGCTGGGCTCGCCGGTCTGCGCCAGGCCGGCCGTGCGCTCGTAGTCGAGAATGGCTGCGCGCGTGGCGGGGCCGCCGTCGGCGGGATCGTGCAAGAGATTGAGATCGCGGAGCAGGCGCTGGATCACCGTCATCTGGTCGGCGGTCGATGTCGGCCACGCATCGGGATCGGCGCTGGCGATGTCGGCCGAGGTCGGCGGCGCCGGCGGCGGCTCGGGCTGGCCGAGATCGATGGCCGTTGGTGGTGCCGTTTCAGCCGGCGCCGCCTCAATCGCAGGCATCGGCGGTTTGGGAGGGTCGATCGGCGTCGGAACTGCGGTTGCCGATTCGACTTTCGCGGAGTCCGTCTTCTCCTCAGGCTGTGGCGTCGCGCGAGCGATATCAGCCGAAGTGGGCGGCGCTGGGGGCGGCTCGGGCGCACCGAGGTCGATGACCGGTGGGGCCGTCGGCGCGCTTGCGGCGGCGCCGCGATGCGCCAGCACCCCTTGCAAGGCCGCGAAGACGTCCTTGGTCGGCTCGCCGGTCTCGCGCGCGCCGATGCTGCGCTGAAAAATGCGGATGGCGGTGCGCGTCATCGGCCCGATCGCGCCATCGGGCTTGTCACTCAGGAGTTTCAGGTCGAACAGCGCCTGCTGGATGGCGCTGATCTGGTCGCTGGCGGCCTTGGGCCAGCCCGGCGGGTCGGGTTCGGAGTCGGCGGCCGCGGCCTGGTTGGGCGCGGGCACCGGGAAAGCCGCCGGCGGGAGCGCCGGCGCCGGCAAGGCTGCCGGCGGCAGGGCGGACGGCTCCAAAGGCGGCGGGGGCTTGGGCGGCTGCAGCGCCTCGACGATCTGCTTGAATTCGCGCTGGCCGGCCTGCTGCGCACGCTCGAGGTCGCCGGGCAGCAGGGTCGACCGCAGCACCTGCGCGCGCTGCTCCGCCGTCTTGGCGAGCGCGTTGTCACCGCTGCGGTTGGTCTGGCGTTCGAACTCGGCGGTGATGGCGTACCAGGCGAGGGCCATTGCCGGATCCTTCGGCAAGACGTCGCCGCGTTCGTAGATGTCGCCCAGGGTGAACATCGAGACGGCCAAGCCCTGGCGGCTCGCCGCGCGCAACAGGTCGACCGTTTCCGGGGCGTTGCGCGGGGCGCCTTTGCCCTCGCGCAGCATCAGGGCGAGATGGTGCTTGGCCATCGGCAGGTTGGCGTCGGCGGCCTTGCGGTACCATGCGACGGCGCGCGTCGAATCGCGCTCGACGACGAAACCGCGTTCGTACATCACGCCGACATTGAAGGCCGACTGCGCCGAGCCATGCTGAGCGGCACGCAGCAGCCAGCCGGCGCCTGCCTGCTGGTCCTTGGGCACGCCCACGCCCTGCACCAGACGGCGTGCCATCTCTTCCATGGCGGGGAGCTCGTCGGCATTGGCCTTGGTCCGGAGCTCGTCGATCGGCAGCGCGGTCCAGTCGACCGCAGCGGCCGGTGCGGCGGCGGCCGGTTCGCTCGCGCGGGAGGCCGGCGTCTCTGGTGCCGGCGGCGCCGCGGCGCGTGTGAACTCGGCGCTGGTCGGCTCGGGCGGAGCGACCGCCTGCGGAACCACGATCGGCGGCGCGGGCTTTGCGTCTGGTTTCGCGGGAATCGCGGCGAGGTCGCGAGCAGGCTTTGCCTGGGTGTCCGTGGCGGTGCGCGGCGATGAGGCCGGCCGTGGCCATACGAGCCACGCGCCGGCCGTTCCCAGCGCCGCCGCCAGGATCACGCCACCGATCAGGAGAGCGGGTCGCGTCACGGCCATGCTCCGACTTTAGCCGACACCGGCCATGCCGGAGAAGGCATGGCGCGATGGCGCACGATGATCAATGTGGTCAGCAACAGGACCGCGCCGGCCTGATGGGCGGTCGCCAGCGCGATGTTGACGCCGCTCAGGATCGTTGCGATTCCGAGGCCGAGCTGCAGCAGCGCCATTGCCGCCGCCGCCAGCGTCTCCGGCCGGCGCGCGCGCCAGGCCAGCACCAGCACGCCCAGCACCAGAAGCGTGGCGAGCCAGCGATGAACGAACTGGATGGTCGTGCCGTTCTCGAAGAAGTTGATCCACCACGGTTTCAGGTCGAACAAACCCGGCGGGATCCAGTAGCCCGACATGGTCGGGAAGGTGTTGTGCGACGTGCCGGCGCGCAGGCCCGCCATCAGCGCGCCCCAGGTCATGACGACGAGAAGGAATGCGATCAGCGCCGTAGCCTTGCGATGGGTCCTGGCATCGTCGCGCCTTGCCGACTGCGGCCCCAGCTCCAGGATCAGCCACACCGTGTAGGCATACAGCGCCACCGCGAGCAGCAGGTGGGCAGCCAGCCGGTAGTGGCTGACCGCAGGCCGATCGATCAGGCCGGACGCCACCATCGCCCAGCCGAGCGCACCCTGCAGGCCGCCCAGCACCAGCAGCGCCAGCAGGCGCGGCTTCAGGCCGGGCGTGAGCTGGCCGCGCAGCCAGAACCAGGCGAGCGGCAGGGCGAAGGCCAGGCCGATCAGCCGGCCCCACAGGCGATGGGTGAATTCCAGCCAGAAAATCTGCCTGAATTCGTCGACGCTGAAACCACGGTTGATCAATCTTCCCTGCGGCGAGGAAAGATATTTCTGCAGCTCGGCCTGCCAGGCGGCGTCCGACATCGGCGGCAACCAGCCCGTCACGGGCCGCCATTCGACCATCGACAGGCCCGACTCGGTGAGCCGCGTGAGCGCGCCGAGCACGATCATGAAGAAAATCATCGCGGCAACGACCAGCAGCCAGTTGCGCACGGAGGCGGGAGCCGTTTGCATGGGTGCCGGACCATGCGTGAAGCCGCCCGCGCCGTCATCAGGCATAAATGTCGCGAAACGGGCAGGCGCCTTGCGCTCACGGTCCGTGTTGTTTAATCGGTTCGCACACGAACGATTCACCCCTCGGCCCACCCGGATATTCCGACAATGACTGCGCCTGCGCTGGGCCCCCCGCTCGGCTACGACCTCAGCTTCACCGACCTTTACGACCGCGACGGTCTTGCCCGTCTGGATGCGGCTTTCGCAGGCTGGCTGCAGACGGCCAACGTCGACGTGCATGCGCGCTTGATGGCCGCACGCGCCGCGCCCGACCAGCTTGCGGTGAAAGACGAATCCAATCTTCTGATCGAGCTGGCGCGTCCGCTCGAGGATTTTCTCGCCGCCCTGTTTGGCGTCACCAAGGAGGCGAGCGAGCTGCGCGGCCGTCACAGCGCGCTGGCGCCGCTCTATGACTGCAAGCGCCTGTTCGTGCAGCGCTACGTCGCGCGCGCGATCAAGCCTGACGCGGCGATGGCGCTCGACGGCGCCAAGGTCACCGCCGAGGCCAACGTGCCGGCGCGACTCGAAGACGGACTGGAAGCGTGGGAGCTTGCCTTCGCGCTGGCCGTCCGCGAACGCGTCGGCGCTGACTTCAAGGTCGAGACGCCGACGCCGGCGATCGAGGCGCTGACGCGCTACGCCGCCTGGGCGCTCCATCATCCCGAGGGCAAGAAGCGTCATCGCAACGGGCCGCTGTTCAAGGTGCCGCACAAGCTCGACTTCGAGCACCTCGTGCCGATCGAGACGGAAGTCGTGGACGGCGTCACGCGCCTCAAACTGCCGCGGCCGATGCTGCGCCATCGCGAAGGCTTTGCGCTGACCGACGAAGGCTTCGACCTCGTGCGCGCCCTCGATCACACCAACTACTGCATCTGGTGCCACAACCAGGGCAAGGACTCGTGCTCGCGCGGTCTGCGCGACCGCAAGACCGGCGCGTTCCAGAAATCGCCGTTCGGCGTCACCTTGGCCGGCTGCCCGCTCGAGGAAAAGATCTCGGAGATGAACCTCCTCAAGAGCGAGGGCTTCTCGATCGGCGCGCTGGCCATGGTCGCGGTCGACAATCCGCTGGTGGCGGCGACCGGCCATCGCATCTGCAACGACTGCATGAAGGCCTGCATCTATCAGAAGCAGGAGCCGGTCGACATCCCGCAGATCGAGACCCGCACCCTGAAGGACGTGCTCGGCCTGCCGTGGGGCTTCGAGATCTACTCGCTGCTGACGCGCTGGAATCCGCTCGATCTCCGCCGGCCGATCCCGCGGCCGGCGACCGGCCGCAGCGTGCTGGTGGTCGGGCTGGGCCCGGCGGGCTTCAACCTCGCCCATCATCTGATGAATGACGGCCACACGGTCGTCGGCATCGACGGGCTCAAGATCGAGCCGCTTCCGGCGGTGCAGTCAGGCGTCAAGCCGGACGGCGCGCGCGTGCCATTCGCTGCGGTGCGCGACATCGACTCGCTGCGCGAGGATCTCGGCGAGCGCGCCATGGCGGGCTTCGGCGGTGTCGCCGAGTACGGCATCACCGTGCGCTGGGACAAGAACTACCTGAAGATGGTGCGGCTGCTGCTCGAGCGGCGCCGTCAATTCTCGATGTTCGGTGGCGTGCGCTTCGGCGGCACGGTGACGGTCGAGGGTGC
>DASZJU010000465.1:0-6056 GCA_035947815.1 Reyranella sp.
ATGCACCAGGTCGCCCAGCCGCCCAGCTCCTCCATCAGATCGCGGCGCACCAAGGTCATGGTGCCGTGCTGGATGATGGCGTCGTATTCGTTGCGCAGGCACATGCCGATGTCGAAGAAGCCGGAATATTCCCAGTTCAGCATCTCCTTGAAGCGGTCGCCCCGCCAGTCGCGGTGATCCTGCGGCCCCTGCACGTAGCTGATCTTCCCGTCGTCGAAATACGGCACCAGCGCCTTCAGCCAGTCGGGCCGCACCGTGTAGTCGCTGTCGATGACGCCGACGATCCTGGCGTCGGGCGCAGTCTGGCTCAGCACATAGTTGAGCGCGCCGGCCTTGAAGCCTTTCATGACGTCGAAATGGAAGAAGCGGAAGCGGTCGCCGAGTTGGGCGCAATAGTCCTGCACCGGGCGCCACACCGCGGGATCCTTGGTGTTGTTGTCGATGACGATGACTTCGAAATGCGGGTAATCGAGCGCGGCCAGCGAATCGAGCGTCTGGATCACCATCGCCGGCGGCTCGTTGCAGATCGCCAGATGCAGCGACACCTTGGGCCAGACACGATCCGCCGGCTGACGGGCGATCATCTCGGCTGCCGGCAGGGCCTCGCGCGTCCAGCGCCGTCGCCAGATCGTCTCGGCCATCTCGAGCGCCTGCGCCAACGCCATGGCGAGACTCAACACCAGGAAGAAGGCGAGCACGGCCCAGCCCACCGTCTCGGAGATCAGCATGTAAGTGCCGGCGGCGACCGAGGCGCCGTAGACCAGAGCGCTGGTCGACAGCGCCACCAGACCGCAGAAGCCCACCTGTCCGGCCGCGCCGAGCCTGGGCCAGCGCCACAGGAACAGCATCATCAGCGGCAGCGCCGCCGCCAGCGACCAGGCCGCACAGGCCGCCCATTGCGGGAAGCGCTCGATCGGACCGGTCCAGGCGAACTTCGGCTGGCGGTCGGCGTTCCACAGGCCCCAATAGCCGCCCGCCTTGCCTTCCAAGTCGTACGCTTTCCATGGCTGGTCGATCGCCTCGACCACGAAATGGTCGATGTTCTGGGTGCGCAGCCACGCCACGGCGTCGCGGATGTTCTTGGCCTGCTCAGCGGGCGTCGCGTACTTGATGACGCCGCTGCCGGGACTGCGCCGCGCGGCGCCGTTCGAGGGCCAGCCGATCTCGGTGACGATGATGTTCTTGTTCGGGTACGCCTGCTTCAGCATGGCGATCCGGCTCTTGAGATAGTCGAGCGGCGCCTCGTCCGATTTCTCGTCCCAGTAGGGCAGGATATGGACGGCGAGATAGTCGACCTCGCGCGCCAGCTCGGGATAGTGCAGCCAGACATGCCACGGTTCGGCGGTGCTGACCGGCACCTTGACGTTGCGTTTGACGTTCCGGATCTCGCGGATGAGCTGGGCCGGGCTGGTCGCATTGGGATCGCGCAGGTCCTTCTGGCCGTCCCAGCGCAGGATGTTCTCGTTGCCGACCAGCACGCGCTCGATGTTGGGGTTCTGGTTGGCCATGCGGATCAGCGCGCGCGTCTCCTCGGCGTTGACCTCGCTCGACTCGCGGCCGAACTGCTGCTTGGCCTCGGTCGGGCTGTAGATCCACGCGCCGGGCACCAGCTTCAGCCCGTACCGCGCGGCGATCTCCGGCATGATGTCGCCGCCGTCGACGGCGCGATAGGTACGGACGTAGTTCACCTTGCCAGCGAGCATGGCGAAGTCGCGCTCGATCTGCTCCTTGCGCGGCTTGACCACGGGCGGCGGCGCGTCGGTGAAGGCGGTGCGCAGGAAGCTCCACACGCCGCTCGCCTTGGCCTCGATCGGATCCTGGTCCTTGGCCCACGGCGCGTAGGTGACGCCGTGCAACGGGCCTTCGACGTTCGCCGCGTCGATCTGGCCGTCAAGCAGACGCCAACCCAGGATCGTGGTCGCGACGGCGATCAGAAGGACCAAACTCTGACGGATCATAAAAGGGTGATCGCTCCGGCGAACCGCCGGTGGCACACGCTGACGTCGGGATCGCGGTCGCATGTCTCCTGCGGACGCTGGGCGTCGACGCAAGGACCGTGCCGGATCGACTCAACCGACGAGCCGATAACCACGCAGTGCGGCTGACCTCTTGGAGGCTTCCTTGCGCCCGGTTTCCTCGTCTGCGACCCTTCGCAGACGATGCGGCGACCGAGCGATCTATAGCCGTGCCTCCTGAAACGGTAAAGAGACCGCCGGCGATGATGGCCAAAATGCCCAAATCTCTGCTGGCTTCCGCCCGCTGCCTTCGCCAAAACGCCGCACGGGATGATTGATCAGGAACCGACTGCGGCGCCGGCCGGCGTGCCGTCCAATCTGGCTGCAACCTATGCGCCTGCCGACCGCTACGGCTTCCTGGAGCGTGCCGGCGCGCGCCTTCGCTATGCCTGCTGGAACGTCCCGGGAACTGCGCGCGGCACCGTCGTCGTCCTGACCGGCCGTGGGGAGTTCATCGACAAATACGCGACCGAGGTCGTGGGCGAGCTATTAGGTCGCGGCTACGCCGTGATCGCCATGGATTGGCGCGGCCAGGGCCTGTCCGACCGGCCGCTGGCCGATCGCAACAAAGGCCATATCGACACTTTCGCGACCTATACGGCCGACCTCCGATTGTTCCTGGACAAGATCGTCGCGCCCACCGCGGCCCGGCCGATCCTGGCGCTCTGCCATTCCATGGGTGCCCACATCGTGCTGCGCACGCTGGCCGAGAACGGATCGGGTCCGTTCGCCGCGGGCCTGCTGGTGTCGCCGATGACCGGGCTCCGGCGCGAGGCCATGCTGCGCTCCGTCCTCATGCTGATGCCGGAGGTCCCGGCGGTCGAGGAGCGCTACCTGTTCGGTACCGGCCCCTTCCTCCTGCTGGCCCGGGAGTTCAATTCCAACTTCGTGACCCACGACGAGCGGCGCTACCGCTTCACCGAGGAGTGGTACGCCGCGGACCCGCGGCTCACCATGGGCGGCCCGACCCTTGGCTGGGCACGCCAGGCGATACGGTCGATGACGGCGGCGCTCGCCCCCGGAGTCCTGGAGCGCATCAAACTGCCGCTGCTTCTGATCAGCGCCGGCCAGGACCGGCTGATCGATTCCAGCACGCACGGTCCGGTGGCGGCGCGGCTGAAGCGCGGGGAGCACATAACCATCGCCGGCGCGAAGCACGAGGTGATGATGGAGACCGACGATCTGCGCGCCCAGTTCTGGGAAGCCTTCGACCGACTGGCGAAAAACGTGACCGGTCGATGACCGTCACGCAAATACTGGTGATCGCCGGCGCCTTCATCGTCGCCGGTATCGCCAAGGGTGCGATTGGCATGGGCCTGCCGCCGATCGCGCTGGCGCTGATGACGTTCGCCGTGCGGCCGGAAGATGCGCTCGCCCTCATGGTCATCCCGAGCATGGCGACCAACATCTGGCAGGCGATCTATGGCCGTGACTTCCTGAAGCTGCTGCGCCGCTTCTGGCCGATGGCGGCGACTTCCGTAGCGGCACTGATCTTCGTCGCGGTGGCGTTCGGCCATCTCGGCTCGCAAAAGGCGATGTCCTGGGTCGGGGTGATCCTGGTGCTCTACGCGGCGTTGGCGATCACGGCGTGGCGGCCGGCGGTATCGCGTGCGACCGAGCGCTGGGCCAACCCGCTGATCGGGCTGGCGAGCGGCGCGGTGGCTGGCATTACCGGCGTCGCCGCCGTGCCGTTCCTGCCCTACATGCAGTCGCTCGACATCGACCGGCACGATCTGGTGCAGGCCCTGGGCATCATGTTCCTGTTCATCATCGGCGCGCTCACCGTGGCCCTGGTGGTTCAGGGCGCGTTCGATTCGACCAACCTCGTGGGCGCCATCGCCGCCATCGTGCCGACTTTCATGGGCGTCTGGATCGGCCAGAAGACCCGCAATGCGGTCTCGCCCGAGACGTTCCGACGTATTTTCCTGTTCGGCATGTTCGTCGTCGGGCTGCACATGGCGAGGACCTTGCTGTAGTCTCAGCCTACATGCCCCTCCCCACCCATAAAGTGACGATCTGCGGTATTCCCGAGCTGTCGCAGCATTGCTCGGTCGGCGTCAGCCACGTGTTGTCGATCATCGACACCCACGAGCCGCGCCCTCCCGCCCTCGACGATTTCTTCGAGATCGACCACGAGCTCATCCGCTTCGACGACGTCGTGGCCGAATATGCCGGCTTCGATGCGTGCACGCCCGCGCACATCGCCCAGGTGCTGAAATTCGGCGAGCGCGTGCACGCCAGGCCCGGCAGCCACGTCTTGGTGCATTGCCACGCCGGCGTCTCGCGCTCGACCGCCGCTGCGGCGATCCTGATGTGCCAGCACGCGCCAGGCCAGGAGGAAGCGGCGTTCCTGAAGCTGCTGGAGTTGCGCAAGCACGGCTGGCCCAACACGCGCATGGTCGAATTCGCCGACACTCTGCTGAAACGCGACGGCGCGATGCTGCGGGGATTGATCGCCTATCGGCGTGCCCTGCTCGAGGCCAAGCCGCACCTCAGCGAGATCATCCGCAACATCGGCCGCGGGCACGAACTTCCGGTGTGATTGGATTTCCTCCCCTTCGCGGGCTCCGCGAAGGGGAGGTGTCCGCGCAGCGGGCGGAGGGGTCATGCGCCGTCATCGCTGTTGCCCATGACCCCTCCGGCCCTTCGGGCCACCTCCCCAGCGAAGCTGGGGAGGCAATGGTTTAGCTAGCGGTGGAACACCAGGGTCCGCACCTCGATACTCTCGCGCGGCGGTGCATCGGCCGGCGTGGTCGGATCGATGAAAGCGCTGTGCGGCGTGAAGCGGGCCGGCACGCCGGTCGCGGTATCGGAGCACTTGAGCAGCAGCGCCTCGTCGGGCTGCATGCGCGGCACGTAAAACCATTGGTGCGCGGGATTGTACCGTACCGAATAGGTCTCGCCGACGCGATGCGGATAGACGAGATCGGACGGCACCAGATCATCGGCACGGATGGTCGTGGCATCGCACACGGCGAGCGGCGAGTCCTGCAGCGGCCCCTTGATCGGCCGCCAGAGATTGATCACCTGCACGCGGCCTTTCAGCAGTTCGTCGGCCTCGTCGGGCAGCAGGTCGCGCACCCGCTGCGGGCCGGAGCGCGCGGTGTGGTCGATATGCACGCGCTGCACCGGTTGGCGCGGCGCATCGCTGCGATCCTGGGCGCCGTCGACGCGGCGGCGCACCGTGTGGTCGAAGATGTGGACGCGATAGGCGCCGGTCACCTGCTTCAGGACCTGCTCCACTTCGGGGTAGTAGACGCGCTTCACCTCTTCGTCGTCGAAGAAGTCGCGCACCGCGCTCCTGTGATTCACAAGGGCAAAGCCATTGGCATCGAGCGACACCTCGCCGGCGACCGGGCGGGCGTCGTGGATCGCCATCTTGTGTGGCTCGTGGTTCGTGTTGCTGCGCGGCACGCCAGGCGGGGGCTCGAACGTGTAGTTGCGCGGCCGGTCTAGCATTAGTGCGAGGTAGTTCATGTCGGCTTCGACATACGGCAGGTTAGCGATGATGCTGGCTTGCAGGCTCATGGGTAGGACCTCCGAAACAACACTCCTCACGACGTTGGGTCTGGCCGCACCGCGCGCCATGGAGAAGAAGTGCGGCGATCCATGAGTGGACGTAATGCGAAGCGAAAAATCTTCTGCCGTTCGAGAGGACGGCAGCAGGTTCAGGTCGTTGCGCGGTCCTGCGCGTAGGCGTCGGCAAGCTGGCGGTGGAATACGGTCACCAGCGCGCTGGCAATCGCCAGTTTGCCCTCGTTGCGGTCAGCCTGCAGACGCTCGCAAACATGTTTGATCGTGGCAGCCGACTGCTTGTGGTCGTCGGACGAGCTGCCGAACACGTGGGTCAGAAGCCGCGTGCGCAGGAAGGTGTGTGGCACGACCTGCTCCATGATCGTCACCGCTCCGGCGCGACGCACCGCAAGCAGCGGCCAATGCCAGTTGAAATCGGCCGATGCCGTGTGCTCCGCCAGCAGATGCTCGACACAGACCTTCCAGTTGCAGGCGATCTCCGTCGTGAGCGTACCGCCATAGGCCGGC
>DASZJU010000466.1:0-6722 GCA_035947815.1 Reyranella sp.
GATCTCCAGCACATAGATGTCGCGGAAGGGCGCGGAGAGGATGCCGGCCGCCGGCGGCTTGCCGCGCCACGGCACCTGCAACAGGGTGGAGCGCAGCTCGACGATGGTTGTGGGCGTGGTCATAAGGCTATCTCCCAGTCGCGACTGTCACCCCGAGCGAAGCGAGGGGCCTTTAAGGCCACAGGAAAGGTCCCTCGCTGCGCTCGGGATGACAGTCCCCGGCTTGTTCGCTACGCTTCCTCCATAAGAACGACACGGAGGAACGTTGTGGACAACGGGCACCAGGTCGAGACGCGTAACACCGCACACTTCCGCCACGACTACGGCAGCGACCAGTCCGACCTGCGCCGGCTCTACGAGCAGGCGAAGGTCGATCAATGGAACGCCGCCAAGGATATCGACTGGACGGTGCCGCTCGAGGGCGATGGCGGGCTGATCTCCGACGATCTCGTCGACATCCATGGCACGCGATTCTGGGACGGTCTCTCGCAAGCCGACCGCGTCGAGCTCAATCGCCGCGTGAGCCGCTGGCGCCTCTCGACCCTGGTCCAGGGCGAGCATGGCGCCATGCTGCTGTGCAGCCAGCTCGTCGAGAACGTCCAGGGCCAGGACGCCAAGCTGTTCCAGGCCACCCAGGTGGCCGACGAAGCGCGGCACAACGAGGTGCTGCAGCGTTATCTCGAGCTGCGGCTCGAAGGCGAGATCTATCCGGTCGGCGGCAACGTCCGGGAGATCTTCGACACGCTGCTCGCCACCTCGTCGTGGTACCTCAAGACGATCGGCCTGCAGCTGGTTGCCGAGACCTTCGCCGTATCGTTGTTCCGCATGTTGGCGGAGTCCTCCAAGGACGAAGTGCTGCGCCAGGTCTGTCGGCGCATCCTGCAGGACGAGGCTCGCCACATGGGCTTCGCCATGCTGTCGCTGCCGGCCATCGTCGGCCAGGCGACGGAAGCCGAGCATCGCGAGATGGAGGATTTCGCCGTCTGGGCGCTCAGCCGCACGCTTTCCGGCATCTTCCCGCTCGCCGTCTACCAGGAAATGGGCTTCGGCAAATCCGATCTCGAGGAGATCAAGCGCTACCGGCGCGAGCGCGCGGCCGGCGGCGATGAGACCGCCTTCCGCAAGTACTTCCGCCGCGACCTGCATGGCGGCCTGGTGCGCAACCTGCGCAAGGTCGGCCTGCTCACCGAGCGGATCGCGCCCAACCTGCAATCCTTCGGCATCAGTCTCGCCGCGTGAGATTCCTCTCCAGCGAAGCTGGGGAGGTTGCCCGAAGGGTCGGAGGGGTCATGGGCTACCCGCCCGCCTCGCGTCCATGACCCCCAAGCGCCTGTGAAGGCGCGGAGTCCGCTGCGCGGACACCTCCCCTCGTAAGACGAGGGGAGGAGAAGTAAAACAAGCCCATGCCTGTCGATCCACAGATCCAAGCCTTGCTCGACCGCGGCACCGGCGTGCCGGCGACGCATACGCTGCCGGTCGCCGAGGCGCGGCGGCTCTACGAGGCACGCATTGCGGTCATGGCGCCGCCTACCGAGGTGGCGAAGGTCGCCCGGCGCTCGATCGACGGACCGCATGGGCCCATCGAGCTGCGGATCTACACGCCCTCGGGCAGTGCGCCGTTTCCGCTCATGGTGTTCTTCCACGGCAGCGGCTTCGTGCTGTGCAGCCTCGACACGCATGACGGTATGTGCCGTAACCTGGCAGCCGGCATCGGCTGCATAGTGGTGTCGGTCGACTACCGCCTCGCCCCCGAGCACAAGTTTCCCGCCGGCCCGGACGATTGTCTTCTGGCGACCCGCTGGGCGGCGACGCATGCAGCCGAAGTCGGCGCTGACCCCGCGCGGATCATGCTGGCCGGCGACAGCGCCGGCGGCAACATGGCCGCCGTCACGGCGCTCCGCGTGCGCGACGAGGGCGGCCCGGCGCTCAGCGGCCAGATGCTGCTTTATCCCGTGACGGACTACCACACGCCGGGCACGCCCTCTTATGTCGAAAACGCCGACGGCTATGGGCTGACTCGCGACACCATGGAGTGGTTCTGGGGCCACTATCTCAACGACGCCGCGGACGCGGATCATCCGCATGCCTCGCCGTTGCGCGCGCCGGATCTCGCCGGACTGCCGCCGGCCTACGTCATGAGTGCCGAGTACGATCCCCTGCGCGACGAGGCGGAGCGCTACGGCGAGCGGCTGCGCGCGGCCGGTGTGGCAACCGAGATCACCCGCCGCCCCGGCATGAATCACGGCTTCCTGTTCTGGGTCGGCCTGGTGGGCGGTGCCGATACCGCAATGGCAGAAGCCTGCGCTTGGGCCCGTCGGATCTTCCGGAATTGATCGCCGGCCAGCGAACCCACGCTATTGACCGAGCATCTGGGCGACGATACGCGCGCCTTGGCTGGGTATCTGCAGCAGGCCGTGGAACGGACTGTTCAGCTCCACGATCAGGAAGGTCGCTCCGGCGATGGCCAGCGCCGCCAACGAGAGCACGGTGATGACCGTGGGGTTGGGTGGGACGAAAAGGGCGAAGCTCCCGAAGATCGCGATCGTCGAGAAGAATATCAGGATGAATACGGGCACCAGCGGCGCGGTTGCCGTTCCCTGGCTCAGGACGAGCCAGCGAAGCTCAGACAGGCGCTCGGTGACCTGCAACGCCTGGGACTGGAACCACCTTTGCGCCGGGTCGGCAGGCTGCAGCGCCAGACTCTGTCGCTGAACGTCGACGTACCGGCTCCTGCCGGCATCCGGCGTCGGACCCGTCGATCCGAAGTCCTCGCCGGGCCAGCGCTCCGGAAGCTGAGGGCGGCGACCTGCCGTATGTGCTCGCGAAGCGTCCTCGTCTCGGGGCCATAGGCTTGCAGGTACTCGTCGAGGTGAACGATGCTGGCCAGGGTCTGCTTTAATTCGGTCTCGATCGTCGCGCGATAGCTGTAGGCCGCGGAGGTCAGCAGGCCCAGGATCATGGCGACCAGCGTCGCCATCAACCCCGTGGCCAGCTTGATGACGTCGGTGGCGTCGCGGCTGAGGTGGTGCGCCGGCAGCCGGCGTCGCAAGGCGATGCCGATGCCGGCACCGAGGAGGGGGCAGAGGAAAGCCAGGGCAGCGAGAGCAACGGAGGTCACGGTCACCGGTCCTTGGGCAGCCCGTGATTGACGAGATAGCCGCCGCTGTAGCGAGGATCGTCCGTCGCCTCAGGATCGATGTCCATCCACTCTTATGCTGACCTGGAGCAGCAATCGGCAAGGCTGATCAGGGCGAAGCGCCTCGCAAGGCGCCTTCGTGCTCCAGCAGCCACTTCTTGCGCGGCAGTCCGCCGCCATAGCCCGTCAGCGTGCCGTCCGAGCCGATCACGCGATGACAGGGCACGACGATGCTGATCGGGTTCTGGCCGTTGGCGAGGCCGGCGGCGCGCACCGCCTTGGGCTTGCCGATGCGCCGCGCCAGCTCGGCGTAGCTGATCGTGCGGCCGCTGCCGATCTTGCGCAACGCGCGCCACACGCTCTTTTGAAACGGTGTCCCGGGCGTCTCGACCGGCAGCTTGTCGATGACACCGAGGTCGCCCTCGAAGTAGGCGCGCATGGCGCGGGTCAGGCCGCCGGGGTCGCGCGCGGCCTCGAGCGTGTAGCCGCCCTTGCCGTAATAGCGATCGAGCAGCTGGCGCATGCGCGGCTCGTGATCGGTCCAGTCGATGGTGCGCAGGTTGCCGGCGCGGTCGGCGACGATCAGCAGCTCGCCGATCGGCGTTTGTAGCCGGTCGACCAGCAGCGCGAGGGGTTCAGTCTTTCGCTTAACCATGGGAGGCCATCCTGAGATGTTGGGCGGCATAGGCGTGCCACGGCCGCCAGGCGGGTGGGCTGTTGTTCTGCGCCGCGACGACCATCGTCTCGCGCTCCCAGTCGCCGGGAGCGCGCAGGCCGGGACGCTTGGCGATCAGCGGTGCGAGCTTGGGATCGCGGGCGAGGTGGCTGTCGATCGTGACGATGTCGGCGCCCAGATCGAACACGCGGCGCACCCGCGCCACGATGGCCGGCAGCGCCTTCACCGAAGGGAAGCGGATGGTCACCAGGACCGAATTGCGTTGCGCCAAATTAGCGACGGCGACGAGGCCCTGCTTGCCATCGAGCTCGATGCGGCGGTGCCACACATCGTCCTCGATCCATTCCGTGCCCGGCGTCGCGCGAGCCTCCAGGGCTGCCAACATGCCCGGCCAGTCATAGGGTGGCCGGTAAGCAAGCCTTAGAGTGACGCCATCGCGCGCCGAATTGTCGGCGGCGCCCGCCTTTTTGCGCGATTGGCGCCTGAGCGCGCTGGGCGGACGGCGGAACAGGGCGCGGAAAATCTCGTTGAAGCGGCGCACGCTGCCGAAGCCCGAGGCCAGCGCCACTTCGGTCATCGGCAGGCGGGTATCGTGCAGGAGCTGCTTGGCGAACAACACGCGCCGCGTCTGGGCGACGGCGATGGGCGAGGCGCCGAGATGGTGCTGGAACAGCCGCCGCAGCTGGCGGCCGCCGACGCCCAGCCGCTCGGCCAGCACCTCGACATCGGCCTCGTCGCCGTCCAGCGCGCCGTCGGCGATCAGCGCCAGCGCGCGGCTCACCGTGTTGGCTGTGCCACGCCAGAAAGCGAGGTCGGGCGCGATCTCGGGCCGGCAGCGCAGGCAGGGGCGGAAGCCCGCCTCCTGAGCGGCGGCGGCCGAGGCGAAGAAGCGGCAATTATCGAACTTCGGCGTGCGCGCCGGGCAGATCGGCCGGCAGTAGATGCCGGTCGACGTAACGCCCACGAAGACGCGGCCGTCGAAGCGGGCATCGCGGGTCTCGAAGGCGCGGTAGTAGGTTCGGCGGTCGAGCAATTCCATGGCGGCATCTTCCCACGCAGGACCGAGGAGCGCTCGCGGTTTTCGGACCTCATTCCCGCTGGCTGGCGCGGCGGACCCGATAGGCGCACCGCCGGGCGCCCGCGAGGACGTGATCGACGCGCACGACAGCGACGCCTTGACCCAGCAGTTTGCGGAAGATCGCCAATTCCGAGCGACAAAGCGCCTGGCAGGTGGCTGCTGCCGCGCAAATCGGACAATGGTCCTCGACGAACAAGAACGCGCCGTCGGCCTGCTTGGAACAGCTTGCCATGTAGCCTTCGCGGCTGCGGATATCGGCAAGGGCCGCAAGCTTGCCGGCCAAGGAACGCCGCTGTGAAAGTTCCTTGTGATACAGGGAGAAGCTGTCATTTTCCCTTCGCCGAACGAGTTTCTCCAGGCCTTTTGCTCCGAATACCGACTTGGTGGCCGTCAGCAACTCCAGCGTCAGGTCGGCGTGCCTGTCGGGAAAGCGCCCATGCCCCCGAGCCGTCAATTGCCAATACTTCTTCGGCCGTCCGCGCGGTTGGCGTCGAAATTCGGCCTCGACCAACCCGTCCGCTTCGAGGTTGCAAAGATGCTGCCGCGCGCCGGTCGGAGTCATGTCGAAGCGCGCGCCGACATCGAAGGCCGTCTGCGGCCCGCGAGCCTTGAGGTGGAACAGGATTCGATCGTCGCTGGATCGCGGCATCCGGGCTTGACGGTCCTTTTAGTAACTGATTACTTATTTAAAGTAATTGCTTCGTAAATTAGACCGGAAAGCTGCGCGCCACAAGTTAATCGCAGACCGGTGAGGGAGAAACGGTCGCCATGGGCAAAGACCCGGTGACGGATGGCTGGTCCGCGCTGCTCCGGCCTGCCTGGCTGCCGGCCGTGGCGGTGCTGGTGGGCGGCGTGCTGCTGCATTCCATGAACGTGCTGATGCTGGCCACGGTGCTGCCCAGCGTCGTCGAGGATGTCGGCGGCGCGACCTTGATGAGCTGGACGAGCAGCGCTTTCCTCGCCTCGTCGATCGTGGCGGCGACCTGCACCGGCTACCTCACGGCCATCGTGGGCGCACGCAACCTGTTCTGCGCCGGCGCGCTGATCTTCGGCACCGGTGCGCTGGTCTGCGCCTTGGCACCCTCGATGGGCCAGATCGTGGCCGGCCGCTTGGTGCAGGGCTTCGGCGGCGGGCTTCTGACGGCGATGGCCTATGTGCTGGTGCGCAACACCTTTCCCGACCCGCTGTGGGCGCGCGCATTCGCCCTGCTGGCGGGTGGTTGGAGCCTGTCGATCCTGGTCGGTCCGTTGGTCGGCGGCGCCTTCGCGCGTTACGGCGACTGGCGCGGCGCCTTCTTCGCCGTGGCGGGCCTAGCCTGTGTGCTGGCGGCGGTGGCGTTTCGCGCCCTGCCGCGCACGCGCAGCAGCGGTGCGCGCCCGCGGGTGCCGGGCCTGCGCGTGGCGTTGATTTGCCTGGCGATCGCCGCCATGTCGCTGACGGCGGTCGCCGCCCAGCCTTTCGCCAAGGTTGGCCTGTTCATGATCGCAATTGCCGCACTCGTGCTCACCCTGATGGTCGATCGACGGGCGGCAACGCCTTTGCTGCCGAGCGACGCCTTCTCGCTGCGGTCGGCCACCGGCATCGGTCTCTGGCTCGCCCTGCTGGTATCGATCTCCTACAGCCCGCTGCAGATCTTCGTGCCGATCTTCCTGCAGGTCCTGCACGGACTCGACCCGCTCGGTGCGGGCTACATGGTGGCCGGCGCCTCGTTCGGCTGGACGGTGATCTCCCTGCTCGTCGCCGGCCTGCCGCCGCGCCACACCGACCGCCTGCTGGTCGCCGGCCCGGCGATGATGGCGGCGGGCCTGCTCGGCGTGGCCTTGCTGATGCC
>DASZJU010000467.1:0-5758 GCA_035947815.1 Reyranella sp.
AGGCTGCCATCACGAACGACATGACGCCGAAAGCGATGATGGCGCCGGCGCAGGCGACCATGTAGGCCGGCTGGGTGACGATCTCGAGCAACGGCCGCTGCGGGCCCGTGGAGTCCTCGGCTTTCACCGCCGGGAACTCGATGAAGCCCAGCACCACGAAGACGATGGCATGGACCACGATGACGGCGCACAGGGTAGCCTGGAACGTCGGCAGCCAGAGATCGGGGGTGAAGCGCGCCAGGCCGGGGCCGACGATGCCCGCCAGCACGCCGCCCGCGGTCACGTAGGAGATCGCCTGGGCACGGAATTGGCCGGGCGCCAGCTCGACGGCGGCGAAGCGGTAAAGCTGCATGTTGGCGATGGCGCAGCCCAGGAACAGGCCGCCCACGCACATCACCGGGAAGCTGCCCAGGCCGAGCCCGATGGCGGCGAAAGAAGCGCCGACCATGCCCATCGCCGAGCCGGAGCGGAAGCCGAACTTGCGGCCGCGGCGCATCATCAGCAGCGAGGCCGGGAACACCGACAGCATGACGCCGAAATGTTGCATGGTGATCGGCAGGTTCGCCCACATGCGCATGTCGGGCGAGACGATGGTCAGCACCGCCAGCGCCGAGGAGGCGAACATCAGGGTGTTGCTGCTCTGGGTCAGCGCCTGGCACATCGCCAGCAGCGCGATGTTGCGCATCGCCCGCCGCGGCACGCCGCCGGACGTTGCCGCCGTTTCCTCCACCTTTACCGAGCCATCCATTGGGCGCGCACTCTAGTCGGCCGACCGCCCTACCCCAAGCGCTTAGCCGGTGGCCGTTTGCAGTGCAGCTATGACCTCAGAAGTGAACGTAGCCTTTGCGTGATGCTCGCACCGGCCGGCCAGCGAGCGTGAGTTGTACGCCGCGCCCGCGCTTGAAGCGGCCGATTTGTGTCACTTGCACACCCGCCGCACGCGCTGCCGCGAGCAACGCGTCCTGCTCACGCGGCCGCACGGCGATCAAGAGTTCGTAGTCGTCACCGCCGCCCAGCACGTTGGCCCACAGCTTTGGAGCAGCCGCGAGAGCACGCCGCGCGCCAGCCGACAGCGGCACACGCTCGCGCTCGATCATAATGCCAAGCCGCGAAGCTTCGCCGATGTGGCCGGCATCGGCCAGCAGGCCGTCGGAGACATCGGCTGTTGCCGAGGCGACGCCGACGAGGCGCGGACCCAGCGTCGTGCGGGGCTGTGGTTGCCTAAAACGCTTTTCAAGAGCCGAACTCTCGAGCCGCCCGCGCGCGGCAAGCAGGCCGAGCGCGCCGTCGCCGATGGTGCCACTCACCCACAGCTGATCGCCCGCCCGCGCACCGGCGCGATTGAGCCCGCGGCCGCGAGGCACGCGACCGAAGGCGGTAATAGTGACGGTGAGCGGTCCCGGCGACACCACCGTGTCGCCGCCGCACAGCAGGATGCCGTAGCGACGCTGGTCGGCCGCCAGGCCACGCACGAAGCCCGCCACCCAGCTTTCCTTCCAGCCCATCGAAAGCGACAGCGACAGTTGGTAGGCGAACGGCGTCGCACCGCCTGCCGCGAGGTCGGAGAGGCAGACACGCAAAGCCTTGGCTGCCACGAACTCGGGTTTCTCATCGGCCAGGAAATGAACGCCCGACACGATCGTGTCGGTCTTGACCACGAGGTCACGTTTGGCATCGGCGTCGATGAAGGCATTGTCGCTCTTCAATCCGCCGGCGCCCTTGAAGCCGCGGGCGAGCGGCGCGAAGTAGCGGGCTATAAGCTCGAATTCGCCGATGCGCCTGGTGCGCGCCATCGATTGACTACCGCACGAGCTCGGCGGACCGCGCCTGGCGCGCCACGCGGTCGAGCACTGAATTTATGAAATTCGGCTCGCCCTGGTCATAGAAGGCGTGGGCGATCTCGACATATTCGTTGATCGCCACTCGCGGCGGCACGTCCCGGCGATGCAGGAGCTCGTAGGCCCCCGCGAGCAGGATCGCGCGCACCAGCCGGTCGATGCGTTTCCAGGTCCAGTCCTCGGCCAGCGCCGCCGACACGGTCTGCTCGAGTTCGTCCTTGTGCGCCACGGTGCCTTCGACGACATCCTTGAAAAGCGGTCGATCGGCGTCGCGGCGCATGCCGCCCTCGCCCGCCTCGCCGGTGCGCACGTTCAGGAACTGCTCGATGATCTCCGCCGGCGCGTGCTCGCCCTCCTGCCATTGGTAGAGCGCCTGCACTGCCGCCAGCCGCGCGGCCTGACGACGGCTTGGTGTGGCGGCGGGCGCCGGCTGGTCGCTCATGTGTTCCGCCAGCGACGGCCGAGCGCCACCATGGCGAGGCAGGCATGCGCCGCGTCGCCGCCCTTGTCGCCGCGGTCGGTGGCGGCACGCGCCCAGGCCTGGTCGACATTGTTGACGGTGACGATGCCGTAGCCGATCGCCACCTTCTTGTGGACCGAGAGGTCCATCAGCCCGCGCGCACTTTCGCCACAGACATAATCGTAATGCGTGGTCTCGCCACGGATGACGCAGCCCAGCGCCACGAAGCCGTCGTAGCGGCCCGCCGCAAGCGCGATGGCGCCGGGGATCTCGAAAGCGCCGGGCACGACGACGCGCTCCGACAGAGCGCCGTTCTTGGTGATCTCGCGCTCAGCGCCGGCGATCAGGGCGTCAGCGATGTCTTCGTAGTAGCGCGATTCCACGATCAGGATGCGCGCGCCCTTGACGCCGTCGACCGCCGGCCGGGTCGTCGGGGTTTCCGTCCGCGTCGACATGGCTCAGCGCGTCTATGGACGTCGAGAGGGGCGGCCGGGGACCGGCTTCTGGCCGACGATCTTGAGGCCGAAGCCTTCCAGCCCGACCACGCTCTTCTTGCTGTTGGACAGCAGGACCATTTCCTTCACGCCGATGTCGATCAGGATCTGGGCGCCGACGCCGTAATCGCGCAACTCGCCGCCAGCCGGCTCGATCTTCTCGCCGGCGCGACGGCGCTGCTCGGAGAGCATGACGGTGACCGGCTCGCGGATCAGCACGATGACGCCGCGGCCTTCCTTGGCGATCTCGCGCATCGAAGCCTCGATCTCGCCGCCGCGGCCGGTGTCGCGCTGGCCGAGCGCATCGGTGAAGATGTTGACGGCGTGCATGCGCACCGTGACCGGGCCCCCGGTCGCTGGATCGCCCTTCACTAGCGCGATGTGCTGGGCCATCGTCACCTTGTTGACGTAGATGACGCAGCGGAAGTCGCCGCCATAGATGCTCTCGAACGTGGTCTCGCTGAGCCGCTTGACGATCGAATCGTAGCGCCGGCGATAGGCGATCAGATCGGAGATGGTGCCGATCTTGAGGCCGTGGCGCTGCGCGAAGCCTATAAGGTCGTTGCGACGGGCCATCGTGCCGTCGTCGTTCATGATCTCGCAGATCACGCCGGCCGGGGTGAGGCCCGCCAGACGCGCCAGGTCGACCGCGGCCTCGGTATGGCCGGTACGTTCCAAGGTGCCGCCGTCGCGCGCCACCAGCGGGAAGACATGGCCAGGCGACACGATGTCCTGCGGCCCGCAGGAGGGATCGATCGCCACCGCCACGGTGCGCGCGCGGTCGGCCGCCGAGATGCCGGTGGTGACGCCCTCGCGCGCCTCGATCGAGACGGTGAAGGCGGTCTGGTGGCGGGTGCCGTTGTTTTGCGACATCAGCGCCAGGCCGAGCTGCTCGACCCGCTCGCGGGTCAGCGCCAGGCAGATCAGGCCGCGCGCATGCTTGGCCATGAAGTTGATGACTTCGGGCGTGGCGCATTGCGCGGGGATCACGAGGTCGCCCTCGTTCTCGCGGTCCTCGTCGTCGACCAGGATGAACATCCGGCCCTTGCGGGCTTCCTCGATGATGTCCTCGGCCGCGGCCTTCACCTCGGAAAAGGTGATCTTCCAGGCGTCTTTCTCGAGCGCGCTCATGACTTTTGGTGCTCCAACAATCGCGCAACGTAACGCGCGAGCATATCGACCTCAAGGTTGACCCGCTGGCCGACTTTGGCCTGTCCCAGGGTCGTGACGGCCTGAGTATGTGAAATCACGTTGATGCCAAAGCGGTTGCCGTCCACCTCGTTCACGGTGAGCGAGATGCCATCGATCGCGACCGAGCCCTTGGACGCGATGAAGCGCGCCAGCTCGGCCGGCGCCTCGAAAACGAAGCGCACGCTGCCGCCCTCCGGCATCATCGACACGATCTTCCCCATGCCGTCGACATGGCCATAGACCAGGTGGCCACCCAGCTCATCGCCCAGCTTCAATGACAGTTCGAGGTTGAGGTGGCTGCCCTGCTTCCACTCGCCGAGATGGGTCTTGTCCAGGCTCTCGCCCGACACCTCGACCGCGAACCAGTCCTTGCCCTTCTCGAGCACGGTGAGGCAGCAGCCCGAGCAGGCGATCGAGGCGCCGATGGCGATCGGCGCCATGTCGTGCCGGGTGCGCACCACGAAGCGGCGATCGTCCGCTTGGCCGCCCGGGCTCACGGAGGTGATCTCGCCGATGTCGGTCACGATGCCGGTGAACATGCTCGTACTTATGTCCGCCTGGTCCAGGTTTCCAGCGTGTCGCCGGCCAGCGAACGCGCCGAAACCAGGTTGAACCGGGGCGCGAAATCCAGCCGGTTGAACCCCAGTTCACCGACCGCAGAGCGGCCGTCACCGCCCAACACGAGGCCCGCCCGATAGCTGCTGATGCGATCGACCAATCCCGCCTTCAGGAAGGCTGCCGCGACCTGGCCGCCGCCTTCCACCAGCACGCGGGTGAGACCGCGCTCGCCGAGCGCCCGCGCCGCCGCCGCGATGTCCACCCGCCCCTCACCGCCGGCCGCGACTTCCATGACTTCCACGCCCGCCTCCTGCAAAGCCTCGCACGACGCCGCCGGCGCGGCGGACGTGCAGAGGACCAAGACCTGCACAAGCCGTGCCGTCTTGGCGAGTTTCGAGGTCGGCGCAAGGCGCGCCTTGGAATCGAGCACGATCCGGATAGGTGAACGTGCGGCAAGGCCGGGCAGCCGGCAGGTCAGCTCGGGATCGTCGGCCGCCGCCGTGCCGGCGCCGATCAGGATCGCATCATGGGTGGCACGCAGGCGCTGGCCGTCGGCGCGCGCCGCCTCGCCGGTGATCCACTTGCTCTCGCCCGAGGCCGTGGCGATGCGCCCGTCGAGTGAGCTGGCAAGCTTGAGATGAAAGAGCGGCCGCCCTGCCTTCACCCGCAGCAGGAAGCCCGCGTTGATCTCGGCCGCCTGGGCGGCACCCTCCCCCACGTCAACGGCGATGCCCGCCGCCATGAGCCTGGCGTGGCCCTGCCCCTTCACCCGGGGATCGGGATCCTCCAGCGCCGAGACGACGCGGGCGACGCCGGCTGCCACCAGGGCATCGGCGCAGGGCGGCGTGCGGCCGTGATGCGAGCACGGCTCGAGCGTGACGTAGACCGTGGCGCCCTTCAGGGCTTCGCGGGCGTGCGCGATGGCGTCGGCCTCGGCATGCGGGCGGCCGCCCTCCTGGGTACGGCCGCGGGCGATCACGTGGCCATCGCGCACGATCACGCAGCCCACGGCCGGATTGGGCCAGGTGCGCCCGAGCGATCGGCGCGCCAGCGCGAGCGCCGCGCGCATCATCGCTTCAGTCCTTGAGGTTGGTCTCGGCGAGGTCGGAGATGAACTCCTCGAAATCCTTGGCCTCGCGGAAATTGCGATAGACCGAGGCGAAGCGCACATAGGCCACCGGATCGAGCGCGCGCAGCGCGTCCATCACCAGCTCGCC
>DASZJU010000468.1:0-2587 GCA_035947815.1 Reyranella sp.
GCGTCGACGACATCATCAAGGTCAATTTCTGGATGAAGGACCCGGCCACCGGCCGCGCGGCGCTGAACGGCGAATGGGCCAAGATGTTTCCCGACCCGGACTCGCGGCCGGCGCGCCACACGCTGGCACTCGGCGCCAACATTCCCAACCATCTCACCTGCGATTTCACGGCGGTGATCGGTGGTTAAGCGCCCAGTGTCATCCCGAGCGCAGCGAGGGACCTTTGATCGACGCCGCGAAAGGTCCCTCGCTGCGCTCGGGATGACAGCATTCGCTAAGCCAGCTTCGATCAATAACCCTAACGCCCGGGAATCCTGAGATCGGTCACGGCAGCGCCGACGAAAATCTGCGGCTGTGAGGGCGGCCTGACGCCCATGCGCCGCTCGAGGCTCTCGACGCACGAACGCGTCGCCGCGGCCAGCTCGCGCCAGGTCGCGGCGCCGTCGAACTGCTGCAGCAGGCACTGGTCATAGTAGGTGTACTGATCGCCGGCGCCGCAGCCGAAGCTCGCGCGCGCCGACGCCGCGGCGGTGAGCACCACGCGGTTGGGCTGGCGCATGGCGGGCGTGAGGAAGACGCCGCTGTGGCAGGCCGACACGATCACGACGGTGGGCCGTCGGCCGCACCCCGCATCGAGGGCGCTGCCCAGTGTCGACGGTTGGACCATGCCCTTGGCGGCACGCAGGACCACGCCGCTCTCGTCGCCATGACTGGTGATGAAGACCAGGCAGGCCTCGCCGCCGCCGCTGCGCAGCGCGCTCGACACATTGGCGGCGGTGGCGACCTCGAACGACGGACTGGCGACCGGGTCGGACGTCAGGGCCCTGATGTTGCGCACGCCGCGTCCGGCGAGCTTGTCGCGCATGGCCTCGACGCCGTTGTCGAAGGCCGGGCTGTTGTTTTCGCCGGCAATCAAGACTGCCCGCCAGCGATCGGCCGGCACCGTGTCACCGGCCGACGCGACCTCGGTTTCCGGCACGGCCGCGACGGGCGGCGGTGCGCCGGCTGAATCGGTCGTGCAGGAGGTGGCAAGGAGGAGAACCGCGGCGAGAAGGGCCCTAACGCGTACCAACATGCCCTTCTGCTCCCTTGCTTACTGCGGCTTGGCTCCCACGGCACGCAACGCCATGTCGGCGTAGAGCCTGGCCATCTGCTCCTCGCCGAGTTCGCCGCCCGGACCGTACCACATCGAGACATGGGTGCACTGGTCGAGCAGCGCCATGGCCATCGCCTTGAGATCGCGGCGGCCGTCGATCTGCGGCGGATCGAAGAGCCCGCGTTCGACGCCCTCGGCCAGGATGCCGACCACGATGTCGCGGATGGCGCGCCGGCTGCGGCGGATGTCGGCGACGCGATCGGCGCCAAGCCAGCCGATCTCGCGATTGGCGACCAGCGCCTCGACCCGGAGCCGGCAGTGGCGCACGACATAGACGCGCACGAAGGCTGCCAGCTTGGCGCGCGGATCGTCGCCCGCGCCGGCCACGGCCTGCTGGCAGAGCCGCTCGAGCTCGGCCTGGGTCGAGGCGATGATGTCGTGCAGCAGCTCGTCCTTCGACTTGAAATGGTTGTAGAGCGCGCCCTGCGTCAGCCCGCAGGCCTTCATGATGTCGCGCACCGTGACCACCGGGTAACCGCGCTCGGCGAACTGGGCGAAGGCCGCCGCCCGGATCGCTTCGACCGGCGGGCGCTGCTCGCGCTCGGCCGCGATCGGCGCCGGGGCCACAATCCGCACCGGCTTGCGCTTGGCGGTCATCGCGCACCTCCTGCCATGCCGTCGACGATCTTCCAGGCGAGCTCGGCGGCAGGCCGCACGAGCTTGCCCGAATCGGCCGCGCGGACATTGGCTGCCGTGCCGTCGAGCGCGCGGGCATAGACGCCCTGGCGGATGCACGACACGCGAAAGAGATTGTAGGCCATGTAAAATTCCCAGAGCGCCGGATCGGGCCGGGCGCGTTTCGACAATTCACAATAGTAGGCGACCATCTCCTGCTCGGTGGGCAGGCCGAGCACTGCAAGATCATGACCCTCCAGGCCGCCCCAATCCTTCGGGGTGCGCCACAGCATGCAGAGGTAGGAGAGCTCGGCCAGCGGATCGCCCAGGGTGGAGATCTCCCAGTCGATGATGCCCAGCACCGTGGGCTCGCTCGGGTGGAAGATCATGTTGTCGAGCCGATAGTCGCCGTGCACCAGCACAGTCTCGTCATTTGCCGGCAGATGGGCGGGCAGCCAGTCGAGCAGCCGGTCCATCGACTCGATCTTCTCGGTCTCCGACGCCTTGTACTGCTTGCCCCAGCGCGAGATCTGGCGCGCCACGTAGCTGCCCGGCCGACCGAAGTCCGCCAGGCCGAGCGCTGCGTAGTCGACGGCGTGCAAGCGGGCCAGGGTCTCGAACTTGGCGCGATAAATCGCCAGCCGGCTCTCCTGGGCGACCTCCGGCAGCAGCGGATCCCACAGCACGCGGCCGTCGCAATATTCCATGATGTAAAAGGCAGTGCCGACCACGCTGTCGTCCTCGCACAACGCGTAGGCCTTGGGCGTCGGCACGTTGGTCTTGTTGAGCGCCGAGATCACCCTGAATTCCCGGTCG
>DASZJU010000469.1:0-19093 GCA_035947815.1 Reyranella sp.
TGGGTGCTGACCAGCACCGACAGCATGCATTCGGCCTTGTGGGTCTCGATGAAGCCCATGCCGCCCATGTCGGCGGCCAGGTTGTAGATCATGCGGGCGCCCTTGGCGGCGGCCCGGCACGGCTCGAGCCGGGCGAGGTCGCCCACCTGGTTCTCGACGCCGGGCGTCTTCTGGTACCACTCGTTGAGCGGCTTCACGTCGACGGCGCGGATCCTGGTGTGGCCGCGCTGCTGCAGCACGCGAACCAGGTGACCACCGATGAAGCCACCCGCGCCGGTCACCACCACGAGATCAGTCTTGGACATTAGACGAACCTTTCTTGCGTCGATCTACAGGGGTCATTCTCTACGGCGACCGCGGCCGGTGTTGTGATCATGTTAAGGCCGCGGTGAAAGGGCTTTGTGACACTCACCAAGTGTCCCTATGACCAGCCGGGTCGATCGCAAGGAGCCATGTCACCACAATGCTTCTGGAGGAAATCATGACCAAGCTGCAGATGGGGCGGCGTGCGATTTGGGCGATCGCTGGGGCGCTGGCGGCGGTGGCGCCTCTGCGTGGCGCGCGCGCGCAAGCCCGAGAAGACCAAGGTCGTACTGGCAGTCGGCGGCAAGTCGGCTCGCCCGGCTCTGGTGGCGCAACCAGCTCGCTCATTTGGGCGCGCAACGAGACGGAGTTCAGGCAGGCGCTGCAGGACGGCGTGGCGGAAGGCTTTCTCCCGATGTTCGATCCGCGCACCAACATTGAGCTGTCGTCCACCATTGTCCTGGAGCAGCGGAAAAACGAGGGCATGACGTGGGGTGCCAACGGCAACCACGCCAAGATCCGCTGGGTTGGCCCCGGCGGTCAGGACATGATCGTCATTCAGGGCGTGAACGGCGTTGCCAATCGCGGGTTCTATTTCGAGAAGTTCAATCTGTACGGCGGCGGCTACGATCGGGCCCCGTGCGGTGCGTGCCTGAAGCTCCGCGCGCCGCTGGGCGATGCTGGGGCGCTTTACAAATTCACCCTGCGCGACATCTACACCAGCTGCGGCACCTACGGCATCGTCCTGCAGGGCGCCGTGTTCGAGGGCATGTGCGAGAACGTGCATGGCGAGAACCACACCAAGGACGGCATGCGCATGGAGCACACGAACGTTGGGCAGGGCAATCAGGGCATCGTGTCCAACGTCCAATTGATCCACCCAAACATGAGCCGCAACTTCGGCTCGGGTGTGAAATCAGTCTACTCGTGCAATGCAGCCTTTGGCTCGTTCGTGCTCAATGCCGAGGGCGGCATCGTTGCGCCGGAGGGCCTGCGCGTTGGTTTCGCCAACAACGGCGAGAACACGGGTGAGGCCGTCTACGTTGTTCCCAACAACGGCTATGGCTCCAACATCCTGTATAGCGAGGGCTCGACGGACGGCAGCACCCATGCCCGCCGCTGGGACAGCGCCAAGAACGACTGGGTCAGCGTCGGCAAGCCGATGTTGTACCTGCTCTCCCGGGGAGCGGGCGTCACCGAGACCGGCAATCACGTCGCGACCTATGGTGGGGCGATGGGGAGCAGCGCTGTTCGGATCGTCAAGTAGGAATCGAAGAGGCGCGCGACCCCGCGCTTCTTCAGTTGGTATCACAAAAAGATCACGCCGCTCGAATGGCGCGCTCCCCGCCACGAGTCAAAACGGCGACCTCTACATGATCACAACATGCCCGGCAGATGCCGTGGAGAATTGGGAGAACTTCAGGCTACGACCGACGAACCGTCGGGTCGTCCGCAACGTGAGGCTACACGATGAAGCATGGCGTCCTAGAGCGAGCGACAACGATGCAACTCGAGCACGCGGCCGGTTACGACCGCGCGATCGTCGAGAGCGGCGCAAGCCGGTCGCGGCGGGGCCATGCCGTGTCGGAAGCAGTCGTCAGCCGGTTCGTCACGGGTTTCGACTCTATCGCGATCTTTGGCGCGGGAATCGCCGCGCTGCACTGGGACCCGTCCACCATCGACTGGCGCCTCGAGGGCCTCGTCGTCCTTCTGGGCGCAGTGCTCGGCGTGAACTTTCTGCATCTTGCCGGCGCCCATCGCTTCGATCAGTTCGGCGACCTGGGCGCCGCCATTGGCCGTGCGTTGCTCGGTTGGCTGCTGACGCTGGGCACGCTCTTCCTTGCCACCTTCCTGATCGAGCCCCTCGCCGTCACGAAGGGAACGTGGGCCGCCCTGTGGTTCTCGGGCGGTGTCGTGCTGCTGGTGACGAGCCGCGTCGCGCTGCAACGTCAGATGAAGCTCTGGAGCCGCGCTGGCCGGCTGGGCGAGGTGGTGGCGATTGTCGGCGCGGGGCCGGGCTCGCAACGCCTACTGCGCAGCCTGAACGCGGCCCCTGGCGGCCCACGCATCTTCGGCGTCTACGACGACGACGCGGCGCGCCTGCCACAGCGCTGCATGGGACATGCCATTCTTGGTTCGGTCGACGACCTGGTCCGCGACGCGCGCGTCCATGGAATCGACACCGTCATCGTGGCGTTGCCCTCGACGAGCGACCACTTGCTGGTCGAGACGCTGAACAAACTCAGTCTCGTTCCCGTCGACGTGCGGCTCTGCCCCGGCGAGTTCGCAATGCGTCTCGGCGCCCTTCAGGCGAGCCACATCGGCGGTCACACTTTCCTGAACGTGATCGACCATCCGCTGCGCGACTGGCGCTGGTTCGTCAAGACCGTCGAGGACCGGCTCCTTAGCGCATTGATCCTCATGTCGATCTCGCCTCTCATGGCGGCGATCGCGCTGCTCATCAGGTTAGACAGTCCCGGGCCCGTGCTCTTTCGGCAGAGGCGCTACGGATTCAACAACCAGCTGATCGAAGTGCTGAAGTTCCGCACCATGCGCCATGAGATGAGCGACAGCAATGCCGAGCAGCTGACGCGGCGCAACGACCCGCGCATTACGCGCGTCGGCGCCTTCCTGCGGCGCACCAGCCTGGATGAGCTCCCGCAGTTTCTGAACGTGCTGCGCGGCGACATGTCGATCGTCGGTCCACGCCCGCATGCCCTTTCAGCCAAGGCCGGCGCCCTGCTCTATCAGGAAGCCGTCAAGTACTACGATGCACGACATCGGATGAAACCGGGAATCACGGGCTGGGCCCAGGTCAACGGCTGGCGCGGCGAGACCGATACCCTGGAGCAGATACGGAAGCGTGTGGAGCATGACCTATACTACATCGAGCATTGGTCGATCGCCTTCGACCTCCGGATCATCGCGCGCACCATCGTCGGCGGGTTCAGCGGTCGCAATGCCTTCTGACGGCCGGCAGAGGCTGGTGCGTTGCCTGTGGCTCACGCTGGCCGATCCCGAACCGCGCTACAATGGCCAGTACGTCTATTCCGGCGGCTTGATCGACTCGGTCGCTGAGGCCGGCGGGGATGTCGAGGTGTTGGGCCTTGGCCGTTCCACACAGGCCGAGATCGGCAGCCAGCGCGCCAGGCATGTCGTGTGGTGGCTGCCGTCCGACGTGCCCCACTCGCACTGGGGCAGCCTCGCCTCGAGCCTGCCGCACATCGCCTACCGGTGCCGCACGACCGGCATGCAGAGCATCCTCGACAGGCTGCTGAAGCGGGGCGGCTGGGACGGCATCGTGTTCGACGGCATATCAACCGGCTGGGCGCTGCCTCGGGTGCTCGACCACTATGCCGGCCGCGGCGACCGGCCACGCCTGATCTATGTTTCGCACAATCACGAGGAAAGCCTACGCACCCAGATCGCCCAGAGCCAGCCGCTGTTTCTCAAACGCCAGGCCGTCCGCTTCGATGCTCTCAAAGTATCGCGCCTGGAACGCGAACTCGTCGACGCCGTCGACTTCGTGACGGCGATCACGCAGGAGGACCTCAAACTCTATCAGCGGCGGCGCTGCGACAAGCCGATGGGCGTGCTGACCCCCGGCTACTGTGGTCGACGGCTCGCTGAACGGTCGATCTCGGGCGTGCTGCCGCGCCGCGCCGTGATCGTCGGCAGCTTCGACTGGATCGCCAAGCGCATGAATCTTGCTGAATTCGTTGACATCGCCGACCCGTTGTTCGCCGATGCCGGCGCCGAGCTGCAGGCGGTCGGCAGTGCCGACGAGGCATTCCTCGAGCAGCTGCGGCACAGGACGGTGGCCACCGAGTTCACCGGCACGGTGCCCGACATCGAGCCCTACCTTGACGACGCGCGGATCGCGATCGTGCCGGAACGCAACGGCGGCGGCTTCAAGCTCAAGGTCCTGGAGTATGTCTTCAACCGCGTGCCCGTCTTCGCGCTGACCGGCTCGTTTGCCGGCGTCCCACTCGTCCACAACGACAGCGTCATGCTTTATCCCGACCATGCCGCCCTCGCCCACGGGGTGCTCGAGGCGATCGATGACGCAGATCTCCTCAACCGCCTGCAGGAACGCGCCGTCGCGGCCTGCAGCGGCCGCTTCGACTGGCCGAGCCGCGGTAGGCAAATCGTATCGGCGATCGCCTCATGACCGCACCGTCGGCTGCCGCTTCGCCTGTCACTCGGCGACTCGACCTACTCGACTCGGTTCTCGTCACGATCTTCCTGCTCGGCCTCTATCTCGGCGTCGCGCTGAAGATCACTTCGACAATCCCGCTGACCTGTGCTCCGTCGGGTTTCGCCGGCCTGATCCTCCTCTGGCGCCGGCGCGACCAGATCGACCCCCGGCACCTCGCGGGCCTGCTCATCGTCATAACGGTCTATCTCTGCTCCGTTCTGTCGGCCAGCGACTACGCCTTTCTCAGCAAGCGGTTCACCGGACTGTTGCAGCTCACCTACTCGATGGTCATCGCCTATGCCATCTTCCTCGCTCTGGTCCATGGCGAGCGCCGCCAGATCGCCGGTATCCTGCTGTGCTTCTGTATTGCCATCATTGTCGGTTGCCTTCTCGAGAACTATGCCGGCCTTCGCCCGCTAAGCGACGCCGTGCGCCAGCGACTTTACGACTCCGGCGTTGTCTACGATGCCGACCTGCGCGACGAGATCCTCTACCACCGCATTCGGCCGAAGCTGTTCACATCAGAGCCATCGGCCGTTACCTTCGCCTATACGTTCTATGGCGCGCTCTGGTTTGTCATCAGCCCGTGGCGCTGGAAACTGTTGGCTTATCTCGGCCTGATCGCGATGGCGCTGGTCGTGCTGCCCGGACCGACCCTTGGTCTGATGCTGCTGCTGACGGTCCCATACCTGATCTTCCTGGCCGGTGCCCGGCCCGGACGACGGCCATCGGCAACGCGCCTGATCGGCGCGCTGGCACTCTCCGCACTCCTGATCGGCATGGCCATCGTGCTCGGCCGGACATTCTTCGCCGCGCGGCTGGACCAGCTCGCGAACGGCGACGATGCGAGCTTCTTCGCTCGCTTCACCGGACCAATGCTCGTGGCTTTCAACATGTTTCGCGACCATCCGTGGGCCGGCGCCGGCCTCACCGGCGAGCTTTTCATCGCCAACAATGTCATGGACGTCTACATGAACTCACCCTCGTTTCCGGCGACACTGGCGATCTCGCGCGTAGGCGACGTGCTCACCAACTACTTCTGGACGCACTGGATCTATCTCAGCCTCGTGTGGGGCGTGATCTGCCTGGCGGCGCTCTCGCTATGGCTGCGCCTCCTGGGCGTGCCGAGCGTGCTCTATTGCTGGACCGTCTGGCTCATCCTGGGCCAGGCG
Organism: Reyranella sp.; assembly: GCA_035947815.1. Classification (GTDB taxonomy): domain Bacteria; phylum Pseudomonadota; class Alphaproteobacteria; order Reyranellales; family Reyranellaceae; genus Reyranella. The sequence goes on from DASZJU010000469.1 coordinate 5,674, forward strand.
TCCGGCGCCTATGTCGGACCGAAGACCTGGAGCGTGCTGCTGATGGCGGCGGCGGCCTCGATCCTGGCGGTCGGTGTCCGGCAGGATCACGCCGCAAAGGCGCGGCCGCAAACGTCCTTCATTCGTCCACGGATGCGATCAAGCAACCTCCGGCCGGCGGGATACCTAGGATCATGAAGGACGATTGTTGCGGGCCTTGGCGAACATGGCTTCAAATCGATCGGCGACCGCCGAGATGTTAAAGGCGTTTTCCGCGTAGGCGCGGCCCGCGGCGCCCAACTTGGCGCAGGTCTGCGGCTCGCCCCGCAGGCGATCGGCCGCCGCCACGAAAGCCTGCCGGTATCCGGCGGAGACGCAAAGGCCGGCGGCCGCCTGCTCGACCAGCCGCACCGAAAGATTGCTGGGCGGCGCCGACAAAAGGATCGGACGGCCGCCGCAGAAATAGCTGAGAACTTTCGAGGGAACGGAAAATGGTCCCGCATCGTTTTCGAGCAGTGCCACGAGAACGTCGGCCGCCCCGAGGACATCCGGAAAGACGTCCATCGGCTGCAAAGGCAGAAACAGCAGATTTGACTTCGGCTCCAAGGCGCTGCGGGCCTTCAAGGCATCGTAGCTGACACCGGAGGCGGCGACCGCAATGACGACCTTGGGATCTTTCTCAAAATGTTCGGCGAGAGCCCAAAGCAGATCCGGATTGTGTTTCAGCGCCAGGGTGCCGGAGTACAAAAAGACGAACTTGTCTGAAAGCCGGTGCTGCATCGCCCATGCATTGTGCTTCGGCCGCATCGGCAATGTATCGAGCGCGCCCCAATTTGCGATGACGTCGGCGGCGTCGTCCTTGACGCCGAAGTCCTTGAGAGCCGGCCTGAAATCTTCGCTTGCGAGAACGATCCCGTCGCTCCGACGCAACAGGCTGGCTTCAAGATGCCTGTAGTAAGCACCGATGGTGTGGCCAACGACGGGAATTTTTCGGCTTAGAATTTTCGTTGCTGCCAGGCTGTAGAAATCCTGCATCCAGAAAACGAACGCGGAGCCGGCGCGGCGAACGCCTTTGAGGATCGGCGCCTGTGCCTCAAGCGGTGTGTTGCCTGAAATCGTCACATGGGGCGCAAATGACGCGATCCTCCGGCTGGCGAGCTCGCCATACAGGATATCCGCCTGACGCCTGCGAATGAGATTTCGCTTGGAATACGGCTGTCCAATCGAGATCGCTTCGATCGAAAAATTGGCGGGATCGCTTGATAGCCGTCGCGTGTCGCCCTTTGGCCCCATATCCTCGGCGAAAAAGAAATGCCGCACCTCATGCCCGCGCCGCGCAAGTTCGCGCGAAAGCTCGAACTGAAACGGGTGACCGCAATAGTCATGAAGCGCGATTCTGCTTGTGCCACACGCCTTTTGCTCCGGGCGTGCGTTGACCTTGGCCATGAGTTTCTCCCTGGCGGCGCTACGTGGACCACCTGAACAGCCACTGGCGGCCGAAACGGCGGGCTGTGTCGCGAAGCTCGCGGCGGGTCTCTGGCCAAGCCAGCACGGTAAGCCCGATCGCGGCCAGGCCGCCGGCGCCGACCAGCAGCACGCCCGCCACGGTCGGCCCCATATCGGCGAAAAGGCCGTGGCGCAGCACCCATACGGCGGCAGCGGCGACAATCGCGGCGCTCGCGGCGGGCGCAATCGCGGTGACGACGTGGCCCATCGACACCGGACCGCGGCGCGTCGCCAGCCAGAACGCGACCGGCAGGCGAACCAGCAGGCCCACGATGGCAATCGAGGCGGCCACGCCCAACACACTCCACGACAGGCCGGCGAGGATGGACGCGATACACAAGGCGGCGTCGATCAAGGTCGCCCGCAGCAGCTCACGCATCCGTCCCTGGGTCATGTAGAGCAAGCTTGTGGCCAACAGGACCGGCAGATAGGCGGCCGACACGCTGAACAGCGCCACCAGCGGCGTCGCCTCCGCCCAGGCCGGGCCGAACAGGATCCGCACCAGCCAGTCGGCCATGACAGCGGCCATTGCGAAGACCGGCATGGTGAGCAGCGCAAGCTTCTGCATGATCTGGCGGAACACGGATCGATAGCGCTCCGGCCGATCGATCAGGCGGCTGAGCGCCGGCATGCCGACGGCATAGACCGGAGCGTTGATGGTATTGACGGGCAGCAGCACCAGCCGCGTGGTGCGTTCGTAGAGGCCGAGCACGGCCGGCCCCCATAGCCAGCCGATCAGGATCTGGTCGACGCTGCGGGCCAGCGCCGTGGCGAGCCCGCTGCCGGTCACCGAGGCGCCGAAGCGCAGCAAGTCGCCCATTCCTTGGGCCGGGGCGGGGCGCGCCGGCCGCCAACGACAAACGGTCCAGCTCCCGACCAAAAGCAGCGCCGGTGAGGCCAGGCGCTGCGCCACCAACGCCCAATAGCCCTTGCCCGCCAGGGCCATGGCGATCGCCACGGCGAACCCCGCGACGTCGGCGGCCGTCTCCAGGCCGGCGATTGCGCCAAAGCGCATCTGCCGGCGCAGGAGGGCCCAATGCTGCACCGTGAGCCCGCTCAGCACGAAGCCGAGCGCCAGCCACTGCGCCACCGCCTCGAGCTCGGGCTGGCCATAGAAGCGCGCCAGCGCCGGCGCCGCCAGCACGAGGCCCGCGCCCAGCAACGCGCCCACGGCGGCATTGATCCAGAACAGCGCGGAGACCTGGGCGTGCGAGATGCCCTGCTTCTGGATGGTCGCGGCGGAGAGGCCGAATTCCTTGACCAGATCGAGGATCGCGCCGAGCGAGGCGACCATGGCGAGCAAGCCGAAGGCGAACGGTGGCAGCAGCCGCGCCAGGACGACCAGGGTTGCCACTTGGCCAAGCACGCGAATCGCCTGCGCCGCCAGAAGGATCGCTCCGCCGCGGCGAGACCTGCGCCCGATGTCCTCGATCAGGTGTTCGGTGGCGAGCGCCGCCTCAGGCGACGGCGCGTTGTCTGTCGGGCACGACGTTGTCAACATACCACCGGTAGGTCGCGGCCAGGCCCTCGCGCAGGGGCGTCCGCGCCCGCCAGCCGAGCGACGCGGCAAAAGCCGTGTCCACCATCTTGCGCGGTACCCCGTCGGGACGGCTGGCATCGAACTGGACGCCGCCTTTGTAGCCCACGATCTTGCAGATCAGGTCGACGAGATCGACGATCGGCACATCGGAGCCGGGGCCGAGATTGACGATCGCCTCGTCGGAATAGTTCTGCATCAGGAACACCATGCCGTCGGCGGCGTCGTCGACGTAGAGGAACTCCCGTCTTACCGCGCCGGTGCCCCAGACCTCGATGGCCGGCGCGCGTGCGCGCATCGCCGCGTGGGCCTTGACCATCAGCGCCGGCACGACGTGGCTTTGCATGAGGTCGAAATTGTCGCCGGGGCCGTAGAGATTGGTCGGCATGACCGAGATGAAGTCGCAGCCATATTGCCGGCGGTAAGCCTGGCCGAGCTTGATGCCGGCGATCTTGGCCACCGCATACCATTGATTGGTCGGCTCGAGCGGCCCGGTGAGCAGCGCCGCTTCAGGAATGGGCTGCGGCGCCAGGCGCGGATAGATGCAGGAGGAGCCCAGCAGCATCAACTTCTCGACGCCGGCCCGCCGCGACGCCTCCACGACGTTGCTCTGGATCATCAAATTGTCGTAGATGAATTCCGCCGGCCGCGTGTCGTTGGCATAGATGCCGCCGACCCTCGCTGCGGCGAGAAACACCGCCTGCGGCTTGGTCTCGGCCATCCAGCGCTCGACCTGATCAGGCCGGCGCAAATCGACTGATTCGCGCGGCGCCGTCACGAGCTCACAGCCTTCGCGCTGCAAGCGGCGGATCAGTGCGCTGCCGACGAGGCCGCGGTCGCCCGCGACCCACACCCGCTTATTGCGCAGCGTATAGCTTGGGCCCGTTGGCATTCTTGGCTCCCATGTTCTTCATCACGACGCGATCGGCTTCCACCATCTCGGCCACCAGCTCCGGAAAGGTCGTGCGGTGCCGCCAGCCGAGCTTGCTCAGTGCCTTGGCAGGGTCGCCGAGCAGCACGTCCACTTCGGTCGGCCGCCGGTAGGCACCGTCGATCGCCACCAGCACCCGGCCGGTCCGCCGACAGCAGCCCTGTTCGTCGTCGCCACCACCGCGCCATGCGATGGGACGGCCGATCTGATGGAAGGCCAGCTCGACGAATTCCCGCACGGTGTGCGTCTCGCCGGTCGCCAGCACGTAGTCGTCGGGCTGGTCCTGCTGCAGGATCCGCCACATGCCCTCGACATAGTCGCGGGCATGGCCCCAGTCGCGCTGCGCGTCGAGGTTGCCGAGATAGAGACAGTCCTGGTAGCCGCGCTCGATCGCCGCCACCGCGCGCGTGATCTTGCGGGTGACGAAAGTCTCGCCGCGGATCGGCGATTCGTGGTTGAACAGAATGCCGTTCGAGGCGTGCATTGCGTAGGCTTCGCGATAATTGACGGTGATCCAGTAGGCGTAGAGCTTGGCCACCGCGTAGGGGCTGCGCGGATAGAACGGCGTGCCCTCGCGTTGCGGCGTCTCCTGCACCTTTCCGAACAGCTCCGACGTCGAGGCCTGGTAGAACCGGACGCCATCCTGCATGCTCAGGATGCGGATCGCCTCGAGCAGCCGCAACGTGCCGAGCGCGTCGGTGTTGGCGGTGTATTCCGGCGTCTCGAAGCTCACCTGGACGTGGCTTTGCGCGGCGAGATTGTAGACCTCGGTCGGCTTGATCTCGCCGAGCAGCCTCAAGAGGTTCGCCGAGTCCGTCATGTCGCCGTAGTGCAGAAACAGCCTGACGCCGGCATCGTGGCGGTCGCGGTACAGGTAATCGATGCGCTCGGTGTTGAGCGACGAGGAGCGGCGCTTGATGCCGTGCACGATGTAGCCCTGCGACAGCAGGAAATCGGCGAGATAGGCGCCATCCTGCCCGGTGATTCCGGTGATGAGCGCTACTTTGCGGGACATGTTGCCGACCTCTTGATTTACGCAACGCTTCGGGAATAGGCGATCCGCTCGGCGACACGGTTCCACGAGTAATTCTTCAGAACATGGCGCTGGGCGGTCGATGCCATGCGTTCGAGCCTTTGCGGATCGGAGACGGCACTCAGGACGGCTTCGGCGAGTGCCAACGGATCGGCGCGGTCGACCAGGAAGCCGTGCCGGCCGCCATCGACGAGTTCCGGCAGACCATTGCGATTGAGGCCCATGACGGGCGTCCGTGACGCCATCGCCTCGAGATAGACCTGGCCCCAAGGGTCGTTCAGCATCGGCTGAACCAGCAGCGTGGCGTCGCGGAAGAGCTGCTGCAGAGCGTCCCACGGAAGATGCGCGTGGAAGGCGATCCCGGGCCGGTTGCCGACGAAGGCACGGCTGCGTTCGTCGCCGACGATGGTAAGCGCGAGGTCAGGCCGGCGACGCCGGGCCAGCTCGAATGCCTCGAGCAACAGCACTCCGCCTTTGGCCTGGAACAGATGCTTGGCGACGAAGAGAAGCGCGGGTTTGTTGTAGGCCTTCGGTCCGTCGTACGGCGCGATGGCGCCCATGCCGGAGCCGACGGCGGTGACACGATCGGCCGGCAGACCATAATGCGCGATCAGATTGTCGCGGACATAGGCCCCGAACGTGAAGACGTGGGAGAGACCGCGGAGCGATTCGCGTTCGGCATGCTCGAACGCCGCCAGCGCCCGCTCGCTGTATCGACTGGCGTGGACGTGGAGGTCCTTGGACAACGCCCAGCTATGATCGCAGTAGAGATAGTGCTTGACGCCGCTCGCCAGGTCGGGCGCCGGCAGATCGAAAGTGCCGGTGTGGAGAACGTGGCGCGTGCCGAGACGGCTCGCCTTCTCGGCCACCTGTGCGGCGAGCTTGCGTCGCGACCGCATGCCGCGCAGGACCTGCTCGCTGCTGAGCGGCCGGCCGAGTCCCGCGGCCATGTCACAGGCCGCGATGCCCAGCTTGGCAAGCCGGCTCATGCGCGGACGGATGCCTTCGACGGATACTCCCAGGCGCTCGAGCGCGTTCGCCAGATTGGCCGGCGCACCCGACCACGAGCGCAGGTCTCGCGGATCGCCGAAGACACAGGTGATGGCTACGCGATCGAAGCGCAGCGCGTCGCGGACGTCGAACTTTGAAGCGACATTCATCGCGAGCATGGAAGCATCGCCTGTTGTCGCGCGGCTAGTGATCAACCTGTGACTTGCCCTGTCAGGAACCCACGACGCCACAGATTGATCACGCAGCGCCGGCACGACGCTCGCCAATACTGGCGAACCGGAGACGAGACCGCATGCAACAATCAGTCAACGCAAGAGACGACGCCAGCCTCTCAGACGGTGCCCGTGAAGGGCCGCTCGGCCGCACGGATACGTCGCCCGCGGATGGCAGCGAACTGCTGTTCTTCTGTCCCGACGTGACGGATGCCAGCACGCTGAAGCGGGTCCAGCAGTTCATGGACTTCGGCTATCGCGTCACGGTCTTCGGCTTTCGGCGGGAACGCTACAACACCGCATATCAACCGCCATGGCCGAACATCCCGTTGGGCTTCACGACCGATGCGCGCTACTGGCATCGGGTTCGCGCGCTGCTTCGCGCCATTCCCGCCCTGTTCACCCATCGCGATGCGTTGAAGGGCGCAGCGGTCTTTTATGCCCGGAACATCGATCAGCTCCTTCTCGCACTCCTCGCCCGGCTCATCTGCTCCTCGTACGCACCGGTCGTGTATGAAGTGCTCGACATTCCCTCCATCCTCATGCGGCGCGGGCCGGTACCGACACTCCTCCGGGTGATCGAACGGCTGTGCCTGCAACGCATCAGCCTGCTGGTCGTTTCCTCGCCGGCCTTCCACCGGAACTACTATGCCGCCGTCCAGAAATATCGAGGCGACTGGTTCCTGCTCGAAAACAAGCTGCACCCCTCGATCTCGTCGCTGTCCCCGCCGGCGCCAGTCCGGCGCGCGGCCGAAGGCGGCCGGCCCTGGGTGGTGGGCTATTTCGGCCTGATCCGCGGCGAATCGACCTTCGCCCTCATCACCCGGCTGGCCGAACGTCTGCAGGGCCGGGTCCTGTTCAAGTTCGGCGGCATCCTGACCACGGTTGACCAAGCGAAGTTCGAAGCGGTGCTCCGGCGTTGCCCGAACATCGTCTACAGCGGTCCGTACCTGCCGCAGCAGGACCTCGAACACCTCTATCGTGACGTAGACTTCACCTGGGCACTCGACCTCGAGCACACCGACCACAATTCACGCTGGCTGATGCCCTGCCGCTTCTACGAGGCTGGCTACTTCGGAATCCCCTGCCTCGCCGTCCACCGCTTCGAAGTCGGCAACACCATCGAGAAGCACCGAATCGGCTGGACCTTCGACGCGCCGCTCGAGGATTCATTGGTCCGCTTCTTCGAGCGCCTGACGCCCGCCGACTACGAACATATACGCGGGCGGCTCCGCTCGGTGCCGCGCAGCATGTTCGTGGCCGGCGACGATGTCGCCCGGCTCTGCGCGATGATCGCGCCCAGCCGCGTCTAGACTGCGACGCCGGCGACGGCGACGGCGCGATTGATCATGACGCAGTCGAACTCGACCAGCCGGAGCGCGCTGTCGCGGCTCACCGGATAGAGCCCGGTGATGTCGAAGCCTCGTTGTTCGAGATAGCGGATGGTGTCCATGTATTGCGGCATGCCCTTGTAGATGCCGATCACCGAGGCCTCCGTCTGCAGCGCCTTGACCGCGGGCAGGCTGTCGCCGGCACCGCGCAGGACCTCGATATCGAAGCCCTGGGTGTCGATCTTGAGGTACGGCCGGTCGAAGCCGATGCGTTCCTGCAGGACGGGCAGGACGACGTCGAGGGTGCGCACCGTCACCGTTTCCGTGTGGCACGGCACGTTCAGCCCGGCATAGTCCTTCACCCGGCCGTGGTCGGGCTCCAGGAACGAGCTGAACTGATCGGAGACCATCACGTTGATCGGCATCGACCCGTCGCTGCTGCCCAGCGCATAGCCTTCGATATGCCAGTCGCGATCGCTGCGACTGCGTTCGCGCAGCGCATCGATGTGGTGGCTCACCGGTTCGAAGGAAATGATCGGGCCGTCATAGAGGACCCTGTCGCGCAGGAAGTCGTGGTACTGGCCCGCATTGGCACCGACATCGAGCACGCAGTCGATGTCGAGGTGGGCGAGCAACTCGCGCAGATGCAGCGCAAAGTCGCGCTCCTTCATCTCGCGCAACGGCACGATGTCGTAACCGAACGACCGGCTGACCCTGAGAACAGAGTCCTTGACGATCTTGAGCATGATGATCTCCGAGCGCCCGCTGATCCGAAGAGTGTGACCCATTGGCGGTGCCAACCACTCGTGATCAGTTTGTGATCGGGCACCGGGGCAATTGAGCGACCGCCTCGCATGGCCAACTATCGCCGGGCTTCAATGCTGAAAACGCGAGGGGAGAGAGATCATTGTTCTCGGTCACTGGTCCGGTGCTCGTCACCGGCGGCGCCGGTTATATCGGCAGTCATGTCTGCAAGGCGCTGGCCGAGGCCGGGGCACAACCGATCTGCCTGGATACGCTGGAAAAGGGACACGACTGGGCCGTCCGTTGGGGTTCGCTGGAGCGTGGCGACGTCGGAGATGGCCGATTCGTCGAGGAAGTGTTCGTTCGCCACAAGCCGAAGGTCGTCATCCATCTCGCAGGCTACATCGAAGTCGGCGAATCGGTCGCCCACCCTGAGCGCTATCTCACCAACAATGCCGGCAAGAGCCGCGTGCTCATCGGCGCGGCGTTGCGGCACAAGATCGAGGCCTTCGTGTTCTCCAGCACCTGCGCCGTCTACGGCCTGCCGCAAACCGAGCTGCTGGCCGAGTCGCACAGGGTCGCGCCGATCAATCCATACGCCGCCTCCAAGGCGAGTGTCGAACGGGCACTCGATGCCGCGGCGTGGCGCGGCCTGCGCGCGGCGTCGCTGCGCTACTTCAACGCCACCGGCGCGGACGTCGCCGCGGAGATCGGCGAAGCGCACGATCCGGAGACCCATCTGCTGCCGCTGGCGGTCGACGCGGCATTGGGCTTGCGCACCTCGCTCGTCGTGCACGGATCGGACTATCCAACCGACGACGGTTCGTGCGTGCGCGACTACGTCCATGTCACGGACCTGGCGGATGCCCATCTGCGCGCGGTGCAATGGGTGATGAGCCAGAAGGTCGGGCGGGGTCGCCACGACGTGTTCAACCTCGGTTCCGGCACCGGCCATAGCGTCAAACAGGTCGTGGAGTCGATCGGCCAAGTCGTGGGCCGGCCGGTTCCCCATGTCTATGGCGCCCGCCGGCCCGGCGACTCGCCGCGCCTGGTCGGCTGCATCGACAAGGCGCAGAACCAGCTCGGCTGGACCCCGCTGCGCGGCCTGCAGACGCAGATCGAAGATACGGTACGGTGGCGGATGTCGATGAGACGGTAGGCTCGCCGACTTGCATGTCCTTTCCCAGACCGACGGGGCCGCCAGGGAGGGTTCTGGCCTGGTGGACAAAGTCGCGCTCAACAACCACAGTCTCGGCCGCAAACGAGAGCATGGGTTGATTCACTCCTCGTCCGATTGGGCCACTGAACGGCATCGTCTGGAGAACAGCCGGTACTGGATCAGCCCTGCCGGCCGCCGCGGCCGCTGGCGCAACCGGCTGTTCTCCAGTCTCCTCGCCGCCTTCGGCGCGGGCATCCGCCTCACACCGCTCTTCGGACGCGGGCGACGGAATGCCCTCGATCTCAAGCTGGTCGAGCTCAAGTTCGCCTTCAAGGAGCTGCCGCGGCAATTCGACGGATACCGGATCCTTCACGTCAGCGACACGCATCTCGACGTGTTCCCGGCGCTTGTGGACGCTGTCCGCAAGCTGCTGGGCGGCCTCGAAATCGATTTGCTCGCGCTGACCGGCGACGTCCACGGTAGCCACGGCGCATCGATTGCCCGATCGGCCGGGTTGCTGGCGGAGGCGCTCGACGGTGTCCGGGTGCGCGGTCTGCGGATAGCCGTGCTTGGCAATCACGATCCGGTCGGCATGGCCGACCTGCTCGACCAAGCCGGCTTCGAGGTCCTGATCAATCGCTCGCTCGTGCTTCAGCGCGAGGGCGAGAGCCTGCGCATCACCGGACTCGACGACGTCAATTCCTTCTACAGCGAAGCCGCGCAGGCGGCGTTGGCCGATCATGCCGGCGAATTCCGCATCGCCCTGGTGCATTCGCCCGAAGTTGCCGATTACGCCGATGAAGCGGGCTACGCCCTCTATCTGTGCGGCCATACTCATGGCGGCCAGATTTGCCTGCCGGGCGGCAGGCCCCTGATCACACAGCTCAAGCGCTGCCGCCACGCCGCGCGCGGCTTGTGGCGTCAGGGCAGCATGGCCGGCTACACCAGTTGCGGCCTTGGCGTCTCGGGGCCGCCGGTTCGCTTCAACAGCCGCGGCGAGGTCGCGCTCATTACGCTGCGCAGGGAGACCGGCGAGCGTCCACCCTTCTAGGCGAACTTCGGCATCACCTTGGTCGCCATCAGCTCGAGCGATGTCAGGATCTGGCTGCGGTCGTGGATGCCCTGCGGGATCAGCAGGATCACCTCGTCCTGGTCGGGAATGACCTTTTGGACCTGCTCGAGGCGGCGAGAAATCGTGTCCGGCGAGCCCACCAACAGCTCCGGCATGCCCTGACCGAACGGCGTCGCCCAACTCTGCCAGAACCACATCATGTCCTTGGCCCATTGCTGAGCCTGCTCATCCGTCGGCGCGCAGACGAAGATGCCACCCCAACCGGCCTGCTGGCCGTTCTTCACGGGGCGGCCGTGCCTGGCGGCCTCCTCGGTGTAGCCACGGCAGAGCTGGTCGTAGAATTTGAGATTGTCGGTAAGCACGATCGGCTTGCCGCCGTATTTGGCCCAGAACAGTGCGGTGCGCATCGAGGCGGCGAAGCCGCCATAGAGCGGCGGATGCGGTGTCTGCAGCGGCCGCGGCGCAATGCCGACCTGCTCGATCTTCATCGCCGGCGTCACACCCTGCCCGTACTTCACGTAGACCGGATGGTCGTGTGGGTTGACCATCCCCGCCGGCGGGAAGCTCCAGTATTTGCCGTGGTGGCTGAAAGTCTCGTGGGAGAGCGCCTTCACCACGACATCGACGAACTCGGAGAAGTATTCGCGGTTGGCCGCGTCGGCGGGCGTGTCCTTGTTCCACGGGCCCACGGCGTTCAGCTCATCGCGAACCTTGAAGTTTTCGACCCAGCGCGCCTGATAGCCGCGCACCAGGCCGACGCCGAACCGGCCACCCAGCATATGGTCCATGGTGGCGATGTCCTCGGCGACGCGCAGTGGATTGTGCGTGGTGGAGACGAAGCCGCAGGTGATGACCCGCAGCCTCTTCGAGTGCCTGCCAAGCCACATCGACATCAGCCGCGGATCGTTCGAGATCTCGAAGCCCTCGATCTGAAGGTGATGCTCGGGATGGCCGAAGCCGAAATAGCCCGCGTCGTCGGCGAAGCCGACATATTCGGCGATCTCGTCCAGCATGCGCTGGTAGAGCTCGGGCTTGCGGCCCGCCATGCCGGCCTCGAGCTCGGCCCGCCGGCCAATCGTGCAGTACATGAACAGGCTGAAGCGCATCGCGGTGACGGCCGCTATGCTGCCAGTTTGTAGAGCTCGACGACGTTGTCGCGCAGGATCCGCTTGCGCAGCTCGGGGCTGAGATGGCCGGTCTGCTCGGCGATGACGTCCTGGCTCCATGGCCAGGTCGAATCGCTGTGCGGGAAGTCGTTGGCCCACATGAGCTGGTGCGGGCCAAGCTGGTCGGCGAACTGGAAGGCCGTCCAGTCGTCCTGGAAGGTGAGCGCGATGTGATCGCGGAAATACTCCGATGGCAGGCGCGCGAGCTCCTTGCCCTTCATCCAGTAGCGGTGGCGCTTGTAGGCATGGTCCATGCGATACATGAAGTGCGGCGCCCAGCCGGCATCGGCCTCGACGCAGACCACGCGCAGCTTGGGATGCCGCTCGAACACGCCGGAGAACACCAGCATGCCCATGATGTCCTGGCAGCCGCGGATAATGCTGAGAAAGCCGTTGATCTTGGGCCCGCGCGGCTTGGTGAGCGCGTTGTCGCCGCTCGACGTCAGGATATGGAACGACAGCGGCAGCTCGAGCGCGACGGCGGCCTCCCAGAACGGATCGTAGGCTGGGTCGTCGTAGTCCTTCTCGCCCGGATTGCCCGGCATCATCACGCCGCGGAAGCCCATCGCCTTGATGCGCGCGAGGTCCTCGATGCCCTCCCTGACGGTGCGCATGGCCGTCTGGCCGCATCCGATCAGGCGGTCCGGTGCATGGGCGCAATAGGCCTGGAGCCAGCGGTTGTAGGCGTCGAAGCAGGCCTTCTTGTAGTCGAAGTCGGGATGGTTGCAGATCATCATGCCGACCGTGGGATAGATGACCTCGGCCGCCACGCCGTCCCTGTCCTGGTCGGCCAGCCGCGTCGTGGGATCCCAGCCGCCGCGATGCAGATCCGCGAATTTCGCGCCCCCTATGCGGATGTCCTTGGGCGCCACGCCGGCCGCGGCTACCAAGCCCATCGGCACCGGCGTCTTCATGCCGTCGACAAGATAGATATCGCCCATGCCTTCCTTGTGGACGATGCGCGGCGCCTTCTCGCGCCATGCCGGATCGATGTTGTCGACGTAGCAGTTGGGCGGCTCTGTGATGTGGGAGTCGGCGGAAATCGGGCGCCAGTCCATGCGTTCCCTCCTGCCTGCATTCTTGGGGCCGTTGCTCGCCAAAATGGTAGGCAGAGCGCAAGCGCCGCGGCAAGCCACCGCGGAACGCCCGTTTCGGCGGGCGGCAGCGGTTGAACGGTCCCCGACCCTATGGCATACCCCGCCCCTCTAAAGCCAAATGGCGCTGCCGTAGCTCAGTGGTAGAGCACCCCCTTGGTAAGGGGGAGGTCCACAGTTCAATCCTGTGCGGCAGCACCAGCCTTTCCAGCGCCGACAACAGAAGGTCTGCGCCGACGCTGCCGGCGGGCCTCGACCTCCGCCGGTACATCCGCGGCTCGAGGTCGGTTGGAACGTTGTGCTCCGGCGATACGGCGCCATGAACATTGCCTCTGCCGACTTCAGAATGACGGACGACGGCTACATCGTGGGTTCGATGGTGGGCGAAGGCGGTCGGGTCGTCGGCATCCGCATGCGGCCGGATGTGGCTAATGAGATGACGCGCAACATGCTGCGCTCGGGGCCTGTGGCCAGCACGCGCTGAGTCGGTGCACATTGACGGGTCCGCCCAAAAGGAAACGGCCGGGCTGAGCCCGGCCGTCCCCTGAAGTCTTGCTACCTGGGATCGTCTTACTGGATGACGATTTACTGGATGACGATCTCGACCCGGCGGTTCTGCGGCTCGCGCACGTTGTCGCCGGTCTG
>DASZJU010000470.1:0-2030 GCA_035947815.1 Reyranella sp.
GCCGCGGCTCCCCTGTTTGATGCCCCGCCTTATAGGCGGGCGACGCATTCGGAGGAAACATGGAGCGCGGTCTCAAGGGCAAGGTGACGTACTGAGCCGGACATCACCTACGCCGTGGGGTCTGGTCGGCCTGTTGGTCGCAGCCGGCATCGTGGCCGCGTTCCATGTCGGCAAGGTGCCGCCGTCGATCCCGTCGATCCGCGACGAGCTGGGCGCCAGCCTGGGCCAGGCCGGCTGGCTGCTGTCGATGGTCAACCTGATCGCGGCGTTGGGCGGCATGGCGATCGCGCTGACCGCCGACCGTTTCGGCCACCGCCGGCTGGTGCTGCTCGGCACGGCGCTCTCCGTCGCCGCGAGCGGGCTCGGCGCTTTCGCTGGCAGCGTCGACGCGTTGCTGGTCGGGCGGTTCTTCGAGGGGCTGGGCTTCATTGCCGTCGTGGTCGCCATCCCGACCCTGGTGCTGCGCATCGCCCGGCCGGCCGACCAGCGCCTGGCCATGACGCTGTGGTCGGTCTACATGCCGGCCGGCGCCGGCTCGATGATGCTGGTCGCGGCGGTGGTCCTGCCCGGCACGTCGTGGCGCATCGCCTGGCTGGTCGCGGCGGTTGCCTCCGCCCTCATGCTCGCGGCATTGCTGCTGCGCGCCCTGTCACGCCACGAGCTCGATCCCCTGCCGGTCAGGCGAAGGCCGGTGCTGCATGAAATGGCCGAAGTGGCGAGCACCGGCGGTCCGCTCGCCATTGCGCTCTGCTTCGGCGCCTACTCGTGCTGCTGGTATACCGTCATCGGCTTCCTGCCGACCTTGCAGGTCGACCATCTGGGCTTCTCGACCTCGACGGCCGCCATCGTCACGGCCGCCGTCACCATCGCGAATGTCGGCGGCAACCTCGCGGCCGGCTGGCTGATGCGGCACGGCTTGCCGAGGGTCGTCCTGATCGTGGGTGCGGCGGCCTCGATGGCGATCTGCGCCGCCGGGATCTTCGTCGACGGCGTGCCCGATCTGCTGCGGCTGGCCCTGGCGGGCGTCTACTCGGCCGTCATCGGCGTCGTGCCCGCCGCGCTGTTCACGGCGCTTCCCGTCCACGCGCCGCGACCCGAACTGGTCGGCGCTTCGACCGGCCTGTTGATGCAGGTCTCCAACGTCGGCAGCCTGATCGGGCCGCCCATCACCGGCGCGCTGGTCGTCGCCGGCGGCTGGCCGGCTGCCGCATGGCTGACATCCGTCGCCTTGGGGATCGCCGCCGCGGCCGGTCTCTTCCTGCACTGGCGCGAAAGGCGTAGGGTCGGCGCATGATTTATGTCGACATCGTTTCCGACACGATCTGTCCCTGGTGCTACATCGGCAAGCGGCGCTTCGAGCGCGCCCTGGCCCAGAGCGGCCGCACCGACATAGCCGTGGCGTGGCGGCCCTTCCAGCTCAATCCCGACATGCCGGCCGAGGGCATGACGCGCGACGACTACGTGCGCGCCAAGTTCGGCGGCGGCGACCGGCCGCGACAGATCTACCAGGCGATCGCCGAAAGCGGCCGCGAGGCCGGCATCGAATTCCAGTTCGCGCGGATCAGGCGCACGCCCAATACCGTGCTGTCGCATCGCCTGGTCCATTGGAGCGCCAAGAACGACCTCCAGGACGAGATCGTGGCCGAGTTGTTCAAGGCCTATTTCGAGCAGGGGCTCGACATCGGTGACCTCGAGATCCTGGTCGAATGCGCCCGCCGCGCCGGCATCGACGAGCTGCGCGCCCGCCGCTACCTGATGAGCGACGAGGGCCGCCAGGAGGTCGTCGCCTCCGACGTCTATGCCCGGCGGCTCGGCATCAACGGCGTGCCCTGCTTCATCGTCAACCGCAAGTACGCCGTCTCCGGCGCCCAGCCGCCCTCGGCCTTCGTCGAGGTGTTCAACCTGGCAGAACGCGACGCCGCGACCAGCGCGGCGCAGTCGACGGCGTAGCTCTCATTGCTGGGGGCGCGCCACTCCAGTGGCGCGATCTTCTCTTACGTAGACAAAGACGCGCGACTGGAGTCGCGCGC
>DASZJU010000471.1:0-2109 GCA_035947815.1 Reyranella sp.
TACGTGCTGGCCGAGCCGCTGCGGATTGTCCGCCAGCGCGACAGCGGCCGGGCGCTCGATCTGCACGAGGAGCAGGAACACGAGCCGGCGCGGCCGCGGCCTGCATCGGTGGCTGAAAGCGGCGGCTGAGGGGAGCGAAGCATGCGGATCCTGATCACCGGCGCAGGTGGTGCGGCGGCCGTCAGCGTCTGGAAGAGTCTTGCGGCCGAGCATGAGCTGCACATGGCCGACATGGATCCGCTGGCCGCCGGCCTCTATCTTGTGCCGCCGGAACGCCGCCTGATCATCCCGCGCGGCGACACGCCCGAACTGGTGCCGGCGCTGTACAAGGCTTGCCGGGAGCGGCGCATCGAGGCGTTGCTGCCGACGGTCGACGCCGAGCTGGCGCCGGTGGCCGCGGCGGACGACAGCTTCCGGTCGATCGGCGTTGCGCTGCCGATCTCGCCGGTCGAATGCCTGCGCATCTGCCGCGACAAGCAGCTCCTGATGGAAGCAGTGCAGGGCAAGGTGCCGATTCCCGCCAACGAGCCGCTGACCGAGGCAGTCGCGGCGCGCGTCGATTCCTTTCCACGCTTCGCCAAGCCTCGAGAGGGCGCGGGTTCGCGCGGCGTCGCCAAGATCAACAGTCGCGTCGATCTCGACAAACAGCCCAAGGACGGCTCGGTGATGCTGCAGGAGTACCTGCCGGGCGAGGAATACTCGGTCGATGTCTATGTGCGGCGCGACGGCCGCGTCATTGCCGCCGTGCCGCGCGATCGCATGAAGATCGACTCCGGCATCGCCGTCGCCTCGCGCACCCTGAACGTGCCGGACGCCATGCAGTCGGCCATCCGCACCGCGGAGATCATCGGCATCCGTGGCTGCGCCAACGTGCAGTTCAAGCGGGCGGTCGACGGCGTGTTCAAGCTGCTGGAGGTCAATCCGCGCTTCCCCGGCACTCTGCCGCTGACCACGGCGGCCGGCATCGACATGCCCAAACTCATGGTCGACGAGCTGATGGGCCGGGTAGTGCCGGACAAGCTGATGCCGTTCAAGGAGCTGATGGTGGTGCGCTACTGGACCGAGCACTATTTCGACGCCCGAGAGTGGGAGGCGCTGTGCCGCCAGCCCTGACCTGGCTGGTCCGCCACGGCCAAAGCGCCTCCAACGCCGGCCTGCCGGCGGTCGGCCACGGCGAGGTTCCGCTGACGGCGCTCGGCCAGGACCAGGCGCGCGAGGTCGCCCGCCGGGTCGACCGGCAACCCGATCGCCTGATCGTGTCGCCTTTCCTCCGGGCGCAGGAGACCGCGGCGCCGATACGCGAACGCTGGCCGCGCACGCCGTGCGAGGTCTGGCCGATCCAGGAACTGACCTATCTCAGTCCCGCGCGATGCAAGGGAACGACCGCCGATGTTCGCCGGCCGTGGATCGAAGCCTACTGGCGCGGCTGCGATCCCGACTACGTCGATGGTCCGGACGCCGAATCGTTCCGTGCCTTCATGGCAAGGCTCGCCGACTTCGATAGCCGCCTGTCGGCGCTGGGCGGCGACTTCGCCATCGCGGTCGGACACGGGCAATTCTTTCGCGCCTACCTGTGGGGCCGCGACAGGGGTTTTGCCGTCGCGGCAGAGTGGATGAGGGACTACCGGGCTGCCGAAACGTCGCAGCCGATGGCCAATGGCGAGATCATCGAACTGAAATCCGCTACAGGTCCCTCGCTACGCTTGGGATGACACCGGTCGCGAGTCAACCTTTCTGCTAGCTGTTGCGAAGCTGGTAGCGCAGCCACACCGCGCCGCCTTCCAGCACCTGGCTGCTTTGCAAGGTCATGGATTCGATCGGGGCGGGCACGCCCGCGTCTTCGTCGCTCGAGTCGAAGACGCTCGGCGCGCCCCTCGCGCCATCGACGGCCGGGAGGATGGCCAGGCTGATCTCATCGACAAGGCCCGCCCGAAGGAAAGCGCCGTTCGAGCCGCCGCCGCCTTCCAGCAACAGGCGCTTGATCCCGAGCTCCCGGTTCAGGATCTCGAGCGCCAGCCCGAGATCGATGCCGTGCGTGCCGGCGAAGATGTAGGACACCTGTTCGGAGCGAAGACCCGCGAGATGGGCGTCCGAGACCTGCTCCGACAG
>DASZJU010000472.1:0-1878 GCA_035947815.1 Reyranella sp.
CCCGAAGGCATGGCGCTGGAAAGCGGCGGGGCGCGCGTCGTGGTCGGCAAAAAGCTCCGCTCGCGCATCTGGTATCGCGTGTGGGCCAGTGCCGATCCGGCGACCGGCATGCTGCGCGTGGGCCAGCAGCCGCTGAAGCGCGCCTTCGCCGTCGACGACGAGGGCGAGGCCAGTGCCACCGCGCCTTCCCTCGCCTTCGACGCGGCGCAGCCGATCCTGATCGGTGCCGAATCGGCCGCCGATCGCCCCGCACAACGCTGCTTCAACGGCAAGATCGAGGCCCCCAGGATCGCCGGCCTCGGCGCCTGGGACTTCGCCCGCCGCATGGCGACCCTGGAGATCGAGGACAGCGGGCCGAACGGGCTGCATGGCCGGTTGGTGAACCTGCCGACCCGCGCCATGAAGGGGGCGTCGTGGACCGGCACGGAACGCGACTGGAAGGCCGCGCCCGATCAATACGCCGCCATCCATTTCCACGACGACGATCTGCACGATTGCGGCTGGGCCGACGATTTCAGCTTCACGATACCCAAGGACATGCGAAGCGGCGTCTACGGCATCCAGCTGCGCTGCGGGCCGCATCGCGACGTCATCCCGTTCTTCGTGCGTCCGCAGATCGGCAAGCCACGCGGCAAGGTCTGCTACATCGCCTCGACCTTCACCTACCAGGTCTACGGCAATTTCTCGCGCGGCGTCTTCGACGAGCCGTTCCGCAAAAGGGTCGCCGACTGGAAAGCCGCCGCCAACAATCCCGACGACCACAAGGATTACGGCCTCTCGACCTACAACTTCCACCGCGACGGCTCAGGGGTGGCCTACTCCTCGCATTTGCGGCCGTTGCTGAGCTGGCGGCCCGATTATCTCAGCTTCAACGACGCCGCGGGCTCGGGCTTGCGCCATTTGCCGGCCGACACGCACCTCACCGGCTGGCTCGACCGCATGGGCATCGCCTACGACGTCGTCACCGACCACGACCTCCATGAGAAGGGCGTGGAGATCCTGGCGTCCTACAAGGTGGTGATGACCGGCACGCATCCGGAGTACCACACCGAGCGCACGCTCGACGCGCTGCAGGCCTACACCGAGAGCGGCGGGCGGCTGATGTATCTCGGCGGCAACGGCTTCTATTGGCGCGTGGCGCTGTCGGACGCGGTGCCCGGCGCCATCGAGGTGCGCCGCACCGAGGGCGGCATCCGCACCTGGCCGGCCGAGCCTGGCGAGTACTATCACGCTTTCGACGGCGCCTATGGCGGGCTGTGGCGCCGTTCCGACCGGCCGCCCAATCTCCTGTGCGGCATCGGCTTCTCGAGCCAGGGCACGTTCGTGGGCGATTCCTATCGCCAGGCGCCGGCGGCACGCGACAACCATCATGCTTGGGTCTTCGAGGGCGTGAAGGACGAGCTGTTCGGCGGCTACGGCTTCTCGGGCGGCGGCGCGGCGGGCTTCGAGCTCGACCGGCTCGACCATCGCCTGGGCAGCCCGCTCAACGCCGTGGTGCTCGCCTCGTCGGAGGGCCATGACCGCAAGAACTTCGTCGTCGTCCATGAGGAGCGGCTGGGCTTCAACACCACCATTCCCGGCCAGACCCTGGAGGAGCTGATACGCGCCGACATGACCTACATCGAGAAGCCCAAGGGCGGCGCGATCTTCTCGGTCGGCTCGATCACCTATTGCGGCAGCCTGCCGTACAACAAGTTCGACAACGATGTCTCGCGGCTCACCTTCAATGTGGTGAACCGCCTGGGCGAGCTCGGCCTGAAGTGGCCGTTCTAGAGGCGACCCCTTTCATGTTCCTCTCCCCCCTTGGGGGAGAGGCGCATGAAAGAGAATCAGCTGGCCTTTGCTTTCGCCTTTGCCTCGGGCGTCAGTGTCGCCAAC
>DASZJU010000473.1:0-5680 GCA_035947815.1 Reyranella sp.
GCGGTGCGCCACGTTTTTCCCGACCGGGTCGGGCCCCTGCCCAAGAAGAAGCCGACCGCCTATCTCAAGGACGGGCAGCTCTTCTTCGACACGATCGTGTTCACGCCCGAGGCGTTGCGCCATCTGATCGCCGAAACCGGCCCCGGCCAGATCATGATCGGGACCGACTACCCGTTCCCGTGGACCAGCACCGAGGTCGACCTGGTGCTCAACACGCCGGGTTTGAACGACGAGCAGCGCATCGCCATCCTGGGCGGAACCGCGGCGCGGCTGCTCGGCATTGCTCCCTGAACTGGATCAGTTGAGCCCGTAGAACCCTATGGCGCCGCCGGCCATGATCTCGCGTTGTGCCCCAGGCGACAGGCCCTTCATGCGCTCCTTCAGCATCTCCGGAGCGCCCGGGAAGAAGCCGTCACGGTGGGGATAATCGGTCGCCCACAGGATCTTGTGCGGGCCGATATACTCGGCCAGCGCGCCGATCGAGCCCTCGACCGGCTCGAAGGATATCCAGCAGTTGCGCTGGAACAACTCGCTCGGCCGGGTCTTCAGGCCGGAATCGTTGAACCCCTTGTCGTCGAAATGACGGTCCATGCGGTCAAGCCAGGGCGCGACCCAGCCGCCACCGGACTCCAGGAAACCCACCCTGAGCTTGGGATGCCTCTCGCACACCCCGCCCCAGATCATGCTCATGCAGGCCAACATCATCTCCATGGTGTGCGAAATGATGTGCTGCGCGCCGCGGCCGTCGAAGCGGTCGACGCCGACGGTCGGCATGCCGCTGTTGCCGCCTTCATGGAGACCGATGCTGAAGTCGAGTTCCTCGGCTGCGCTCCAGAACGGCTCGTAGTCCGGCGAGTGCAGCTTGCGATCATTGTAGGGGTTGGGCCGCAGGAAGCCGCCGCGGAAACCGAGTTCCTTGCGGGCGAAGCGCATCTCCTGGATCGCCGCCTCGATCGACTGCATCGGCAGCATGGCGATGCCGAACAGGCGATCGGGATAGGGCTTGCAGTAGTCGGCGAGCCAGCGGTTGTAGGCCCGGCACATCGCGCCGGCGAAGGCCGGATCCGTGACGGCGCCCGCGAACAGCCCGAGGCTCGGATACAGGAAGGCGGCATCGATGCCGTCGAGGTCCATGTCGGGAATGCGCGCATGCGGGTCGAAGCCGCCCTTGCGGCCGTCCTTGTATTCCATCGCGTCGGCGGCGACCACGCCCTGCCGGGCCCCGACGCCACCGATGCCGCCGAAACCCGCCTGGCTGCCGAGTATCTTCTCCTCCAGCAGCAAGCGCTCCTTGCCGTTGTTGTCCTTGACCAGCTTCGGGGCGCGCTCGCGATACTGCGGATCCATGTAGTCGTTCCAGAGCGTGAACGGTTCCAGGACGTGCCCATCGGCATCGATGACGTTGTAGGTGCGGCTCATGTTTCCTCCATCACCGTCTTACTGGCGGTTTGGTGACGGATCATAGTCCGCGATGAAGGGGTATTCCACCAGGGTCCCGCACGGCGGCGCCGCTCCCGGCGCAGCTTTGTCGGAGTACTTCTGACGTAGTTGCGGCACAATCGCCCGCGCGCATCATGGCTTCATGCACGAATTGATGGGGCCGTTGGTCCTGTTCGCGGCGGCGATGTGCCTGACACCGGGCCCGAACGTCGTGATGGTGACGGCGTCGGCCGCCAATTTCGGCTTTCGCCGTGCGATCCCACACATCCTGGGCATCACGTTCGGCTTCGGCTTCATGGTCCTGGCGGTGGGGATCGGCCTGGCCGGCTTGTTTCAGGCCGAACCGCGCCTGCATACGGCGCTGAAATACGCCGGCGCGACCTATCTGCTCTATCTTGCCTGGCGAATCGCCCACGCCGCCGCGGCCAGCGGCGACCGAACACGCGCAAAGCCGATCAACTTTATCGAAGCGGTGTTCTTCCAGTGGCTCAACCCCAAGGGCTGGGTGACCGCGGTGGGCGCGCTGGCAGCCTACACGACCGTAGGGGGTGACCTGCTGTTGCAAACCTTGCTGATTGCCGGCGTGCTCGCCGGGGTGTGCTTTGTATCGGTCGTGATCTGGGCGGGGTTCGGCGTGGCGATCGCGCGCTTTCTCAGGACTCCGGGTGCCCGCCTGGCGTTCAACTGGTCGATGGCTGGCCTGCTCGTGCTTTCTCTCGTGCCGGTGTTCTGGTAACGGCCAGCCCGCTACAATGCGCCATCAATCGGGGGGAAAGCATGGATCTCAAAGGGACGGTCGCCGTCGTCACCGGCGGCAATGGCGGGCTCGGGCAGCGCATCTGCCACGCGCTTGCCGCCGAGGGTTGTCACATCGCCGTGGTCTACGCCCAGAGCAAGGATCAGGCGGCCGGGGTCGCGCGCGATCTCGAAAAGCATCAGGTCGCCGCCGCCGCTTTCGCCTGTGACGTGACCCAGCGCGAGCAGGTGCAGCGCCTGGTCGACGACGTCGTCAAACGCTTCGGCCGGCTCGATATCCTGATCAACGATGCCGCCTACAACAAGTCGATCCCCTTCACCGACCTCGATGGCCTGACCTACGACGAGTGGACGAAGATCATCGACATCAACCTCACCGGCCCCATGCTTTTAACCAAGGCCGTGGGACCGGTCATGAAGCGGCAGGGCAGCGGGCGGATCGTCAACATCTCGTCGGTCGCGGGGCTCGGCCCGACCGGCTCATCGATCGCCTATGCCGTCTCCAAGGCGGGCCTGATCCATCTCACCAAGTGCATGGCCGTGGCGCTGGCGCCCGAGGTGCTGGTGAACTGCGTGGCGCCCGGCCTGCTCGAGGGCACGCGCGCGACGTCGAACCTGCGGCCTGAGCAGGTCGAGATCGGACGCAAGGCGTCACTGCTCGGCAAGGCCGCCGACAAGGACGACGTCGCCGACCAGGTGGTCACGATGTGCCGCACCAACACCATGACCGGCCAGACGCTGGTGATCGATTCGGGGCGCACGTTCCACTGAGTGCCTCTTGCCGGACCGCGGGCCTCCAGGCCCGCTCATGATCATGATGCGGGCCTGGAGGCCCACGGTCCCGGAAGAACGTCAAAGCTTCAAATCGGGCACGTTCATCCAGCGTTGCTCGGCGACGCTGCGGTAGGCGAGATCGGCGAGCTGCACCGCCTTCGCGCCTTCGACCAGCGTCGGCAGATAGGGCGCATCTTCGCCGACGTGCCGCAGGAATGCGTCCCAGCATTGGCGGAAAGGATTCTTGTTGCTCTGGGGATCCGGCACTTCCTGCCAGGGCGCCATCAGGTCGACGCCGCCCGGCCGGGCGGCCGCGGTGAAGGCTTCCGGCGTCTCGGCCGCCGATTGGGTGAAGCAGCGGAAACGGCCGGCCACGGCCGAACCCTGGGTGCCGTCGATCTGCACCACCATGGTATCGTCGCGACGCGGCCGCGTCGCCCAGCTGTTGGTGATCATGCCGACCGCACCGCCCTGCATCTTCAGCAGGGCGTAGTTGGTATCTTCGGCATCGACGGCGTAGCGGCGGCCGCCTTCGTCGACCCGCTCGGGGATCGCCGTGGTCATCAGCGCACAAACATCGGTGACCGGCGCCGCCAGGCGATCGATCATGTAGCGCCAATGTGCCATCATATCGAGCGCCAGGCCGCCGCCGTCGGACTTCCGGTAGTTCCAGCTCGGGCGCTGGCATTCCTGCTCGGTGCCGTCGAAGATCCAGGAGCCGGCGTCGATCTTGACCGACAGGATGCGGCCGAAGAACCCCGACTTGCTGACGGACAACAGCTTGGCGAAGCCGGGCAGGAACAGCTTGTCCTGGATGACGCCATGCTTGAGGCCAGCGCGGTCGGCCAGTCGTGCCAGGTCCATCGCCTCGTCGACCGTGGGCGCCGTCGGCTTCTCGATGAAGATGTGCTTGCCCGCGGCGATCGCCTGACGGACGCGCTTCGGACGGCCGCCCGTTGCCGAGCAATCCATGAATATCTGGTCCGGACCGGCCAGCGCCTCGTCCAGATTCGCCGTCCAGCGTTGGTTGCCGTGGGCGGTCGCCAGCTTGGCGAGCCGCCCGGCGTCGCGGCCGACCAGGAGCAGGTCCGGGATCAGCCGGTCGCCGTTGCCGAGCTTCAGCCCGCCTTCGGCGGCGATGGCCAGGAGATTGCCCATGTGCTGGGTCGTCCCCATGCGGCCCGTGGCGCCGTTGATGATGACGCCGATTCGACGATCGCCCATGTCTGTCTGCTCCCACCGCCTGTTGCTGCCATTGTGGCGTGCGTCGGGGTGTCAGCGCCAGCCAAGTCCGGCAGATCCGTCGCTGCTGTCGTTAACTTGACCTCGCCCGGCCCGGCGGGCCGGCGGGCGGGTTGGTTCGCTCGAAGCTCGGCCGCGCGGCGTGCCGGTCGTAGTAGCGGGTCAGATGGGTTGCGGCGGCGAGAGCCTCCGCGCCTTCAGGCGCCTGCCGGACTCGATGGAGGATCGGCAGCAGGTTGATGTCGGCGAAGGTGAACTGCTCGCCGACGAGATGGCCGGTCCTTGCAACCGCCTTGTCGAGCACCCCGATCTGTTCGCGTACGGCCGGCATGACAGCGTCGATCGCCGCTCGATCAGGCGCTCCATCGGCGGTCTTCGGGGCGATATAAGCGAAGAGGTAGGTCCGGATGAGGGTGCGGTCGATAACAGTGTTGACGAGCGAGACCCATTGCTCGGTGAGCGCGGCGAGGTGGGGATCGGACGGAAAGACGAACGGCGCCGGAAAGCTGCGATCGAGATAGGTGGCGATCGCCTTCGATTCGAAGAGTTCGACATCGCCGTGGCGCAGCACCGGCATTTTGCCGAAGGGATGGATGGCCAGGAGCTCCGGCGCGTGCAGCGGTCTTTCCGTCAGCGCGTACTCGATTCCCTTCTCCTGGCAGACCATGCAGGCGGTGCGGGTGTACGTCGATCGTATGGAACCGATGATTTCCGGTATCGCCACGGCGTGCCTCCCTGCCGTTGTCAACCTGCAGCCTTGGTCAGGCGGTGGAAGCTCGACGACCAGCCGGCGATGTGGTTGTCGCACGCCTGCTTGCTCTCGAAGCGCTGTTGCACCAGCACGAGGCGGGTGCCGCCGGGCGTCGCCTCGAAGGTCACCGTGACCTCGGTCTCCTGGCCTCGCGCGCCGCTTTCATCTTCCCAGGCCCAGGTGAAGGCAAGACGGCGCGGCGGTTCGACGATGCGGTAGACGCCGCTGCCGCCCGCACGCCGGTGCCGGACCGGCGCAAGGTGATGCGCCAGCGGCCGCCCGGCTTGGTGTCGAGGGAATGAACCGAGGCCTCGTAGCCGTCCGGTCCCCACCAGGTGAGCAGTTTCGCGGGCTCCGTCCAGAACGCGAACAGAACTTCGGGCGGCGAGGGGATCAACCGCTCGAGTCGCAGCGCGGTCCCTTCCATCGTGCCATTGCTCATGACTTCCGCCGCCTTGGGGTTTGCGCGGCAACCGCCGCTTCGAGCCGGTCCAGCGCCCCCGCCCAATTCCGGCGCTGGCGCGAGAGCCAGCTCTCGACCGGCGCCAGGGCGTCGGCGCGCACGCGCACGAAGCGCCATTGCCGTTCGATCCGTCGCTCGATCAGCCCAGCCAGCTCGAGGACCTGCAAGTGGCGCGAGATCGCCGACGGGGTGACGGCAAACGGCGCCGCGACATCGCCGACATTGAGCTCACCCTCGGCGAGCAGCCGCTCGAC
>DASZJU010000474.1:0-7782 GCA_035947815.1 Reyranella sp.
CAGCGCCCGCGTCGTGCGCTGCAGGAGCCGCACGCCGAGCCGGGTTTCCAGCCGGGTGACAAGCTTGCTGACCGCCGAAGGCGTCAGCCCGAGCCCGGGCGCGGCCGCGGAAAAGCCCTTGGAATCGACGACCCGCACGAACGCGGCCATCTCGCTCGCATGATCGATCATTGCGAGATTAGTGAATGACAGGCAGGAGTGATAGTCAAATTAACTCTATTATCTCGCTCGCCCACAGGAATTAGGATCTCCTCATTCCTTGGAGGTTCTCATGCACCCGATCCCCTTTCCCGTTCTGTTGCCTGACCGTCAGGCCTATGTCGTCCGCGCGCATCGTCTGCGCGGTGCGGTCGTGGCGACCCTGATCCGCGATTTGGCCCGTTGGATTTCCGCCGCCGCCCGCTAAAGAGGGCGGATGACGGCGATCTGGGCGCAGTACGCTCGCTACAACCGACTCGCCAACGAGAAGCTCTACAAGGCTTGTGGCGCTCTCTCCGAGGAGGAGAGGCGGCGCGACCTCGGGGCGTTTTTCAAGAGCGTGCACGGCACGCTCAACCACCTGGTGCTGGGCGATCGCATCTGGATGACCCGCTTCGAGGGCGGCTCGCACCCCTCGACCGACCTCGGCGCCATCCTGTTCGACGACTTCGCGGCCCTGGCGGCCGCGCGCGCCGCGATGGACCGGCGCATCGAGACGTTCTTTGCCAACCTGCCGGCCGGCTTCCTCGAGCGCTCGCTGCGTTACGTCAACAATTCAGGCGGCGACTCAGCGGATCCCGTCGAGGTGATCCTGCCGCATTTCTTCAATCACCAGACCCACCACCGCGCCCAGGTCCACACCTTGCTGTCGCAGCTCGGCCGCGATCCGCCGGTGCTCGATCTTCACCGGGTGCTGCGGCCGTGAGCCGCCCTACATCCCCGTCTTGCCGACCAGCACCGGATCGGCGCGATAGGAGTCCGCGAACAGGCGCTTGAGATTGGCGACCTTGGGCAGGTCGTTGATGGCGATGTAGGGCTGGTTGGGGTGCAAGGTCAGGTAGTCCTGATGGTAGGCCTCGGCCGGATAGAAGGTGCGGCCAGGCTCGATCGTGGTGACGATCTTGGCGCCGAAGGCATGGGCCTGGTCGAGCTGGTCGATATAGGCCTTGGCCACCTTGGCCTGCGCCTCGCTGGTCGGGAAGATCGTCGAGCGATACTGCGTGCCGACGTCCGGCCCCTGGCGATTCAATTCGGTCGGATCGTGGGCGACCGAGAAATAGATCTGCAGCAGGCGGCCGTAGCTCACCTTGCGCGGATCGTAGGTGATGCGCACGGACTCGGCATGGCCGGTGCGGCCGCTGCCGACCTTGTCGTACTCCGCCGTCTCCTTGGCGCCGCCGGCATAACCCGAGACGGCGCTGGTGACGCCGTCGACATGCTGGAACACGCCCTGGACGCCCCAGAAGCATCCACCGGCGACGACGGCCACTTCGTTTTGTGCCTGGCCCGCCGGCTCGTCGACCGCCGGCGGGGCAATCGCGCGGGCGCTTTCGGCAGACGAGGACGATATCCGGAGGCCAACGATCCCTGCCGCAAGAGCGGCTGCCAGGGCGAGCGCGGGAAGAATGCGGGAACGAGGCATGGCGCGTCTCCAATCTGGGTTCAGGTCTACTCCGGCTTGAACTCCGGCCGGACCTCCGGCTTGCGCCATCTGAAGCGCAATTCGGAGAGCCCGGTGCTGACGACGTAGAACACCGGCGTGAACATCAGGCCGAAGAAGGTGACGCCCAGCATACCGAAGAACACCGCGGTGCCCAATGACTGGCGCATTTCCGCGCCGGCGCCGAAGCTCACCACCAAGGGGACCACGCCCAGGATGAAGGCGAGCGAGGTCATGAGGATGGGCCGCAGGCGGGTCTTGGCGGCGCTCACCGCCGCGTCGTAGCGGGTCATGCCGGCGTCGTGGGCCTGCTTGGCGAACTCCACGATCAGAATGGCGTTCTTGGCCGCGAGGCCCACCAGCACGACCAGGCCGATCTCGACCAGGACGTTGCGATCAAGCCCCCGTATGTTGACACCGATCATGGCGGCCAGGATGCACATCGGCACGATCAGGATGACGGCGAGCGGCAGCAGCCAGCTCTCGTAGAGAGCGGCCAGCAGCAGGAAGACGAAGACCACGGCCAGGCCGAAGGCCAGAATTGCCGTATTGCCCGCGAGCTTTTCCTGCAGTGCGATCTCGGTCCATTCGAAGCCGAAGCCCGAGGGCAGCACCTTGTCGGCCAGCCCCTCCATGGCGGCGATGCCCTGGCCCGAGGAGAAGCCGCGCAGCAGCGCCACCTGGACCTCGGCCGCGGGATAGAGATTGTAGCGCGCCACGCGGTAGGGGCCGGTCGTGTCGGAGAAGTTCGCCACCGAGCCGATCGGCACCATCTCGCCGCTGTCGCTGCGCGTCTTGAGGTTGGCGACGTCGCGCAGGGTGAGTCGATAGGGATCGTCGGCTTGCGCGGTCACCTGATAGGTGCGGCCGAGAATGTTGAAGTCGTTGACGTAGGCCGAGCCCATGTAGACCGAGAGCGTGTCGAACACCCGCCCGATCGGCACGCCCAGCTGCTCGGCCTTGGTGCGGTCGATCTCGGCCCAGATCTGCGGCGTCTTGGTGCTGAACAGCGTGAAGGCCTGGGTCAGTCCCGGTGTCTGGCCGGCGGCACCCGCCAGCGCCCAGGTGGCGCCCTCGAGCGCCGGCAGGCCGCGCGCGGCGCGATCCTGGACGTAGCCCTTCAGGCCACCGCCGGTGCCGATGCCGGGCACCGAAGGCGGCTCGAGGACAAACACGAAGGCCTCGCGCAGCGTGAACATCTTGGCCCGCAAGGCTGCCAGGATCTTGTCCTTGGGCTCGTCGCGCCGCTCTGCAAACGGTTTTAGGGTGACGAAGATCACGCCGGTGTTGGGCGCGTTGGTGAAGGTGGCGCCGTCGAAACCGACGAAGGCCACGGCATGCGACACGCCCGGCGTCGCCATGATCATCTCCGACGCCTGGCGCACCAGCTTGTCGGCGCGCTCCAGGGTGGCGCCCTGGGGAAGCTGCATGGCGGCGATCAGATAAGAACGATCGAGCTGCGGGATCAGGCCGGTCGGCGTCTCGACCAGCCGGTTGCCGGCCAGGAACAGGAGGCCGCCATAGACCACCAGAATGACCGTCGCCATGCGGATCAGTCGCGCCGTGGCGCGGCCATAGAAGTTCGACAGCGCCTCGAAGCCGCGATTGAAATGGCGGAAAAACCAGTTGAGCGGAAAGGCCAGCCGCTCCATCAGCGTGGGCTTGGGTCTCTCGATATGCGACACCGCATGGGTCTTGAGCAGCAGCGCCGCCATGGCGGGCGACAGGGTGAGCGACACGAAGGCCGAGATCGCCGTCGAGGCGGCGATGGTGATGGCGAACTGCTTGTAGAACGTGCCCTGCAGGCCGGTGATGAAGGCGGTCGGCAGGAACACCGCGATCAGCACCAGCGAGATGGCGATCAGCGCGCCGCCCACCTCGTCCATGGTCTTGTGCGCCGCGGCCTTGGGCGACATGCCCTGGGTCAGGTAGCGCTCAACGTTCTCGACCACGACGATGGCGTCGTCGACCACGATGCCGATCGCCAGCACCAGGCCGAACAGCGACAGCGTGTTGAACGAGATGCCGACCGCCGCCATCACGGCGAACGAGCCGATCAGCGACACCGGGATGGCGAGCAGCGGAATGATCGCCGCCCGCCAGGTCTGCAGGAACACGATCACCACGATCACGACCAGCAGCAGCGCCTCGAACAGCGTCTCGATCACGGCATCGACCGAGGCCTGGATGAACTCCGTCGGGTTGTAGACCACCGAATAGTCGAGGCCCTCGGGGAAGTCCTTCTTGAGGTGCTCCATCGCGGCCTTCACGCCAGCTGACGTGGCGAGCGCGTTCGACCCCGGGCGCTGAAAGATGGCGAGCGCCGTGGCGTTCTTGTTGTCGAGATAGGCGTTCACCGTGTAGTCCTGCGCGCCCAGTTCGACGCGGGCCACGTCGCGCAGGCGCGTCACCGAACCGTCGGGCTCGGCGCGCAACACGATGTTGCCGAACTCCTCCGGTGCGGTCAGCCGCCCCAGGGTCTGCACCGACAAGGTGAAGGCGCTGGCCGATACAGCGGGCGCCTGGTTGATGGCGCCTGCGGCGACCTGCAGGTTGGCGGCCCGCAGCGCCGCAACCACTTCGGACGCCGTCAGATTGTGGCCGGCGACACGTGCGGGATCGAGCCACACGCGCATCGAATAGTCGCGCGCGCCGAAGACCTGCACGTTGCCCACGCCATCGACGCGGCTCAGCACGTCCTTCACGTAGAGCGTGGCGTAGTTGGAGATGTATTGCTGGTCGCGGCTGCCGTCGGGCGAGGTCATGTGCACGACCATCATCAGGTCGGGCGAGGCCTTGCGTACCACGACGCCCAACCGCTGCACGTCCTGGGGCAGGCGCGGCTGGGCGACGGCGACCCGGTTCTGCACGTTGACCTGCGCCTGATCGACGTCGACGCCCGGCTTGAAGACGACGTTGATCGACAGCCGCCCGTCGCCGGTCGACTGCGAGTTGATGTAGAGCATGTCGTCGACGCCGTTGATCTCGAGCTCGAGCGGCGTGGCGACGGTTGCGGCGATGACCTCGGCCGAGGCGCCGGGGTAGGTCGCCGTGACGTTGACGGTGGGTGGGGCGATCTCGGGATATTCCGCGATCGGCAGGCTGCGCTGAGCGATGGCGCCCACGATCAGGATGATGATCGACAGGACCGACGCGAAGATCGGCCGGTCGATGAAGAAATGGGAAAACCGCATGGGCCGATTTCGTCGTTACTTGGCTTTGGCGGTGTTGATCTCGCCCTTTTGCGGCGTGACTTTGGCGCCGGGACGGACCATCGGATTGGCAAGCCCGTCGAGCACCACCTGGTCGCTGGCGGCGAGGCCATCGCGCACCACCCGGAGCCCGTCGACGACCGGGCCCAGCGTGACCGGCTTCGCCTTGACCACCTTGTCGTCACCGACCGTGAACACGATCTTGCGCGACTGGTCGGAAACCACGGCCGAATCGGGAATCAGGAAGGCATCGTACTCGCCGCCGAAGAGCTGCACGCGGCCGAAGATGCCGGGCGCCAGAAGCTGGCTCTTGTTGTCGACGATGGCCCGGGTACGAATTGTGCCCGAGCGCGGGGCGAAGGCGTTGTCGACGAAGTCGACCCTGCCGGTGCGCGTCCATTCGGTTTCATCGGCCAGCCGGATGCGCACGGGATTCTTTTCGCGCGACGAGGCGAGCTCGCCCGACAGGTAGAGGCGCGTGTAGCGCAGATAGTCCGTCTCCGAGACGTCGAACACGAAGCGGATGGGATCGAGAGTCATGATGGTGGCGAGCAAGGTGGCGCCCTGCTGGCCGCCCTGGATCAGGTTGCCGGCATCGACCTTGCGGTCGGAGATGCGGCCGGCGATCGGGGCGCGCACGTCGGTCCAGTCGAGGTTGAGCTCGGCTGAGCGCTGAGCCGCCTCGGCCGCCTTGAGTTGGGCGCGCGCCACGTCGAGGTTGGCCTTGCGCTGGTCGTTTTCCTGTTCGGTGATGGTCCTGGAGCTAATCAGCGAGGCGCCGCGCTGGACCTGCAGCTCGGCCAAGCCGACCTGCGCCTTGTTGCGCGCGACGTCTGCCTTGGCGCTTTCGACGGCGATGTCGTAAGGCCGCTTGTCGATGGTGAACAGGGGATCGCCGACATTGACGAGCTGGCCATCCTTGAAATGCAGCTCTTCGATGAAGCCCGAGACGCGGGCGCGCACCTCGACCGAGGCGACCGCCTCGAATCGTCCGGAGAATTCGTCCCACTGCGTCACCCGCTTGGCGATCGGCGGGGCGACGCTGACCGGCATGGCGGGCGGACCGCCTTGGGCGTTGGCAGTGGCTGACGTGAAAAGAAGAACGAGGCTGGCAGCGGCCAGCAGGCGGCGACAAAAGGGCAAAAGAAACTCCCCCGCGGACATTTTGCGGCGCGGCACATGTGGTTGTGCGATGCGTCAGTGTCAATTGCTGGCAGCGGTAACTGACTGAACTGTGTTCATTTCCCCGCAGCGTCGGTTCCTCAGGGCCGGATCAAATGAACCACATACGCTAAAGTTGATTCATTTGTTGCATACGATCTGCTCCCGCGCTAGGCAGACTGCCGGCAATCTTTCCAACGGGGGGAAGTCCATGCATCTCATCCAGCGAATTTTTAGCGTCGGCGCGGCTTTCGGCGCGCTCGCCTTTGTGGTCTCCGCGGCCTCTGCGCAGACGCCATCGACCCTTGAGGTCGTCAAGAAACGCGGCCAGCTGATCTGCGGTGTCAATGTCGGCCTGGGCGGCTTCTCGCTGCCCGACAGCCAAGGCAAGTGGTCCGGTCTCGACGTCGACCTGTGCAACGCCGTCGCCGCCGCCGTGCTGGGCGATGCGACCAAGGCCAAGTACGTGCCGCTCTCCGCCCAGCAGCGCTTCCTCGCGCTGCAGTCGGGCGAGATCGACATGCTGGTGCGCAACTCGACCATCACCCTGGAGCGCGATGCCGGGCTCGGCCTGCAATATGCCGGCGTCAATTTCTATGACGGCCAGGGCTTCATGGTGCCCAAGAAGCTGAACGTGAAGGCGCTGGCCGAGCTGGGCGGCGCCACGGTCTGCGTCGCCCAGGGCACGACCCACGAATTCAACATGGCGAGCTGGTTCCGCGGCCGCGGCATGACCATCAAGCCGGTGGTCTATGAGAGCCAGGACCTCATGTACGAAGCGTTCTTCGGCGGCCGCCGCGATGCCATGACCCAGGATTCCTCAGCGTTGGCCTCGGCGCTGGCGACGCGCGGCAAGCAGGCCGACTACATGGTCCTGCCCGACATCATCTCCAAGGAGCCGCTCGGCCCGTTCGTGCGCCGCGGCGACGACGTCTGGATGACGGTCGTGCGCTGGACATTGTTCGCCATGCTGGAAGCCGAGGAGCGCGGCATCACCACGGCCAATGTCGACGAGCAGCTGAAATCGACCGACGCGCTGGTCCAGCGTTTCCTGGGCGTCAAGCCCGGCAACGGCAAGGCGCTGCAGCTCGACGAGAACTGGGCCTACAACATCGTGAAGCAGGTCGGGAACTACGGCGAGAGCTACGAGCGCAATGTCGGTATGGGCAGCCCGCTCAAGCTGGCGCGCGGCCTGAACGGCCTGTGGACCAAGGGCGGCCTGATGTATCCGCTGCCCTTGCGCTGATGACCGGGCCGCTCAACGCCTCGATCGTCGAGGCGTTCGACATCCTGCCGCCGCAACTCCAGACGGCGGCGCGCTACATGCTCGATCGTCCCGACGATGTGGCGCTGCTGTCGATGCGCGAACAGGCGCGGCGCGCCGGCGTGCCGGCTGCCACCATGACGCGGCTGGCCAAGCGGCTGGGGCTCGAAGGCTACGACCAGGTGCGCGAGCTCTATGCCGGCGCGGTGCGAGCCGGCACCCTGGGCTTCGCCGGCAAGGCGGGCGTCCAGGTCGAGGTGCAGAAGCTGCACGGCGAGCGGGCGCTTGCGTCCGACATGGCGCTTAGCCTGTCACGCCAGATCGCAGCTCTTGCCGAGGCCGCATCGCTCGAACGTCTGGCCGACGCGGCCGGCCGCCTGCATGAGGCACGGCGCGTCTATTGCCTGGGCCTGCGCTCCTGCCACGCCGCCGCCTGGCACTTCCACTACATGCTGTCGCTTTTGGGCGACAAGACGGTGATGCTCGACGATGCCGGCGGCACCGGC
>DASZJU010000475.1:0-5041 GCA_035947815.1 Reyranella sp.
ATGAAGAAGGCTTTGATGGCTGCAGCGGCGCTGGTAGCGCTGCCGGTCATGGCTCATGCGCAGGCACCGTCGCCGGGCGTGTATATCGGCGCGGAAGGCGGTTTGAACTGGCTTCTGAACTTCACGGCGAACACGGGTCTAGCGGCGATTCCGACGGTGAGCGTGACGCCGCAGACGGGTTGGGCGGTCGGCGGCGTGATCGGCTACGACTTTGTCGGGCCTCGGGTTGAGTTGGAAGGCGTCTATCGCAACAACCAGATCAACGTCGGGGTGCCCGGCACGGCGATCAACAACCAGGTCGGCCAGCTCGGCATCATGGCCAACCTGCTGTACGACTTCATGCCCGGTTCAGTGATCACGCCGTACATCGGCGCGGGCGCGGGCGTGGGCTTCGTCGACAGCAACCAGTCGCTGGGCAGCACGGTGTTTGCCTATCAGGGCATCATCGGGCTGGGCTGGAACGTCGACACGAACTTCCGGGTGAACCTGGACGGGCGCTACTACGGCACGTCGAACCCGCAGGTCAACGGGCAGTCTTGGACGAACAACAACTTCAGCGTCATGCTGGGCCTGCAGTTGAAGTTCGGCTCGGCGCCGCCGCCGCCGCCACCGCCGCCGCCGATGGTGGCGCCGCCGTCGTTCATGGTGTTCTTCGACTGGGACCGCTCGAACCTGTCGCAGCAGGCCTTGACCACGATCCAGCAGGCGGCCAACGCCTTCAAGGCCAAGGGTAGCGCGCGCATCACGGCGACCGGCCATACCGACACGTCGGGTCCGGAGGCCTACAACATGGCGCTGTCGCTGCGTCGTGCCAACGCGGTCAAGGACGCGCTGGTGCGCGACGGCGTGCCGGCTCAGGCGATCACGGTCATCGGCAAGGGCGAGACCCAGCTGCTGGTGCCGACCGGCGACAACGTGCGCGAGCCGCAGAACCGCCGCGTCGAGATCGTCGTCCAGTAAGGCAGCGAGCGGACTTTCCAATCGCAGAAACGGCCGGGCATCGCCCGGCCGTTTCCTTTTGGCGGCCCAATCTTGACACCGCGTAGGCGCACGAGCAGCGTTGCCGATCGATCGTTCAGGCAATGAACGACTTTCCCGGGAGGGAACATGGCAACGACACTTGGCTCGGTCGCCGCGCTCGCCGCGGCGCTTGCACTGGCAGCCACCGCGCTGCCGGCCAAGGCCGCGACCTTCGTCTATATCGGCTGCACCGACAGCAACGAGATCCACGTCCTGCAGCTCAATCCGCAGAACGGCGACCTCACCCCGGTCGAGAAGGTGACGATCCCCGGCATCGCCAAGACGGCGGGCTCGACGCCGATGGCTATAAGCCCGGACAAGAAATTCCTGTTCGCCGCCACGCGCGGCGAGCCGATGGTGGCGGCGAGCTTCCGCATCGATCCCGCCACCGGCAAGTTGAGTCACGTCGCCAACGGCCCGCTCGACGGCAGCATGGCCTACATCACGACCGACCGCAGCGGCCGCTTCCTGCTCGCCGCCTCCTATCCCAACAACAAGGTCACCGTGAATCCGATCGCGCCCGACGGCACGGTGCAGCCGCCGCAGCAGATCATCCCGACCGAGCCCAACGCCCACGCCATCCAGCCCGATGCCGGCAACCGCTTCGTGCTGGCGACCAGCCTGGGCGGCAATGTGGTGCGGCAGTTCCGCTTCGACGCGGCGACCGGCACGCTCTCGCCCAACGATCCGCCGGCGACCGCGGTCAAGGGCAACGCCGGCCCGCGGCACTTCGCGTTTCATCCGACCAACGGGCGGGTCTACCTGGTGAACGAGCTTGAGGCGTCGGTCTATGTCTTCGCCTACGATGCCAGGACCGGCCTCCTGAAGGAGGAACAGGTCATCAGCGCGCTGCCCGACAAGAAGCCGGACAAGATCTGGGCGGCCGACCTTCACCTGACGCCGGACGGCAAGTTTCTCTACGCCAGCGAGCGCGGCACCAGCACGATCGCGGGCTTCAGGGTCGACCCCGGCAACGGGACGCTGGCGCTTATCGGCCACACGCCGACCGAGCAGCAGCCGCGCGGCTTTGCCATCGATCCCACGGGCCATTATCTCCTGGCGGTGGGCCAGCTCTCCGATTCGATGACCAGCTACGCGATCGACGCTGCCACCGGCAAGCTCACCCGGCTCAAGCAATATCCGATGGGCAAAAATCCCAACTGGGTGGAGATCGTCAATCTGCCCTGAGGGCGCTAGACTTCAGGGCACTAGACTTCGGCGGGAGGCCTGACATGGCACGCACTCTCGATATCGAACCGATCGACGCCAGCTTCGGCGCCGTGGTCCGCGGCATCAAGGTCACCGAGCTGGACGACGCCACCTGGCGCGCGCTCTACGCCGCCTGGCTCGACTATGCCCTGCTGATCTTTCCTAACCAGCATCTCGCGCGCGACCAGCAGATCGCCTTCGCCAAGCGATTCGGGCCGCTCGAGTTCGAGATGGCCGCGCTCAGCAACGTCAAATCAGACGGCACCTTGCGACTGGAAAAAGACAACGACGACATGATGAAGGTGCTGAAGGGCAACATGGGCTGGCATTGCGACAGCACCTACATGCCGGTGCAGGCCAAGGGCGCGGTGTTCAGCGCCGAGGTGGTGCCGAGCGTGGGCGGCCGCACCGGCTTTGCCGACATGCGTGCCGCTTATGACGCGCTCGATGACGATCTCAAGGCCAAGCTCGAGGGCCTGGCGGCACATCACTCGCTGCACTACAGCCAATCCAAGCTCGGCCATCAGACGAAGAAGGCCGACGGCGAATATAGCGGCTACGGTTTCCATGACGGGCCGGTGCCGTTGCGGCCGCTGGTCAAGACCCATCCCGAGACCGGCCGCAAGTCGCTGCTAATCGGCCGCCACGCCCACAATATCCCCGGCATGGACGAGAAGGCCTCCGAGCAATTGCTGCAGGAGCTCGTCGACTTCGCCTGCCGGCCACCGCGCATCTACCATCACGACTGGACGGTGGGCGACGCGGTGGTGTGGGACAATCGATGCCTGATGCATCAGGCGACGCCGTGGGACATGACCCAGCCACGGGTGATGTGGCACAGCCGCATCGCCGGCGATCCGGCGAGCGAGGCGGCACTGGCGGCTTAGGCGTCATTGGACCGCGGGCCTCCAGGCCCGCTCATGTCACTGTAGCAGCGACGAAGATGCGGGCCCGGAGGCCCGCGGTCCACTTGCAGTCAGTGCGGCGGCATCGGAATAAAAACGGGCGGCGTGCCCGACATCTTCGAGCGGGCCTTGATGTCGGCGTCGTTGGCACCGAACGGCTTCAGATAGACGTAGAACGGCGTGCGGCGCTCGGCGATGTCGTTGCCCGGCTGGGCGCTCCGGCTGATCAGCATGTCCGACTGGATGCGCACATGCATGTAGCCCGGAATCAGCTCGGCCCAGTTCGCCACCTCGGGTGTGAAGGACACGTCGTAGGCATAGGCGTCGACCAGCTTGACGACGCCCCAGCTGGTGCCCGCGCCGGGGCTCGACGGCACCTGCTGCCAGCTCATCCCCGACTGGACGTAGACTGCGACCGCATTCAGCATGACGTAAAGCGGCGCGGCAGGATCGATGTTCTGCATCGCCATGGTCATGCGGTACGACTTGCCGTCCGGCTCCTGGACGATCCGCTTCAGCTCGACATAGAGCGAGGTGAGCGCTTCGTGTTCCAGCAGCAGGCGCGCCTGGCGCTGCTGCTGGAGCGCGCGCGCCTGGTAGATGCCGATGCCGCCGTCGATGGCGAACGCCGCGAGGAGGATGCCGGCGACGCTCAACACCACCGGCGAGCGCCAAAGCCGAAGCCCGCGCCCGAGCTTCATCGCGATCCCCGACGGCGGTTCGACGGACGGACGGGGCGGCGCGTCCCGCAGTTTGTCGAGCAGGACGCTCTCGGACCGGTCACCCGGCGGCGCTGCCATGCCCAGCCGCCGCTTCAGGAGCCGGGCTTCGGACTGGCCGACCGCCACCTGCCGCCACAGATCGCGGATCAGCGCGTCCTTCTGTTCGGGCGACAGCTTGGCGAGATCGGGCCGCTTGTCGTCACTCATGGGACAACGCCACCGTTGGCGATGTGCACGATCTGCTGGGCCTGCTCGGCCAGGGAAAGGTTGTGGGTCACCACGATGAGCGTCGTGCCGGTCTCGCGGTTGACGCCTAAAAGCTCGTCCATGATCTCGATCTCGGTCTGCTCATCGAGGTCGGCGGTGGGCTCGTCGGCCAGCACCAGGGCGGGATCGTTGATCAGCGCGCGGGCGATCACCGCGCGACGCTGTTCGCCGGCCGAGACCTCCGACGGATAGGCGTCGAGATAGTCGCGCAATCCCATGCGGCCGAGCAAGGTCGCGGCCTTGGCATAGAGAGCGGCCGCGGCCTGCCGCTTGCCGAGCATGGCCGGCAGCGCGACGTTGTCGATCAGCCGCAAGGTCGGCAGCAGGCTCGCGAACTGGAAGACGAAGCCGATACGGCCGTTGCGGAACGCCGCCAGCGCATTGTCCGACAGGCGCCAGATGTCGGTGCCCTCGACCGTGATCGTGCCGTCCGACGGCCGGCTCAAGCCGCCGATCATCGCCATCAGCGAGGATTTGCCCGAGCCCGAGCGGCCGATGATGGCCGCGAACCGGCCCGCCTCGACGTCGAGGTCGATGCCCGCGACCGCCGTCACGGCGCCGCGTTCGGTGACGTAGTTTTTCCTCAACCGGCGGCACGACAGCATCGGCTCAGCCCTCGCTGCGCACGAGGTCGTAGGCGTCGCGCCGGCTGGCCCGCCAGGCCGGATAGAGCACGCCGAGCGCGCCGATGACGGAGGCCAGCACGATGGCGCCGCCGGCAAAGGCGATGGTTCGCGGCGTGTCGACCCAGACGAAAGGCACGCCCAGCTTCTCGAGGTAGAAAACCAGCGAGCGCTCGAAGAGCCGCATCATCAGCGCGCCCAGCACGACGCCTACAAGGCCGCCGATGCCGGTCGCCAGCACCGCCTCGGTCACCATCACGCCGATCACCTGGCCGCGGCGCGCGCCGATCGCCTT
>DASZJU010000476.1:0-10882 GCA_035947815.1 Reyranella sp.
GCGCGGTCGACCAGCAGCTCCTCCTTGCGGGTACCCGACTTGGTGATGTCGATCGCCGGGAAGGTGCGCTTGTCGGAGACCTTGCGGTCGAGGATGATTTCCGAGTTACCGGTGCCCTTGAACTCTTCGAAGATCACTTCGTCCATGCGGCTGCCGGTGTCGATCAGGGCGGTGGCGATGATGGTGAGCGAGCCGCCTTCCTCGATGTTGCGGGCGGCGCCGAAGAAGCGCTTGGGCCGCTGCAGGGCGTTGGCGTCGACACCGCCGGTCAGCACCTTGCCGGAGCTCGGCACGACGGTGTTGTAGGCGCGGCCGAGGCGGGTGATCGAATCGAGCAGGATCACCACGTCCTTCTTGTGCTCGACCAGGCGCTTGGCCTTCTCGATCACCATTTCCGCGACCGCGACATGGCGGCTGGCCGGCTCGTCGAAGGTCGAGCTCACGACCTCGCCCTTCACCGTGCGCTGCATGTCGGTGACTTCCTCCGGCCGCTCATCGACCAGCAGCACCATGAGGAAGACTTCGGGATTGTTGGCGGTGATGGCGTGGGCGATGTTCTGCAGCAGCACCGTCTTGCCGGTGCGCGGCGGCGACACGATCAGGGCGCGCTGGCCCTTGCCGATCGGCGCGATGAGGTCGATCACGCGGGTCGAGATGTCGAGCTGCTGCTGCGGCGTGGTGCCGGCTTTCTTGGTGAGCGTGCCGGTGCGGCGGGTGCCGACGCGGCCCGATGAGGTGGCGCGCGAGCTGCTCTGCTCCTCGGAGATCGTCGGCGCCATGACGGCCACGCCGCCGTCCATCTCGAGCTTCAGCTTCTCGTCGGGATAGAGCGGGGTCAGTGAATCGAAATTGATGCGGTGACGCAGCGCATCGGGGTCGTCGAAGTTGATCTTGTTGATCTGCACCATGGCGAAATAGCGCTCGCCGTCCTTGGGCGCGCGGATCTCGCCTTCCACGGTGTCGCCGGTGCGCAGGCCGAATTTGCGGACCTGGGTCGGGCTGACATAGATGTCGTCGGCGCCGGGCAGGTAGTTGGCTTCCATCGAGCGCAGGTAGCCGAAGCCGTCGGGCGCGACCTCGATGGTGCCGACGCCGAAGATCGCCTGGTCGGCGGCCGCCACCCTCTGGAGGATGGCGAACATCAGTTCCTGGCGGCGCATCATCGCCGCGCCTTCGACACCCTGCTCCTCGGCGAAGGCGAGCAGCTCGGGCGGTTTCTTTATCTTGAGTTCTTGGAGGTTCATGTTTCTTCAGTCTGAGGTGGGGAGATGACGCACGCGCCACGACCGCCGGGAGCGGTCACTGTGCAAAATTGGCGCTGTGTCGTTCTTGAATGGGTCCCGTCGATCACCGCCGGGGAGGCAGCGCCAGGGACCCTAGGTGGCGGTTATATAAGGATGCCGATGCGGTCTGTAAAGGGCTTAGCGCGTGATGGCAGGCGGGGCCAACGGGGTCATGAAACAGTCTCCGACGTGAGGTCGTATTCATAGAGCGGCAGGGTGCGGCCGGGAATGGCGTCGGACGGCGCGTTGCGCACAAAGTGCGCGCCCATGCGCTGGTAGAACGGCGCGGCATTGGGATCGGCAAGGATGGCCATGTGTCGATAGCCCAGTCGACGCGCCAACCTGACGGCTTCTTCAAACAGCGTCCGCCCTGTGCCGCCGCCGATCGCCGGCGGATCGACGAACATCAGGGCAAGCTCGGCCATGTCACCGTCCTCGGCGACGCTCACCGTGCCGATCATGCGGCCCGCGGCATCGGTCGCGACCAATACGCGGCCGGCCGCGATACTGGCCTCGCTCACCGTCAAGGACGCGGTGCACAGACGCATGAACTCGGCGTCATAGCCCCAATGCGCCTTCGACCGCACGCAGAGCGCGGTCAGGCTCTCAGCTTCGCCGGGCTTGGCCTTGCGGATGAGAATCATCGATCACCTCCCACCTCGTCATCCCGACCGGAGCCGAGTGTAGCGAGGCGCAGTGGAGGGACCTCGTCATAGGGTTCGACGACGATGAAAAGGAGGTCCCTCCACTCCGCGCTTCGCGCTCCGGTCGGGATGACGGTATTGGTGGTCTTAAACCCCCCGTTCCTTGAACACATCGCGGGCGGTCTTGAAGGCGTCGAGGCCGGCCGGGATGCCGCAATAGATGGCGACCTGCAGGAAGATCTCCTTGATCTCCTCCTTGGTGAGCCCATTGGTCAGCGCGCCGTTAACGTGCAGCTTGAGCTCCGGCCCACGATTGAGCGCCGCCAGCATGGCGAGGTTCAGCATCGAGCGCGTCTTTTTCGACAGGCCGGGGCGCGTCCAGACGTAACCCCAGCAATACTCGGTGGTGACGTCCTGGAACGACATCATGAAATCGTCGGCGCTCGCCATCGAATTGTCGACATAGGTCGACCCCAGCACGGCTTTGCGCACCTTCATACCGTCGTCGTAGAGCTTCTTGTTGCGCGGGTTGGCTTTCGCGGTCTTGGCCTTGGCCATCTGTCGTTCCTCCGGTTCAATGCGACCGGAGGACTTTATCAGATCGCGAGATGACGGGTCTGCTGGCTTGCCTCGACATCGAGGCCCTTGGCGCGGGCCCGCTGGCAGAGATCCGCGATCGTGATGTTGTCGAGTTGCGCCATCATGTCGTCGCGCAGCTTCTCCCACATCGGCCACACCACTTCGTGGGCGAGCGGCGAGCCGATGGCAAGATCGTTGGGCTCGGTCTCGGCCTCGAGCTTGCGGACGACCCGGACGACCTCGCCCAGGGTGATGCGCTGCTGCTCGCGGCCGAGGCGATAGCCGCCGCGCGGGCCCCTCTTGCCGTTCAGGATCCCGGCGCGCACCAGATGCTGCAGGACCTGCTCGAGATACCTTTTGGGAATGCGCTGGCGCTCGGTGATGTCGCCGCTGCGCACCGGATGCTCGCCAACGTGGAACGCCACGTCGAGCACGGCCTCTATGGCAAACATTGTTTTCTTGCTGAGCCGAGGCATCCCCTGCTTCCTCTCTCAGGCCGTCTTTGCCGACCCCACCGTCACTCCCGTCGATCCGAAACCCCCGGCGCCACGCGCCGTCCGGTCGAGCTCGCTCACCTCACGCCAGACTGCCCGCGCGTGGCGGGCAATGACCATCTGTGCAATTCGCATGCCGCGGGTGATCCGAAACGGCTCCTTGCCGAGATTGATCAGGATCACGCCCACTTCGCCCCGGTAATCGGCGTCGATGGTGCCCGGCGCGTTGGCCACCGTGACGCCGTGCTTGGCCGCCAGCCCCGAACGCGGCCGGATCTGGGCCTCGAAGCCTGCCGGCAGGGCAATCGAAATGCCGGTCGGAACGATCCGGCGCTCCAGCGGGCCGAGCTCGATATCCTGGTCGATCGCGGCCAGAAGGTCGGCGCCGGCGGCGGAAGCGGTGGCGTAGTCGGGAAGCTGCAGGTCGCGACCATGGGCCAGGCGCACGACCTCGATTTCGACGCTTTCGACCCCCTTCACTCCGCCGCCTCGGCCTTGGTTGGTCGGCCGAAATGGAGCGCGATGCGGCCGGCGAGCCGCGATGCGACATCGTCCTTGGCCAGGGTCGGCCAATCCTCGACGCCGGCGGCGCTGATCAGGTGCACGGTGTTGCGCTCGCCGCCAAAGGTACCGGCGGCGGCTGACACGTCGTTGGCCAGGATCCAGTCGCAACCCTTGCGCTTGCGCTTGTCGATGGCGTTGGCCACCAGGTTCTCGGTCTCAGCGGCAAAGCCCACGACCAGCGCCGGCCGTTTGGGGCCCGGCTTGGCCCCAAGGTTGGATAGCGTCGCCAGGATGTCGGGATTGGGGGCGAGCTCCAGCGCGGGCGGCTTGGCATCGGCCTTCTTCTTGATCTTGGACGCAGCGGGCTTTGCGGCCTTCCAGTCGGCAACGGCGGCGGCGCACACCGCGATGTCGACGGTGCCCGCAGCCAGGCAGGCCGCCAGCATCTGGTCGGCCGAGTCGACATGGACCGTGCGCAGGCCCGCCGGATCGGCCAGCGCCACCGGCCCGCTCACCAGCGTCACCTCCGCGCCGAGCCGCGCCAGGGCGCTGGCGATGGCATGGCCCTGCTTGCCCGAGGAATGGTTGGAGATGTAGCGCACGGGATCGATCGCTTCGCGCGTCGGGCCCGATGTCACCACGGCGCGCTTGCCAGCGAGAGGTCGTTCCGCGGTCAGCAGGCCCTCGATGGCGGCCACAATCTCCTCGGGCTCCGACATGCGGCCGGGGCCGTACTCATTGCAGGCCATGGCGCCGTCGTTGGGGCCGACGAAGCTGACGCCGCGCTTCTTCAGGGTCTCGACATTGGCGACGGTGGCGGCGTGGGTCCACATGCGGACGTTCATCGCCGGGGCGGCCAGCACCGGCTTGTCGGTGGCCAGCAGCACGGTCGCCGCCAGATCGTCGGCCATGCCCGCCGTCATGCGCGCCAGGATATTGGCGGTGGCCGGCGCCACGACCAGGAGATCGGCGTCGCGCGAGAGCTGGATGTGGCCCATCTCGCTCTCGTCGGTGAGCGAGAACATGTCGCTGTAGACGCGATCCTCGCTCAGCGCCTGCAGGGAAAGCGGGGTCACGAAGCGGGCGCCGGCGTCGGTGATCACGCAGCGCACCGCCGCGCCGCGCTCGCGCAGCCGGCGGATGAGTTCGAGGGATTTGAAGGCCGCGATGCCGCCCGCGACGATCAGCAGGATCCGCTTGCCGTTCAGCATGGCCGGGAGATTATCACAACACCCGGCTGGCGAAAGTGTAGACGCCCGTCAGTAAAAGCGCCCAGAACACGGCCAGGCGGAACTGCTCGATCGACAGGCGCAGGCGGATCTGCTGGCCCATCCACATGCCGGCCAGCGCCGGCACCACGGCCGCGGCGGACACGATGGCATGCGGTCCGTCGAGCATTCCCAGAAAGAGCAGCGAGACGGTGAGCGTGATCGACGTGGCACACAGAACGACGCCCAGGGTTTGGACCAGTTCGGTGGGCCTGATGTCGAGCCCCTGCAGGTAAGGCATCAGCGGCACGACGGGTACGCCGACCAGGCCGGCGATGAAGCCGGAGACGACCCCGATCACCGGCGCGAGCGGCTTCTCCAGGTCGGCATGGATGTGCAGGCGGATGCGCAGCAGGCCGAGGCCGCTATAGACCACGAGCACGACCGCCAGCACCAGGAAGGCCCAGTTGGGTCCCTTCTGGCCGACCAGCCACAGGGTGAGATAGAGCACGATCATCAACGGTACGATGAGCGGCCACTGGCGGCGCACGATCAGCCAGAACTTCCCACCGACCGCCGCCTGCCAGACATTGGCGACGACGGTCGGCAAGGAAATCAGCGCGATCGCCTCGGGCAACGGCAACACCAGCGAGGTGAGCGCGATGGTGATGGTCGGCAGGCCCAGCCCGACCAGCCCCTTGACCGTTCCCGCAAGCAGGAAAACGGCGAGGCCGAAGATGATGTCTGAGGTGGACATTATCCCATCAAGCTCATGCGGACCGCGGGCCTCCGGCCCGCCTCATGATCATGAGCGGGCCGGAGGCCCGCGGTCCGGAAGATCATGACGCCCACAGTGAAGAGGCTAATGCCACCACGCGACAATGGCGGCGAGGAGGGCCAGGACGGCGATGATCTCGGCGAAGCCGATGCGCGGCCACAGGCGTGACGGCACGGGCGGCGGATCCTGCGATTCGGCTTCGGCCTGGCGCCGCCCGCGCTCGGCCACGACATGCAGGCTGTCGATCAGGCGCGGCAGGCGGCGCAATCCCTGCGCCAGGTCTTCGACGGCGCGGCCGACCGTGGCGCGCGGACCGAAATGGCTCTGCATCCACTCCTCGATCAAGGGCCGCGCCAGCTCCCAGATGTTGACGTGCGGGTTCAGCCGCGTGCCCATGCCCTCGGCCATCAACATGGTCTTCTGCAGCAGCAGGAGCTGCGGTTGCACCGTCATCTCGAACTGCTCGGTGACGCGCAGCATCTGGGCGAGCAGGCGCGCGATGGAAATATCGTGGCTCGGCTTGCCGAAGATCGGCTCACCGATCGAGCGGCAGGCCTGGGCGAACATCTCGCGCGACTGGTCCGACGGCACGTAGCCGGCGCGAAACTGGACCTCGGCCACGGCGTGGTAATCGCGGCGCAGGAAGGCGACCAGAAGCTCGGCGAGATAGCCGCGCGTGTCCTCGTCGATCCTGCCCATGATGCCGAAATCGACCGGCACGATATGGCCGGCGCGGTCGACGAAGGCGTTGCCGCCATGCATGTCGGCATGGAAGAAGCCGTCGCGGAACACCTGGTAGAAGAACGCCTCGGCGGCCTTCTTCATGACAAGGTCGGGATCGTGGCCGGCGGCGACGATGGCGTCGCGGTCGCCGATCGGAATGCCGTCGACCCGCTCCAAGGTCAGCACGCGCTGGGCGGTGCGGTCCCAGTCGATCGTGGGCGCGCGATAGCCGGGATCGTCGGCGAAGTTCTCGCCCAGTTCCTCGGCGGCGGCGGCTTCCATGCGCAGGTCCATCTCGACCCGCACGACGTCGGCGAAGGCGCGCACCGAATCGACAGGCTTCAGCCGGCGAAAGCGCGGCTGGGTGCGCTCGACCAGCTCGGCCATCCAGTAGAAAAGATCGAGGTCGCGCTCGAAGGCCCTTTCGATGGCGGGGCGCAGCACCTTCACGGCGACATCGCGACCGTCGGTGGTGACGGCGAAATGGACCTGGGCAATCGACGCGGCGGCGACCGGCACATCGTCGAAGCTGGTGAACAGCGCCTCGACCGGCTGGCCGAGTTCGGCCTCGATGGTGCGCCGCGCCTCGACGCCGGAGAAGGCCGGCAGGTGGTCCTGCAGGCGCGCCAGGTCGACGGCGACGCTCTCGCTCAAAAGGTCGGAGCGGGTCGACAGCGCCTGGCCGAGCTTGATGAAGGACGGCCCCATTTCCTGCAGCGCCGCCGCCAGCCGCTCACCGGGCCGGCGCGAATCGCGGCGCCGGGCGAACAGCCGAGCCCACACGACCAGCGCCGGCACGATGCCCAGGGTCTCCAGCGGGAACAGCGCATCGTGCCGCGC
The DNA here is from genome assembly GCA_035947815.1 of Reyranella sp. Lineage (GTDB taxonomy): Bacteria > Pseudomonadota > Alphaproteobacteria > Reyranellales > Reyranellaceae > Reyranella. The sequence continues at coordinate 7,054 of DASZJU010000476.1, forward strand.
GAGGCTGAGCGCCATGCGCAGCAAGCGCCAGGTATTGCGAAGCGCGCGCAACATCTTACTGGACCGCGGGCCTCCAGGCCCGCTCATGATCATGATGCGGGCTCGGTCGGGATGACCCGACCTGAGGAGGCCCGCGGTCCGGCAAGAGAGTCATATGCGCCAGCCCGAGTGAAGGGCGACGACACCCAGCGTCATGTCGCGCCAGGCGACGTTGGCGAACCCCACCTTGCGCATGCGCTCGGCCAGGACGCGCTGGGAGGGGAAGCGCCGGATGCTCTCATGCAGATAGCGGTAGGATTCGGCGTCCCGGGCGACGATGCGGCCGAAGAACGGCAGGGCCCGTTCGGAGTAGGCGTCATAGACGCGGCCGATCGGCGCCGACTTCACCTTGCTGAATTCCAGGCAATAGAAGCGGCCGCCCGGCCTCAGCACGCGGTACGCTTCAGCGAGCGCCTTGTCGATGTCGGTGACGTTGCGCAGGCCGAAGGCGATCGTGTAGCCGTCGAACGAGCGATCGGGGAACGGCAAGGTCTCGGCATCGCCCGTCGTCCAGGTAAGACCCTGCAACAGCCCGCGATCCGCGGCGCGGTCGCGGCCGACCTTCAGCATGGCGGGGTTGATGTCGCACACCGTGATGTCAGCACGATCGCCGCCGCGCTGATCCAGGCGCTTGAGCAGCCGGAAGGCGATATCCCCCGTGCCGCCCGCCACGTCCAAAAACCTTTCGCCCGGCCGCGGGTTCACGACATCCACCAGGGCGTTCTTCCACAGCCGGTGCACGCCAACCGACATCAGGTCGTTCATCAGGTCGTAGCGCGGCGCCACGCTCTCGAAGACCCGACGGACAAGACCCGCCTTGTCGGCCGCCGGGACGTCGCGGTAGCCGAAGGACGCCTGCCCCGTCGGGGCCGATACGCTAGGATCGGGCGCGCTAGGATCGGTCGGGTTTGCCGTTGGACTTGCCATGAGGGCGTCAACCTAGAGGAATCGCCATGCTGCTGAAAGACCGCGTGATCCTGATCACCAACGTGGAGAAATTCGCAGGTCACGGCACGACACGGGGGGCGCTGGGCCAGGGCGCCACGGTGCTGGCCCATGACCCCTCGTTCGAGGCGCCGAGCGCCCGACGCAAGTACGAGACCGAGTTCGCGGGCGCGCACGCCTTGGCCGCGACCGAGCCCGCGACCCTGGTCGAGCTGGCCCTGAAGCGCCACGGACACATCGACGCGTTGGTCAACAACGACGCCTATCCCGCGTTGCGCGCGCCGCTGTCCGAGGCACGGCTCGAGGATTACCGCGCCGCACTCGAAGCCATGGCAGTGGCGCCGTTCCGGCTGGTGCAGCTCGTGGCGCCGGCGATGCGCAAGCGCAAGTCGGGCCGCATCGTGTTCGTGTCGTCGGCGGCGCCGTTGCGCGGCATCGCCAACTACGCGCCGTACGTCTCGGCGCGCGCCGCCGCCAACGGACTGGTCTCCTCGCTGGCCAAGGAGCTGGGGCGCGACGGCATCACGGTGAATGCGGTCGGCTCGAACTATGTCGAGAACCCCGACTACTTCCCGCCGGCGCTGCTTGCCAACCAGGAGGCGATGGCCAAGATGACGGCGCAGATCCCGCTCGGACGGCTCGGCACATCCGACGAGCTCGGGGCGGCGATCTGCTTCCTCTGTTCCGATGGGGCGGGCTTCATCACCGGCCATATCCTTCCGCATGCCGGTGGATGGGCGTGACGCGGGCGCGCGAGCCTGCCACACTCGCCGCAAGTAAACGCTGCACACGGTTGATCGAAGCGCGGCTGCGAGGGAGCAACGTCCAGACACGCCGGTGAACCCGGCGCGCGTTCCCTCGGTCGAGTCGGTCCGAGGACGGCGCATGGGAAGACAGATCGTCCACCGCCTGCTGGTCTCGTTCCCCGCTTTGCTCGGGGTTCTCTTCCTTTGCTTCTGCCTGCTGCAGGTCGTGCCGTCCGATCCGGCGATGATCATCGCCGGCCCCGACGCCAAGGCGGAAACCATCGCCGCCATCCGCCTCGAGCTCGGCCTCGACCGGCCGATCCCCATCCAGTTCGCCGACTATATCGGCCGCGTGCTGCGCGGCGATCTCGGCCGCTCGATCATCTCCAACAGGATGGTGAGCGAGGAGCTGGCGCTCACCATCGGGCCGACCGTCGAGCTGATGCTGGGCGCCATGTTGATCGCGGTGCCGCTCGGATTGGCGCTCGGCACGCTGGCCGCAGTGAAGCGCGGCACGCTGCTCGACCGCCTGATCATGGCGATCTCGGTCGCGGGCGTTTCCATGCCGGTGTTCTTCATCGGCCTGATCCTGATCCAGTATGTCGGCTTCAAGTGGGGCCTGCTGCCTTTCACCGGCCGCACTGGTCCGATATGGGATGGCGGCCTGCCCAGCCTGATCCTGCCGGCGGCGACCCTTGGCCTCGTACTGATCGGACCGATCGCTAGGCTGACGCGCACCGCCGTGCTCGAGGTGCTGGGCGCCGACTTCGTGCGCACGGCGCGCGCCAAGGGCCTGCGCGAGACGGTGGTGATCGTCCATCACGCGTTGCGCAATGCGCTGATCCCGGTCGTCACCCTGATCGGCCTTCAGGCGGCGTTCCTGCTGGGCGGCGCGGTCGTGACCGAGACGATGTTCTCGTGGCCCGGCGTCGGGCGCCTCGCGGTCGGCGCCATCGTATCGAGCGATTTCCCGACGGCGCAGGGCGCCATCATGATCCTCGCCATCGCCTTCCTGACCATCAACCTGCTGGTCGACGTCCTCTACGTCTACCTCGATCCCAGGCTGCAGCGGCCATGAGCGTCGAGACGCTCAACGCGGCTGTCCACGCCGAGGAAAGCGGCGCGCTTGGCCGCTCGGGCGCGCTCAGGCGGCTGGCGCGCGACAAGGTGGCAGTCGCGGCCACCCTGCTGCTGACGTCGATCGCGCTGGCCGCCGTCTTCGCGCCCGTCGTGGCGCCCTACGATCCCTATCTCACCGACCTCAGCAACGTGATGCAGCCGCCCACCGCCCAGCACTGGTTCGGCACCGACAATACCGGCCGCGACATCCTGAGCCGCGTCATCTACGGCACGCGCAACACCCTGATGCTGGGCCTGGTCGGCGTGGTGATCGGCGGCGCATTGGGCGGCGTGCTGGGCATATGGGCGGCCTACTACAAGCGGGCCGACGGCTGGATCATGCGCCTGGTCGACGTGATGCTGGCCTTCCCGGCGATCCTGATCGGCCTCGCGGTGGCGGCGGTCGCCGGCGCCGGCCTCACCGCCGTGGTGATCGCGCTGGTGGTGGCCACCGTGCCCGACGTGGCACGGGTGGCGCGCGGCGCAGCGGTGGGCGTCATGAGCCAGGAATTCATGGAGGCCGGCCGCGCCGTCGGCGTCTCGGACCGCACGCTGATCTGGCGCTACCTGACGCTGAACTGTATCTCCACCATCTTCGTGTTCCTGACCTTGCGCTTCGGCCAGATCATCCTGATCGGCTCGGCGCTGGGCTTTTTGGGCATGGGCGCGCAACCGCCGACCGCCGAGCTCGGCATGATGGCGGCGCAAGGCCGCGACTTCCTCTTCATGGCGCCGCATATCGCGACGATCCCGAGCTGCGCGATCTTCGTCATCGTGCTGGCTGCCAATCTTCTGGGCGACGCATTACGCGACGTCCTCGATCCGAGGCTGCAACAATGATCAGGTCCGTTGTCAGTGCGGCGTTCGCGTTCTGCATCGCTGGCCCGGCCGGCGCGCAGACCCTGAACATGATGAAGGCGCTCGACGCGCCGCATTACGATGCGCAGCGCACGACCTGGGGGCCGACCTCCGACATCGTC
>DASZJU010000477.1:0-24966 GCA_035947815.1 Reyranella sp.
GCGCGTGAGATCGTCGCCGCAGCGCTTCAAGGTCTCGGTCATCAAGGTGGCGACCGCGTAGCCGTAGATATGGTTGGCGTCGGCCTTGTTGGCCGACGGCATGTTCTTGTCCATCCAGGCGCGCCACTCCTTCATCTCGGCATTGTCTTCCCACTGCTTGTCGGTGGCGTCCATGATGTAGGCCGCCGTGATGATGCCCTGGGCATTGTCGAAGCCCGCCGGCTTCATGACCGCGGCGACTGAGGCCGACACGTTGTTGAGGTAGTGCGCGGGCTTCCAGTCGATGTCGGCTGCCTTGCGGATGCCCTGAGCGGCGGCCTTGGGCCCCGACACGTTGAAGAAGACGTTGGCTCCCGAGTCCTTGAGCTGGATGATCTGGCTGTCGACCGTTGGATCGGTCGCCTCGAAGGTCACCACCTTGGCGATGCGGTCCGTCTCCTTGCCCAGGCCTTCCTTGAAGCCGTCGAGGTAGTCGCGGCCGTAGTCGTCGTTCTGGTGCAGCACGCCGATCTTCGCATCCTTGACGTTGGCCAGGATGTGCTTGGCGTAGATCATGCCTTCGGTGTGATAGTCGGGCTGAAAGCCCATGGTCCACGGGAAGTTCTTGGGATCGCCCCACTTCGACGCGCCGGTGGCGACGTAGAGCTGCGGCACTTTCTTCTGGTTCATGTACTTGTGAATCGCCGTGTTGCACGGCGTGCCGAGCGACTGGAAGAGTGCGAATATCTTGTCCTGCTCCACCAGCTGGCGGACCATTTCCACCGTCTTGGGCGGGCTGTAGCCGTCGTCGAGCGAGATGAACTTGATCTTGCGGCCATTGACGCCGCCTGAATCGTTGATGCTCTTGAAATAGGCATCGATCGTCTTGGCGATCGCGGCGTAGGACGAGGCCGGGCCGCTATAGGGGTTGGTGTTGCCGATCTTGATCTCGGTGTCGGTGGCCCCCTCATCGTACTTCTTCTGCGCGAACGCCACGGCCGAACCCGAAAGCAGCGCCAGCGCCGATGCACCGCCCACGAAGCCACGTCTTGTCGTGTCCATTGGACACCTCCCTGTTTTAAGTTGGCCGGGAGTTTCCTCGATAATCGGTCAAAAAAGAAGGCCGCCTTTGGCGGCCCTCTTCACCACAGTGTCGCAGTTCGGCTGCCCGCGGCAGCCTCAGCTGCCTTCGGCCGCCATGACCTCGCCGAACAGGTCCCAGGTCTCGCCCTTGAAGCGCTGCAGCTGGACCGCCTGGATCGGATAGTAGTCGGTCGGGCTGGTACTGACGGTGATGCCCGGCAGCAACATCGGCACGCGCAGTTTCTGGAAGTTCGCCGCCTGCTTCATGACGTTCTCGTGGGTGAGCGTGTCGCCACACTTGGCAAGCGTCTGCTGCATCAGGAACGACACCGAGTAGGCATAGACGTAATTGGCATCGCCCTGGTTGGCGCCGGGCATGTACTTGTCCATCCAGGCGCGCCACGTCTTCATCTCGGCGTCGTCGTCCCATCTCTTGTCGGTCGGATCCTTGAGGTAGGCCGCCGTGATGATGCCCTGGCCATTGTCGAAGCCGGCCGGCTTCATCACCGACGTCACCGAGGCCGAGACGTTGGTCATGTACTGCGCGGGCTTCCAGCCGATGTCGGCTGCCTTGCGGATCGCCTGCGCCGCGAACTTCGGCGTCGCCACGTTGAAGAACACGTTGGCCCCGGAATCCTTGAGCTGGATGATCTGCGATTCGACGGTCGGATCGGTCACCTCATAGGTCACGAGCTTGGCGATAACATTGCCGGCGTCCTTGCCGAGACCTTCCTTGAAGCCGTCAACGTAGTCCTTGCCGAAATCGTCGTTCTGCATCAGCACGCCGACCTTGGCATCCTTGATGTTCGCCTGGATGTGCTTGGCGTAGATCACGGCCTCGGTGTGGTAGTCGGGCTGATAGCCCATCGTCCACGGGAACTCCTTGGGCCGGCCCCATTTGGAGGCACCGGTCGCGACATAGAGCTGCGGCACCTTCTTCTGGTTCATGTACTTCTGGATCGCCGTGTTGGAGGGCGTTCCCAGCGTGTTGAACAGGCAGAGCACCTTGTCCTGCTCGACGAGCTGGCGCACCACTTCGACCGTCTTGGCCGGGTTGTAGCCGTCGTCGAGGGTGATGAAGTTGATCTTGCGGCCATTGATGCCGCCCGCGTCGTTGACACTCTTCCAGTAGGCCTCGATGCCCTTGCCGATCACGCCGTAGGCGGATGCCGGACCGCTGTACGGGCCGCAATGGCCGAGCTTGATCTCGGTATCGCTTGCACCGTTGTCGTACTTCTTCTGCGCGAACGCCGCTCGCGAACCGAAAAGTAGCGCCAACGCCGACGCGCCTCCGACAAAACCACGCCTACTCGTAACCACCAAACGCCTCCCTTTTGAAAATGGCGCAGGAGTTTCTTCTGGAATTCGGCAAAAAAGAAGGCCGCCGGTCGGCGGCCTTCCGCACCACGGCTATGTTCGCCTTTAGCTGCTTTCGGCGTGCATGATGTCGCCGAACAGCTCCCATGTCTCGCCCTTGAAGCGCTGCAATTGCAAGGCTTGGACCGGGTAGAAATCGGTCGGACTGGTGCTGACCGTGATGCCGGGCAACAAGCCGGGCACGCGCAGCTTCTGGTGATTGGCCGCCTGCCTCATCAGGTTCTCGCGCGTCAGCTCGTCTCCGCACTTCTTCAAGGTCAGCTCCATCAGGAACGACACCGAATAGGCATAGACGTAGTTCACATCGCCGAGATTGCCATTGGGAATGTACTTGGCCATCCACTCCCGCCAGGTCTTCAGCTCGGCATCGTCGTCCCACTGATGGTCGGTCGGGTCCTTGAGCCAGGCCGCGGTGATGACGCCCTGCACGTTCTCGAAGCCCGCCGGCTTCATGGTGGTCGTCACCTGCCCCGCGACGTTGTTCAGGTACTGCGCCGGGCGCCAGCCGATGTCCGCCGCCTTGCGCATCGACTGCGCGGCGAACTTCGGGATCGAGATGTTGAAGAACACGTTGGCCCCGGAGTCCTTGAGCTGGATGACCTGGCTGTCGACCGTGGGGTCGGTCACCTCGTAGGTGACGTGCTTGGCGATGCGACCAACTTCCTTGCCGAGTCCTTCCTTGAAGCCTTCGAAGTAGTCCTTGCCGTAGTCGTCGTTCTGCATCAGCACGCCGATCTTGGGATCCTTGATGTTGGCCAGGATGTACTTGGCGTAGATGACCGCTTCCGTGTGGTAATCGGGCTGGTAGCCCATGGTCCACGGGAACTCCTTGGGGTTGCCCCACTTCGAGGCGCCGGTGGCGACGAAGAGCTGCGGCACCTTCTTCTGGTTCATGTATTTGTGGATCGCCGTGTTGGTCGGCGTGCCCAGCGTATTGAAGGTGCACAGCACCTTGTCCTGCTCGACGAGCTGGCGGATGCATTCCACCGTCTTGGGCGGCGAATAGCCATCGTCCAGGGTGATGAAGTTGATCTTGCGGCCGTTGATACCGCCCTTGTCGTTGACGCTCTTCCAGTAGGCCTCGATGGCCTTGCCAATGACTCCGTAGGAAGACGCCGGCCCGCTATAGGGATTGGTGTGGCCGATCTTGATCTCATTGTCGGTCGCGCCGTCGTCGTACTTCTTTTGCGCGAACGCTGCTCGGGAACCCGAAAACATTGCGGCGGCGGAAAGGCCGCCCACGAAGGTACGCCTGTTCGTCCTCATGGTGGTTCTCCCTGTTGGGTTTACGCCATCGACTCTCCTCACTCGCTGTTGAAACGGTTGATCTGCTGCATCTGCGCCACGCAGGCGTCAGCTGCTCACTCGTTGCTTGAGGGCCGCCTGCTCTCTCGCCTTCGTGCTCGGGCTGCGCATGCTGCGCACCAGGTAGTAGACGCCGCCCACGATGCCCATCGGCATCAGATACATGAGCACGATCAGTATGACGCCGAACACGGTGTAGGCCGACAGGTCGAACTGCAGGCCGAGGTCGTTCTTGATGAAGGTCGACAGCGCCTGGGCGGAGTTGTCGACCAGCACGTAGAAGATACCACCGACGACCGATCCGGCCATCGAGCCGACGCCGCCCACGACCAGGCCGATCAAGAACTTGATCGACAGGAAGAAGTTGAAGCTGTCGGGCGCCACGAAGGCGATGGCCGAGGCCGAGAGCGCGCCGGCGACGCCGGTGTAGGCCGCGCTGATGCCGAACGTGACCGTCTTGTAGAGGGCGGTGTCGATGCCCATCGTGTCGGCCGCCATGTACTGGTCGCGGATCGCCATCATGGCGCGCCCGCTGCGGCTGTTCAGGATGTTGGCGGCGGCCCAATACAGCAGCACCATGACGACCAGGCAGTAGTAATAGAGCCACTGGTCCTCGTTCAACGGAAGGCCGAAAGGCACCTCAGGCTTTGACAGCACGATGCCCTGCACGCCGCCGGTCAGGTCCTCGAGCCACTTGTATTTCAGGATCTGCGGCACCGAGAGCGCCAGCGCAAAGGTGGCGAGCGCGAGGTAGTGGCCCTCGAGCTTGAGCGCCGGCAGGCCGAACAGATAGCCGACGATGAAGCACATCACCGCGGCGATCGGCAGGGTCGCGTAGTAAGGCATGTCGAGCTTGTCCATGAGGATCGCCGCCGTGTAGGCGCCGACCGCATAGAAGGCACTGTGGCCGAGCGAAATCTGCCCGTTGAAGCCGGTCAACAGATTGAGGCCCAGCACGGCGATCGCCGCGATGATCATGGTGCTGACCAGGAACAGCCGGTAGTTGGAGACCACGTCCGGCAGGAGCGGCTGCAGCAACGGCACCAGGAAGGCCAGCGCCAGCAGGACCCACAGCCACTTCTTGGGAAAGGCCGGCATGTCAGACCCTCTTCACGACGACGCGGCCGAACAGGCCGGCTGGCTTAACCGTCAACACGAAGATCACGATGATCAGCGCCACCGTGAGCTTCTCGCCGTTGCCGATGATGTAGACGCCGGTGATCTTCTCGATCTGATTGCCGGCGTAGGCGACCATGTTCTCGAGCACGCCGACGATGAAGCCGCCGATCACCGCCCCGCCGGGATTGCCGATGCCGCCGACCAGGGCACTGGCAAAGGCATAGAGCAGGATGCCGCCCATCATGTTGGGGTCGAGATAGACGATATGGGCCACCATCGTGCCGGCCACCGCCCCGACCGAAGCGGCCAGTCCCCAGCCCAGCGCCAGCATCCAGTCGACCCGGACACCGACCAGCCGCGCCATCTGCGGATTCTGCGCGGCCGCGCGCATGGCGAGCCCGAGCGGGGTATAGCGGAAGAAGACAAACAGGAGACCGAGCACGATCAGCGTGACCAGCACGACGCCGAGCTGGTGCGGTCCGATGACACCCGCGATGCCGAAGCTGCTCTTGGGGAAGGGCGAAGGATATTCCTTGATCAGGTAGCTCCAGATTGCGCCGGCCATCGAGTTGCAGATCGCCAAAAGGCCGATGAAGACCACGACGATCGACAGGACAGGCGCGTTGTGCAGCGGCCTCAGGATCACTCTCTCGATGGTCACGCCCATCACGAACGAGAACGCCACCGCCGCCACGAACGCCACCCAGAAGTCGGCGCCCCAGCTCATGAGCTGCCAGCTGATGTAGGTCGAAAACATCGCCAACTCGCCCTGGGCGAAATTGATATGGTCGGTCGAGACGTAGATCATGACCAGCGCCAGCGCCACGCAAGCATAGATGGCGCCGTTGGCGAGGCCGGATGCGATCTGCTGGAGGAACTGTTCCATTTCTCTGCCTCAGTACCCGAGGTACGACTTGCGGACGTTCTCGTCGTTCTTGACGACCGACGAGGGACCCGACATCACGACCCTGCCGGTTTCCAGGACGTAGGCGGTATCGGCGAGCTCAAGGGCAAGTGCTGCATTCTGCTCGACCAGCAGGATGCTCACCCCCTCCTCCTTGTTGATAAGTCGCAGGATGCGAAAGATCTCGACCACGATCAATGGCGCCAGGCCGAACGACGGCTCGTCAAGCAGCATCAGGCGCGGTTTCAGCATCAGGGCACGGGCGATCGCCAGCATCTGCTGCTCGCCGCCCGACAGGGTGCCGGCCTGCTGCTGCACGCGCTCCTTGAGCCGCGGAAAGTAGCTGAAGACCCGCTCGAGCTCGTCCCTGACGCCCTGCTTGTCCTTGCGGGTGTAGGCGGCGATGCGCAGGTTCTCGTCGACGGTCAGCGTCGTGAAGGTACCGCGGCCCTCGGGCACGTGGGCGATCCGCAGCCGCACGATCTCCTCGGTCGCCATGCCGTTGATGTCCTTGCCGTCGAACCGGACCAAACCCTCGGTGCGCACCATGTTGCAGATGGCGCGGAGCGTCGTCGTCTTGCCGGCGCCATTGGCGCCCAGCAGGGTGGTGATGCCTCCGTTCTCGATCGCGAAGCCGACGTCGTACAGCGACTGAGTCTGGCCGTAGAACGCCTTGAGCGCCTTCACTTCCAGCAACGCGGCCATCACGAGGTCCCCAGATAGGCGCGGATCACCTCGGGATCGCGTTGCACTTCCGCCGGCGTGCCGTCGGCGATCTTCTTGCCGAAGTCGATGGCGACGACCTTGTCGGACACCGACATGACGAGGCTCATGTGATGCTCGACCAGCAGCACCGTGACATGCTGCGTGTCGCGTACCCGCTTGATCTGGCCTTTCAGCACCTCGATCTCTTCGTGATTGAGGCCGGCCGCCGGCTCGTCGAGCAGCAGCAGCTTGGGGCTCGAGGCAAGCGCGCGCGCAAGCTCGACCCGCTTGCGGATCGGGAACGGCAGGCCGCCAGCGATGGCGTTGGTGAACGGCACGAGATCCATGAAGGCGATCAGCTCATGGGCGCGTTGAGCGATATGCGCCTCCTCGGGCGCCACCTTGGGCAGGCGCAGCGCGTTGTCGAAGAAGCTGGTGGAGCTGCGGCTGTGGCAGCCGACCCTGACGTTGTCGAGCACCGACATGCGGTCGAACAGCGCCACGTTCTGGAAAGTACGACCGATGCCGATCTGCGGGATGTTGTAGCGCGGACGCCCGAGGATCGACTTGCCCTCGAACAGGATGTCGCCGCCGTTGGGCGTGTAGAGCCGGCTGAGGCAGTTGAAGAGTGTCGTCTTGCCCGCACCGTTGGGACCGATCAGGCCGGCGACCTGGCCGGGAAAGACGTCGAACGTCACACCATCGAGAGCCACGATGCCGCCGAAGCGGACCGAGACATCGCGCACGCTGAGCAGCGGCGAGCCGCTGGATGAAGACGGTCCTGCCATGTTCCCGCTGGTTTCGTTGGCCGGCAGATATAACGCCCCGGCACCGCGAAATTACCCTTGCCTCCCAAGTACTTGCGACCCTTCTCCGGAGTCGGCGTCGCGGCCACGATGGCCTATCCAAGTGGGGGACGCAACCCCAATGGCGCCGCGCCACGCTTTGGGCGCGTTTGCGTCGCAGGATCGATCCGCAGCGCGGACGTTGACACGCCACGCGTTGCCGACGATACGAAGCCACCCTCCCAATGCGGATTCACCGCCGATGAAGCGCTTTCTCACTCCGATCCTTTTCACTGCAACCGTGGTAGCGCTGCCGGTGGCCGCGCAGACTCCGCCAACACAAGGCTGGCCAGCCAACCGGCCGGCGGACCAGGCCGCCCCGGCGGCCAAGCCACCACAGACCACTCAGACTCCGCCGGCGGCCAAGCCTCAAGCGACCGCCACGACGCCGGCTCCGGGCCCATCGCCGGCTCCGGGCCTATCGCCGGCCCCGCAAGCCGCCGGCACGCCGCCGCCTGTGCCGTTGCCGCAGTGGTTCGTCGAGATCGACACCGACAAGAAGGGCGAGGTCACGCGCGCCGAGTTTCTGAAGTACCGCATGAAGTCGTTCGATGAACTCGACGTCAACAAGGACGGCAAGCTCACGATCGAGGAGTTCGTCAAGGTGGCCGAGCCGCCCTTCTCGCAAGACGTGCCCAACGGGCCGAACCTCGAGGAGCGCAGGAACCGCGCGCGGTCCGAATTCCAGAACCTCGACACCAATCGCGACGGTTTCGTCGAGCGCGCCGAGGCCGAGGCGCTGGTCCATTCCGAGTTCAACCAGTACGACACTGACCGCGACAACAAGGTGACCGAACCGGAGGTACGCCTGATCGTGCAGCGCTCGCTGGCACGCGAGGCCGCGGAACGCCAGCAGATGGAGGCGCGCCGCCGCCAGGGTATGGCGGCGATCAACGATTTCATCGACATGCAGCTGCGCGAGGCCGACAAGCTCGACAAGAACAACGACGGCAGGATCAGCCAGCAGGAATACATCGTGCTGGCGGGGCCGGCCGACGGGCCGCAGGCCAAGGGCCTTCTGCCCTTCGATATCCGCAAGCAGCTCGTTATGCGCAAGTTCCAGGAGATCGACGACAACAAGGACGGCCAGCTCGATCGCGTCGAGCTGACCAACCACGCGGTCAAGCAGTTCCTCGAGATGGACACCAACAAGGACCGTTTCCTGACCGAGGAAGAGTTCAAGAAGGCGCAGGAAGCCGAGACCAAGAAGATGCGCGCGATCATCCAGGCGATGCAGCCGGCACAGCCTGCCCAGACGCCGCGGCCGGCGCCGGCGCAGCCACGGGCTGGCCAGGCGCAGCCCGCCCCCGTGCCGCAACCCCAGGGTCTCGCGCCCGGCCTCCCGCAGGGTACGCGGTAGGCAACGACGGCGGCCAGCGGAGCCATCTCACTCAATGCGGGCTCACCACCGATGAAGCGCTTTTTCAGCTCCGGCCTCTTTGCTGCGGCCCTTGTGACCCTGCCGGCGTTCGCCCAGACTCCGCCGCCGGTGCCGCTGCCGCAGTGGTTCGTCGAAATCGACACCGGCAAGAAGGGCGAGGTCACGCGCGCCGAGTTTCTGAAGTACCGCATGAAGTCGTTCGATGAACTCGACGTCAACAAGGACGGCAAGCTCACGATCGAGGAGTACATCAAGGTTGCCGAGCCGCCCTTCTCGGCCGATGTACCCAATGGACCGACCCTCGAGGAGCGCAAGAACCGGGCGCGGTCCGAATTCCAGAACCTCGACACCAATCGCGACGGTTTCGTCGAGCGCGCCGAGGCCGAGGCGCTGGTCCATTCCGAGTTCAACCAGTACGACACTGACCGCGACAACAAGGTGACCGAACCCGAGGTGCGCCTTGTCGTGCAGCGCTTGCTGGCCCGCGAAGCCGCCGAACGCCAGCAGATGGAGACGCGCCGCCGCCAGGGCATGACGGCGATCAACGACTTAATCGACTTGCAACTGCAAGAAGCCGACAGGCTCGACAAGAACAATGACGGCAAGTTGAGCCAGCAGGAATACATCGTGCTGGCGGGGCCGGCCGATGGGCCGCAGGCACAGGGCTTGCTGCCCTACGACATCCGCCGGCAGCTCATCATGCGCAAGTTCCAGGAGATCGACACCAATAAGGACGGCCAGCTCGACCGCGTCGAGGTGACTGCCTATGCGGTCAGGCGATTCCTCGAGATCGACGCCAACAAGGACCGTTTCCTCACCGAGGAAGAGTTCAAGCAGGCGCAGGAAGCCGAGACCAAGAAGATGCGCGAGCTCATCCCGACGATGCAGCCGCCACAGCCCCGGCCGGCGCCGCCACCACAACCCACCCCTGCCGCACCGCCCGGCCTGGCGCCCGGCCTGCCGCAGCGCACGCGATAGGCGCCAACGGGCGCTACTCGACCGTCACACTCTTGGCGAGGTTGCGTGGCTGGTCCACGTCGGTGCCCTTGGCGACCGCCGTGTAGTAGGCGAGCATTTGCACCGGCACGGTATAGAGGATCGGCGCCACCACCGCGTCGACCGACGGTAGCGTGATCGCCGCCGCCGCGTGGCTGCCCAGGCGGGCATTGCCCGCCGCGTCGCTCAGCAGCACCAGCTTGCCGCCGCGCGCTTTCACCTGTTCGAAGTTGGACGCGATCTTGTCGAATATGGCGTCGGTCGGTGCCACCACCACGACCGGCACCGATTCGTCGATCAGCGCGATCGGTCCGTGCTTCATCTCGCCGCCGGCATAACCTTCGGCGTGGATGTAGGAGATCTCCTTCAGCTTCAGCGCGCCTTCCAGGGCGATCGGAAAGGACGAGCCGCGGCCCATATAGAGGACGTCGCGAGCCTCGGCGAGGATGTCCTCGGCGATGCGCTTGTACTGCTCCTCCATGTTCAGCGCCTCGTTGACGTGCGCCGGCAGTTCGATCAGAGCATGCGCCAGACGCGCTTCCTCTTCCTGCGACAGCACACCCCGGGCGCGGCCGGCAGCCATCGCCGTAGCGAGCAGCACAGTGAGCTGCGTGGTGAAGGCCTTGGTCGAGGCGACGCCGATCTCGGGACCGGCTAGCGTCGGCAGCACGACATGCGATTCACGGGCGATGGCGCTCTCGGGAACATTCACCACCGACAGGATCGTCTGCTTGTGCGTCTTGGCGTAGCGCAGCGCCGCCAAGGTGTCGACGGTTTCGCCCGACTGCGAGACGGCGATGCAGACGCCGCCCTCCGGCAGCGGCGGCTCGCGATAGCGCAGTTCCGAGGCAACCTCGATTTCGACGGCCAGACGCGCCAGCTTCTCGAACCAGTATTTCCCGACCATGCAGGCGTAGAACGCCGTGCCGCAGGCCGTCATGGTGATGCGACTCACCTTATTCCAATCGAACGGCAGCGCCGGCACGCTGACCGAGCGCGTCGTGGGATCGAGGTAGCTCTGCAGGGTATCGCCGATCACCGCGGGCTGCTCGTAAATCTCCTTCAGCATGAAGTGGCGGTGATTGCCCTTGCCCATCATGGCGCCGGAAATGCCGCTCTGGCGAATCTCGCGTTTCACCTCTTCGCGACCCTGGAAGATCGTGGCGCCCTCGGCGTTCAGCACCACCCAGTCGTCGTCCTCGAGGTAGGTCACGCGCTTGGTGAAGGGGGCGAGCGCCAGCGCATCGGTGCCGATATACATCTCGCCGTCGCCGTAGCCGACCGCGAGCGAGCTGCCGTGGCGCGCGCCCAGCAGGATGTCGTGCCGGCCGCTGAACAGTGCGACCAGCGCAAAGGCGCCGCGCAGGCGCGGCATCGCCTTGCCCATCGCCTCCTCGGGCGACATCTGGCGCTCGAGAAACGAGGTGAGGAGCTGCGCCACCACTTCGGTATCGGTGTCGCTGTCGAAGCGGCGGCCTTCGGCTACGAGTTCGTCCTTCAGCTCCTGGAAATTCTCGATGATGCCGTTGTGCACGATCGCCACCCGGTCGGTGGCGATGGGATGGGCGTTGCGCTCCGACGGCTTGCCGTGGGTAGCCCAGCGCGTGTGGCCAATGCCGATCGTGCCGGAGAGCGGCTCCACGCCGAGCCGCGCCTCGAGATTGACCAGCTTGCCCTCGGCACGGCGGCGGTCGATGTGACCGTTGACCAGCGTGGCAACGCCCGCCGAGTCGTAGCCGCGATATTCCAGCCGCTTCAGCGCCTCGACCAACAAGGGTGTGACGGGCGCTTTGCCGATGATTCCGATGATGCCGCACATGGGAGGATCGTCCAGCCGAATGGCGTGTGAGGAGCTTACTGTTTCTTCTTTCGGGCCCGCTTGGCTGCCGTCGCGCGGGCCTTCAGTTTCGCACGAAGCGGGGCGGCTCGCCCCTTCTTTGTGACCTGGCGGGCCCGCCCAAAGGCCACGGCGCCGGCCGGTACGTCGCCGGTGATGACGCTGCCCGCCGTCACGTTGGCGCCCCGGCCGATGCGCACCGGCGCCACCAGCGAGCTGTTGGAGCCGATGAAAGCCTCGGCCCCCACCACGGTCCGGTGTTTGCCGTAGCCGTCGTAATTCACCGCGATGGTGCCGGCACCGATGTTGCTCGCCGCCCCGATGTCGGAGTCGCCGAGATAGGCGAGATGATTGGCCTTGGCGCCGCGTGCCATGCGGGTCGCCTTGAGCTCCACGAAATTACCAATATGGACGTCCTCGGCCACGTCGGAGCCCGGCCGGATGCGGGCGAACGGTCCGATCAGGGCGCCGCGCCCGATCCGCGCGCCCTCGATGTCGCAGAACGCCTTGATCTCCACCTTCGACGCCACCGTGACGCCCGGCCCGAAGCGCACGTTGGGGCCGATCGTGACGTCGGCGGAAAGCCTGGTGTCGGCCGACAGCCACACCGTGTCGGGGTCGGTCATGCTCACGCCGGCTTCGAACGCCGCGGCGCGCAGGCGTTGCTGCAGCGTCCGCTCGGCCGCCGCCAGCTCGGCGCGCGAGTTGATGCCCTGGAATTCCGCCTCCTCGCCCTCGACGGCGATGGCGGTGTGGCCCGCGGCGCGCGCGATGGCGACGGCATCGGTGAGATAAAACTCGCTCTTGACGTTGTCGTTCCTGATCGCCCCCAGCAGGGAAGCGATCAGCCCACCGTCGAGGCACATCACGCCGGAATTGCAGAAATCGACCGCCTTCTCGCTCTCGTCGGCGTCGCGGCTCTCGACGATCTTTTCAAGCGCACCGCGGTGCATGATCAGCCGGCCGTAGGGCGTGGGATCATGCGCGATGAAGCCCAACACGCCGACGGCGGCCTTCGCCTTGCGGCAGGCCGCGACCAGACGCTGCAGAGTGGCCGTCGTCAGCAGGGGTGCGTCAGCATAGACCACCAGCACCGGGCCGCGATGGCCCTTGAGGGCGCTCAGCGCCGCCTTGGTGGCATCGCCGGTGCCGCGCGGCTGGCGCTGGACCGCCGTGGGATGCGGCGCGAACGCTGCGGCCACGTCCTTGGCGCCCGGCGCCACGACGCCGACGACCTGAGCGGGCCGCAGCCGGCTCACGTTTTCCAGCACGTGGCGTAGCATCGGCCAGCCGGCCAGCGGATGCAGGACCTTGGGGATTGCCGATTTCATGCGCGTGCCGGCGCCGGCTGCCAGCACCACCACGGCGATAGGCGGTTTCATGGCCGTCCGATGCCATGGGGCTGGCGGTCCCGCAAGGTGGATGTGCTAAGGAGGTCGCATGCACCCCAATGCCGACAGCCTCATCGCCACCCGCTTCGACACCGTGATCTACGACCTCGACGGCACCCTGATCGACAGCGCCCGCGACATGTGCGTGGCCGTGAGCCGCGTCCTGGCGGACCACGGACTGCCGCCGATCAGCGACGAGGACGCCCGGATCTTCATGGGCGAAGGCAGCAAGGTCACCATGCGCCGCGCTTTCGCCAAGAGCGGCCGCACCCTCGACGATGCCGAGCTGAGCACCGTCACCCGCGAGTTCGTGCAGTATTACGAGAAGGATCCCGTGCACTATACGACGGCGTTCGACGGCGTGGCCGAGGTGGTGGCCCGGCTCGATCGGTTGGGCCTCCGCCAGGGCGTGTGCACCAACAAGTTCGAAAAATCCGCCCGCATGATCCTAAAAGGCCTGAAACTCATGCCACCGATCGCCGATGTGGCCGGCGCCGACACCTTCACGGTGCGCAAGCCCGATCCGGGCCACATCCTGCAGCTGATCGACAAGATCGGCGGCAATCGGGCGCGCGCCGTCATGATCGGCGATTCCATCCACGACGTGGAGGCGGCCCATCGCGGCGGGCTTCCGGCGGTGCTGGTGAGCTGGGGCTATACGGCCCAGCCCGCCAGCGAGCTGGGCGCCGACGCCGTCATCGACCGCTTCGATGCCCTGCCCGCGGCCTTGGGCCAGATTGCCGCCCGTTGACGGGCCTCAAGTTGACGGGTCGGCCGGCAAGCCCTATACGCGCCCCTTCCGGGCGCTTAGCTCAGCGGGAGAGCACACCCTTCACACGGGTGGGGTCGTAGGTTCAATCCCTACAGCGCCCACCACTTCCTTTGCCCACGCCGGACTCCAATGACCAACGCGCTCAGCCTTCGTCCCGGTGATCGCGTTCCCGATTTCGCTTTGCCCGGGCTCGACGGCAAGCTGCGCAAATTCATCTGGTCATTCACCGGCAATCCCGTCGCTTTGCTCGCGGTCGACGATCTCGGCAATCTTGACGCCGCTCAATTCGGCATCCTGATCGCGGCCTGCGAGACCTCCTCGGTGACGCCAGTCGTGGTCGCCGGCAACACCGTCGCAGGTGCCGCGGCACCCTGGGCAAAGCTCGGCGGGTCCGCCGACACAGCCCTGCTGCTTTGCGATGCTGACAAGAAGTTCCTGCCCGCACTGCTCTCGCCGAGCGGCATCGGCTTCGGTCCGGGCGGCAGCCTTCGCATGCGGGTGATCTTGCTCGATCCCAACCAGCGGATCGCCGCGACCTTCGACAGCCGCGCGCTGCCGGCCGCTGCCGAGGCGATGGACGCCACGGCAGCGGCCGTGCGCGCCGACGGCGGCGCCGACCAGGTCGTGCTGACGCCGATGGCGCCCGTCCTGGTGCTGCCGCGCGTATTCGAGCCCGAATTCTGCACCCAGGTGATTCGTCTGTGGGAAAAGGGCGACCACCGGGACAGCGGCGTCTCCAGCCGCTACGGCAACGTCAACGTCTCGCATCTCAAGCGGACCGAGGACTACACCGTGCTCGAACCGATGATGCAGAAGGCCATCTCCGATCGGCTGGCCCACCGCATCGGGCCCGAGCTCACCAAGGTCTTCGCTTTCGACCGCCAGTTCGCCTTCGACTCCCATGTCGTGCTGTCCTACAGCCTCGAGGGAAAGCATTTCTTCGGCGCCCATCGCGATAACGGCGCGCCCACCACCGCCGACCGCGCCTTCGCGGTATCGTTGAACCTCAACGACGATTTCGAGGGCGGCGAGCTGGTGTTCCCCGAATATGCTGGCCTCAAGGTCAGTCCGCCGACCGGCGCCGCTGCGGTGTTCTCATGCTCGCTCCTGCACCGTGCCTTGCCGGTGACTCGCGGTCGCCGTTTCGTGCTGACGACTTTCTTCCGCGCCAAGCCGTCATGACCGCGCGGTGCTGCCTGCTGTCGTGTGCTCTTGCACTGCTGGCGACGACCGATGCGGCAGCCCAGCAAGTCAAGGCGCACATGGAGGCCTGCACGGAGTGGGGCCGCGCCGGCGGTGCGTTCGGCACTCACAATAGCTGCGACAGGCCGATCAGCATCCTGTTCATGGCGCTCGCCGACCAGCACGTCGTCGAACGCGACGTAGCGCCGGGGGCGTGGTTCGGGCCCGGTGCAGCCGATCTTTCCGGCGGCTGGATGTTCACCGCCTGCCCGGCGGGCTACGCCCCGAACATCCGCTTCGCGGCAGAGAACAAGACCGCCATCCTGGACAGCCTGTACAACTGCCTGCCCGCGCGCCCCGGCGTGTAGCCGCGTCGCGGATCCTACTTTTCCGCTTTGCTCTTTCGGTCGGCGTCGTGGGCGCGGGCGAGCTCGCTCCGCGCCTGATCTACCGCCGGATCCCGGATATTGATCCGCTCGGCCTCATTGAGCGCGCCGTCCGCCGCAGCGAAGTCGTGGCGCGCGATCGCTTCGCGCATGGTCGTCAGCAGCTCGACGATGCGGCTGTTACGATGCGTTTCTTTCTGCTGCGCGGCCTGCAAAGCCTGGCGCAGTTGGGCGATCTCGGGCGCCTGAGGGTTCAGCTTTTCGGCCTCGGCCAGCGCCTTGTTCGCCGCGGCGGCATCGTCCTGCCCGATCGCCGCCCGGGCGCGGTCGAGCTGCGTGGCAAGCTGGCCTTGCTGCGTGCTCATTGCGGTTATCTCGCGCCGGGCCGCAGCCGTATCGTCGGAGCCCGGCATCACCGCGTCGGCCTTGTCCAGAGCCGCCTTGGCTTCGGCAAAGTTGCCGTCCGCGGCAAGCCGGTGAGCATCGCCCAGAAGCCGCGCGATTT
The DNA here is from genome assembly GCA_035947815.1 of Reyranella sp. Taxonomy (GTDB): domain Bacteria; phylum Pseudomonadota; class Alphaproteobacteria; order Reyranellales; family Reyranellaceae; genus Reyranella. The sequence continues at coordinate 15,768 of DASZJU010000477.1, forward strand.
GGTCGGTCTGAGCCTCGCTCGGGACCACCGGCTCGTTGGGGTTGACGGCTGGCGTGGCGGGGTTGGCAGCAACACTGGGCGTGGCGGCGGAGGACGGATCGGCGGCAGCGGGCGGGTTGGCGCCGTCGGCAGTCGTCGCCGGACTTGCAGTGGGGCTGCGATCGAAGAAATAGACCGCGCCGGCCACCACGACGACAGCCAATGCGCCCACAGCGCCATACCGGATCAATTGCCTGGTAGACAGGATCACAACACGGTTCCTCCAAATAGAAGAAACGCTAGCCGCTTGCTGCGGTTGCCGCATAAGGATCATTCACGCCGTCGAGCGGCCAGATCGGCCGGCGCAACTTGGTAAATTTCAGTCGGCTGATGTCGGGCGAGCAGATGCCGCCTGAATCGACCAGGACGATCTCGCGTGCGATCGGGGCATAGGCGGCGCGGTAGTGCTGCACGCTCTTTACCACCAGCACGCTCTTGGCGGTCGGATCGATGCCCTGGCTCAGGAAGACTTGCAAGTCGATGGTCTGGATGCGGCTGGAGATGGTCACCACGTCGATGCCGCCGATGCGCAGCACCGCGGTCGGCCCCATCGAGGTCTCGACTCCGGCATTCATCGGCCCATCGTTCCTGAAACTGCCGTCCGACAGCATCTTCACGATGGCGTTCGCCTTCACCGGCGCACCCATCGAGGGATCGGTGTGGCCGCCCAGGCTGACCTCGATCGCCGCCCCCACGCCCGCCTTGGTCGCCTGCTGCACCGCCGCCGGATCGTAGATCGTGCCGAAGGCCACGTTCTCGATGCCGGCATCCAAAAGAGCTTTTAGGACAGGCGTCGTGTCGTTGTAGCCGCCGCCGCCCGGATTGTCGGTGCCGTCGGCGATGACCAGCGGTCCCTTCTTGCCGATACCGGCACGCGCCGCGGCGATGCCGTCGGAGATCGGGCGGTAGTAGGTCGCCGCCCCTTCGTCGCGCCGCCGCCAGATCTCGTCGATCAGCTCGTGCGCGATGGCCCGGGCCCGTGCCGCGGCCGCAGGTGCGTGGCTCACCGCCACCGACGGGCCGGTATAGGGGATGTCGGCCCAGGTGAAGCCTGCCTGGATGCTGACCACGTCGATGCCGGGCTCCTTCTCGAAGCTGTCGGCCTTGGCCAGCAGGTCGAGCATCAGGCCGGGCTGCGTGGTGCGCCCGTGCTCGGCACCCTCGAGCATCGCCGGCTGGACCAGGAGGCAACGCGGCTTTTTCCTGCCTGCCATCGCCTCCTGCACAAGGGCCGCGGCCTGCACGGCGCGCTCGTAGCCGTCGATGTGCGGATAGGTGCGATAGCTCACCAGTGCATTGGCGTTCTTGGCCATGCGCGTGGTGGCGTTGGCGTGCAGGTCGAGCGTCGCCGCGATCGGGACGTCGGGTCCGACCACGCCGCGCAGCAGCTCGAGCAACGCACCCTCGGCGTCGTCCTCGGTCTCGGTCACCATGGCGCCATGCAGCGACAGGCAGATACCGTCGAGCTTGCCGGCCTTTTTGGCGGCGTCGATGATCATGTCGCGGATCGTCTCCCAGCATTCGCGCGTGAGCTTGCCCGAGGGCGTGGCGTTGGCCGCGCCCGCCCACGCCGGCTGCCAGCCGTATTTCTTCACTGAATCGATGTAGCCGCCGATCTCGTTCTTCGTGCCGGTAAAGCGCGGCACCATCGCCTCGCCTGCGATCAGCCAGCGCCTCCGGTAGTCGTCCAGCGTGGTCGGCAGTTTCGAGAAGGTGTTGGTCTCGTGCATGAACTGCGCGATCAGAACGCGGTACGCCATCGTCGAACTCCTAGAGCTTCGCCGTCTTCAGCCACTCCGCCTGGCCTTCCTCGCCGTCGACGCCCAGCGTCTCGAGGAAGCGGCAGACCATCATGTAGTAGCCGACGGTGAGCGTGAGCTCGACCAGCGCGCCGGGCGTGAGGAACGCTTCGACCGCCTTCAGGGTCTTGTCCGAGGCCTTGATGTTGCGCACGACGTCGTCGGTGAAGCGCAGCACGGCCTTTTCATTGTCGCTGAACGCCGGCGCTTCGATGGTGGCGTCGCGCAGGGCGCCGATCTTGTCGTCGGTGACGCCGACTTCGCGGGCGATGCGCTCGTGCTGGAAGACCTCGTAGACCGCGCGGCTCAGCCGGCCGACACGCAGGATCGCCAGCTCGCGCAAAACAGGATCGAGCTCGCAGCGATGCAGCAGCGCATTGCCCATGCGCACGAAGCCCTTCATGCCGTTCTCGGAGTTCGCCAGCATGCGGTAGATGTTGAGATGCGGCTTGAGCTTGTCCAAAAACTCGGCGTGCTTGCCGGTGGCGCCGTCGACCTCGTAGTACGGAATGCGCGACATCTGGTCTCCCTTTCAGGCCGGCAAGCCTGTCAGATCAGATCGCGTCTCACCAGCGGATTGAGCCAGCGGCCGATCGGGCCCGTCAGCACGATCGGTCTTTCGATCACGATCAATGCAATGCAGGGTTCGCCGGGATCGGCGATCGGCTCGTGCTGCTCGGGACCGGGGCCCACGGCAAAGTCGCCGACGCCGTAGTTGCCGGTCGAATCGGTGTAGCCGCCCTGCAGCACCACCGTGTACTCGGCGCCGACATGGCGGTGCATCGGCAAGCCGCGGCCGGGTTTCAGCCGCAGCAGCGACACGCGATGGCTGTCGCCGGGCAGGCGAAGGCGGATTTCCTCGAAGCCGCCGAGCACGTTCCGCCAGCGCGCATCCGCTGCGATATGGCGGGCGAGCGGCGGCGGCGCCCATTCGAAGCCGGGCCGCGGCGTGCGAGGCGCCGGCCGCGGTTCGACGGCGATCTGGTCGAGCTTGGCCAGCGTGCGTTCGAGCGCCGCCTCGTCCAGCGCGCTCTCGCCCTGGTCTTCCATCAAAGCGCCGCCCAAGGCGTCGAGGCGCTCGACCGCCCGCCGCGCCGCCGGATCGAGCGCCACGTGGAGCGCCACCGCGAGCGCGGGCCCTTGGGCCAACGCACCGGCGGCGTAGTCCAGCAGCAGCTCGTCGGGGGCCGGATGACGGCTCATGGTTCGTCTTTCTCCAACGCTTCCCGCAAGCGCCCGAGGGCCAGTCGAATGCGGGATTTTACCGTGCCGAGCGGCAGCTTCAGTTCCTCGGCGATGACGATATGGGTCTTGTCCTCGAAAAAGGCCTTTTGGATGACCACCAGCTGATCGGCCGAGAGGCTGCCTAAAAGTTCCTTCACACGAGTATACGTCTGGCCGGTGAGGACGGATTGGTCGGCGTCGTCCTTTTCGGGCGCGAAGACGGCCAGCCAATCCTCAGTCGAGAGGATCGGCCGGCCGGCGCGACGCAGCAGGTCGATCCGCTTGTTGCGGGCGATGGTGAAGATCCAGGTGGCGGCGGAGGCGCGGCTGCGATCAAAGCTCGCGGCCTTGCGCCACACCATGATCAGCGCTTCCTGCGCCACTTCCTGCGCGGTCTCTGCATCGGTGCCGCCGCGCATGATGAAAGCTTTTATGCGCGACGCGTAGTGGCGGAACAGGCTGGCGAAGGCCGCGCGATCCTGCCGGGCCGCGATGGCCTCGATCAGGTCGGCGGCTTCGTCGGGCGACATCGCTATCTTTCCTCCCCCGTCACACGGGGGAGGTGGCCCGCAGGGCCGGAGGGGGAGAGCCGCCCAGATGATTTCTGAAATGCCATGATCTGAAATCGGCAGGCGCTTTGGTTGCCGCCTTCCCCCTCCGCCCCCTTCGGGGCCACCTCCCCTGTAAGACGGGGGAGGAAAATGAATTAAGGCGCACTGACGCCCAAGTCCCAGAAGATGCCGGTCATCAGCCGGAGCCCGTCGCGCGCCACTGGCGCTAAAAGGTGCTCGTTGGGCGCATGCTGCGAGCACGCCGCGTAGGAGTGCGGCACCCACACGGTCGGCATGCCCAAAATGTCGGTGAAGACTTCGTTGGGCAGCGAGCCGCCGAGATTGGGCAGCATGTTGGGCTTCTGGCCGCCGGTTTTCTCGATCGAGGCGGCGGCGAACCTGGCCCACGGATTCTCGGGGTCGAGCCGGGTCGCGTTCATGATCACGTCGCGCGCCTGCTCAAGCTCGATCTGCGGGAAGCCGTGACTGTCGAGATGGCGGCGCAGCGCCGGCAGGATCTCGTGCGGATCGGTGCCGACCACGAAGCGCAGCTGGCAGTAGGCGATGGCGCTGGGCGGGATGGCGTTGACCGGCCGGTCGGGATTGCCGGTCTTGAAGGCCAAGACCTCGAAGCTGTTCCAGCCGAACACACGCTCGACAGGCGTGAGCGACTTCTCGCCCCATTCCAGATTGATCTCGGGCGCACCCTCGCCCGCATCGACATGGGCGTCGGCCAGTGCGGCACGCACCGAGTTGGTCAAGGTCTTGGGCCGCCATTCCGGCACTTTGATCTGACCGCGCTGGTCGGTGATGGTGGCCAGCGCATGCGCCAGGATGATGCCCGGGTTGGCGAGCAATCCGCCCCAGTTGCCCGAATGATGGCCGCCCTCGCGCAAGGTGAGCTTTAAATTGAAGTTGAGCGTGCCGCGCGTGCCGCCGAAGATGGTTGGCCGGCGATGGTCGAGCCGCGGGCCGTCCGAGCCGATCAGGGCGTCGGCCTTCAGCGCCGCCTTGTTGGCCTTGCAGAAATCGGCCAGGCCCGGCGAGCCCGTCTCCTCGCCGGTCTCGATCAGGATCGTCGAGTTGAAGCCGAGCGCGCCGCGCTCCTGCAGCACGCAGGCGAGCGCTGCGATATTGATCGTGTGCTGACCCTTGTTGTCGGCCGTGCCGCGGCCATAAAGCCGATCACCCTCGACCACGATCTTCCACGGCGACAGGCCTTGCCGCCACTGCTCCTCCTGGCCGCGGATCACGTCGCCGTGGCCGTAGGTCAGGACGGTGGGCTTGGCGGGATCCTCGACCCGTCGGGCGATCAGGAACGGGCCATATTCGGTGCGCGGGTTGGGCAGCACGGTGCAGTCGTAGCCGAGCTTTTCGAGCGACTCGGTCATCTCGCCCGAGACGTACTGCTGCAGGGCCGGCATGGAATCCTGCTCCTGGCTGGTGGTCGGAATCGCCACGCGCCGTTGCAGCTCGGCCAAAAAGCCGCCCTCGTCGAAATACTTTTCCGCGCGCCCGATGGCGCCATCTCTTGTGCCGGTCATGAGGTTCCTTGCATGGTTCGAAGGCACAATAGCAAAATATCGGCGTCATAAGCCTCCCCATCGTGCCTTCCGAGGCGCGATGGGGAGGTGACCACGTAGCGGTCGGAGGGGTCATGGGCATCATTAATGTTGCTCATGACCCCTCCGGCCCTGCGGGCCACCTCCCCAACTTCGTTGGGGAGGAAAGTAGGCAGGGAGGACAGGATGCTGACATCGGGGCGCGTCGTTTTCAGCAGGATGGAGGAAGTCCACTACGGCAAACCGGCCGACCGGTCGGTCGCCGAGCTGGTCAAGGAGCACGGCGCCGAACGCGTGTTCCTGATGGTGAGCGGCACGCTCAACCGCGAGACCGACGAAGTCGAGAAGGTCCGGCGCGCGCTCGGCAACAAATGCGTCGGCACCTTCGACAGGATGCCGGCGCACTCGCCGCGCGCGGCCGTGATCGCCGCCGCCGCACAGGCGCGCGCGGCGCGCGCCGACCTGATCGTGACGCTGGGCGGCGGCTCGATCACCGACGGCGCCAAGGCCGTCCAGCTCTGCCTCGCCAACGACGTCACGAGCGTCGACGGGATGGACAGGATCCGCGGCACGTCGGAGGTGAAGCCGCCGACGGTGCGGCAGGTATCGATCCCGACCACCTTGTCGGCCGGCGAGTTCTCCGGCCTCGCCGGCGTCACCAACGAGGCGACCAAGGTGAAGGAGATGTTCCGCCATCCGCTCTGCATCCCGCAGGCGGTCATCCTCGATCCCGAGGTGACGCGGCACACGCCGATGTGGCTGTTCCTCTCGACCGGCATCCGCGCCGTCGACCATTGCGTCGAGGGCGTGTGCTCCAACGAATCGACCGAGTTCACCAACGCTTCGGCGCTGCACGGGCTGTCGTTGCTGGCGCGCGGCCTGCCCCGGGTGAAGGCCGATCCGAAGGACATGAAGGCCCGGCTCGACTGCCAGACCGGCTCGTGGCTCTCGATGGGCGGGTTGGCGGCGGGCGTGCCGATGGGCGCGAGCCACGGCATCGGCTATGTGCTGGGCGCCGTGTTCGACGTCCCGCACGGCCACACCTCGTGCATCATGCTGCCCTCGGTGATGCGCTGGAACAAACCGGCCAACGCCGATCGCCAGGCGCTGATCGCGACGGCGATGGGCCATCCGGGCAAGGACGCCGGTGACGTGCTCGACGAATTCATCCGCGGGCTGGGCATGCCCCGAAGCCTGGGCGAGGTGAAGGTCGGCCGCGAGCATTTCGACCGCATCGCCCAGCAGGCGATGGGCACGCCCTGGGTGCCGCGCAATCCGCGACGCATCGATGGCCCCGCGGAAGTGCGGGAGATTCTGGAACTGGCGGCCTAGAAACATGGTGACTGCAGTGCTGTCACCTCTTGGCGCGAGCTGACCCTTTTTCGCATCACCCGGTGGGAGGGGGTTTCCGCAGTTTCCGCAAGCGTTATGCCAATCAGCGTCGGATTGACGTCCCAACGCAAGGCCGGCCAGCCGTTGCCGGCATGGTCGACCCTGGCCTTGCGTGACTGTAGGCGGATGCACGGCGATGCTTCTCGGTTTTGATGCTGGACCCAAGATAAGTAATGCTGAAGCAAATGTCAAGTTAAACTATGAAAAGTTAAGTGCCCGAGTTTTTGCGCACCATATCGCGCAGAAACTCGACCCGCCTTATGTGCCTGATATGGGCACCAATATGAGATGAGCGGGCCTGGAGGCCCGCGGTCCGCAAGACCAAGACGCGCCACCAGTGGCGCGCCCCCAGCTAGTCGTGGCGGACGGCGAGTTCGATATCGCCGATCCTGAGCCTCGCGCCGGCCTGAAACCGCCGTAGCGCGCCGGCAGCCACGGCAAGGCCGTCGACCGACGTGCCGTTGGTCGAGCCCAGGTCCTCGATCTGCAGGGTGTTGTCCATGAGGATCAGCCGCGCATGGCGTCGCGACACCGTCGGATGCGACAGAACCGCGTCGCAATGGTCGAAATCGCGGCCGATCACGAAGCCTTCCTCCCTTCTCTCCACCAGCCTGTCGAGTGCCAGCTCGAAACCAAACTTGCGACCCGCCAGGTCGGTGCCGTGGAAGCGCAGCGTCGCGCGCGGCACGACCGACGTCGTGGTCCGCCGCGAAGCGCCCATCCGGGCGCGCACATGGTAGATGTGGAGTGGCCGGCTCACATTCTTGGCCCGGTGCTCGCCGCCGTCGACGAAGGCGTAATCGACCTGCAGCTCGGTGACGTCGCGCACCGCGCGCGACACGGCGATGCCGCCCGGTTCGGCCATCGCCTGTATGCGCTCGGCGAGATTGACGCCATCGCCGAACAGATCGTGGTTGTCCTCGTCCACCATGACCTCGCCGAGATGCACGCCGATGCGGAACAGCAGTTTCTGCTCCTCGGCCAGCAGCTCGTTGAAGCGCGCCATGCGCTCCTGGATGTCGATCGCCGCCGTGACCGCGGCCAGGGCCGAGCCGAATTCGGCCAGCATCGCATCGCCTGTGCTGTGCACAATCGAGCCGCCGGCGATTTCGACGGCCGGCCGCCAGACATCGCTTTTCACCGACATGAGATGCCTGAAGGTGAGCTCTTCCTCGCCTTCGGTCAGGCGGACGAAGCCGGCGAGGTCGGCGTGAAGGATCGCGGAAAGGTGGCGTCGAGGCGTGTTCGAGATACTCATGACGATCCAGGAACCATAGCGCGTCAACAAAGCCGGCTGCGGCGGCTTCGTCAATATCGGCATGCACGGCTTCGTCAGGACGCGGCGCGCACCCTCACCGCCTCGGCGGCCTCCACTACGCTGGGATAGGACGGAGCGTCCGCGTCCGGCGCCAGCGACAGGCCGCGCTCGATGTCGCGTCTCACCCGGTCGCGCAGGTTGCCGAAGGCCAGCCCGATGCCGCGTTCGCCAAGCTCGCGGTCAAGCTCGACCAGCATATCGCAGGCCATCAGGTCGACATCGTGGATGGCGCCGCCATCCACCACGACTCCGGTCACCGGCCGAGGCGCCGTGTCGATCAGCGATTCGGTCGCGGAAGAGGTCGCAATTGGCGAAGAAGAGCGGCGCCGAGAAGCGATAGACCAGCAGCCCGGGCACCGGCACCGCATCGGGCCGATGGGCGGTGTCGTGCCAGCCGCCGTCCGGCGTACGGCCGAGCACGCCGTCGGGCGGAAAGGCGAGCGCGCGCAGCAACAGGATCAGCGAGAAGACGACGCCGATCAGGATACCCTCCATGATGCCCAGCGCCAGCACGCCCGCCAGCGTCACCAGCGCCGCGGCCAGGCTGATGCCGCGGAAGCGCCAGAGCCGGACGAACTCGCCGAGGTCGCACAGCGTCCAGGCCGAGGCCATCAGGATGCCGCCCAGCGCCGCCAGCGGCAGATGGTAGAGGAGGCCGGCGAACCACAGCATGACCGCAGCCACGACCAGGGCGGCGATGGCCGACGTCACCTGCGTGCGGCTGCCGGCCGCCTCGGCCACGGCGGTGCGCGAATCGCTGGCGCTGATCGGCAGGCCGTGGCTCAGGCCCGAGGCGAGGTTGGCCACGCCGATGGCCAAAAGCTCCTGGTCGGCGTCGATGCGCTCGCCGCTGCGCGCCGCGAAGGCGCGGGCCGTGACGACGGTGTCGGAGAAGGACAGCAGCGCCGCCACCAAGGCGATCGGCAGCAGGCTGTCGAAGTCGTCGAGCGACAGCAGCGGCAGCGAGAAGCCAGGCAGGCCGGTCGGGATGCGGCCGATCACGGCGACGCCATGGCTCTCGAGGTCGAGCAGCACGACGGCCAGGCCCGCGCCGACCAGCGCCACGACGGCACCCGGCACGCGCGGCAGGAAGCGGCGGCAGAGCAGGATGACGGCGAAGGTCGCGCCGCCGATCGCCAAGGTGACGGGGTTGGTATCGCCCAGACGCTGCAACACGTTGGCGAACTGCTCGAGCGTGGTCTCGCCGGCGGACGTGATGCCCAGCACCTTGGGCAATTGCGCGACCGCCACCACCAGGGCGAGCCCGTGCATGAAGCCCACGATGACCGGCTTGCTGAGGAAATTGGCGATGAA
>DASZJU010000478.1:0-6458 GCA_035947815.1 Reyranella sp.
TAGCACCGCTGTTCCTCTTATTGTGCGCCCCAAGACGATAATCCATATTGGCGATGGGTCGCCTCCGGATCGCCGAGGCCGCCGCCGATTGTCACGACGCGTGATGGACCGCCGAGTACGCTCGAGCCGGGAGTCCTTCTCGAGAGCGAGATGCGTACCGGCGTGATTGTAATGGTCAGCGTAGGCTTTGAGTTTCTCGCGTCGCCAGCGCACACGCCGCGTATCGAGATCGGCGTGGCGAGGTTCAGCCTCAAATCGGACATGGTCGAATCGGGAGGGAACAAACATGAAATACAGCGCAGTGCTTGTTGCCGTCGGCGCCCTGGGTGTCGGGACGGCTTTTGCCCAGGAGCCGATCAAGATCGGCGTCCTGTATCCGCTGACCGGCGGCGGCGCCGTCTACGGAGTCCCGGCCATGGCCGGCCATCAACTCGCCGTCGAGGAGCTGAACGCCAAGGGCGGCATCATGGGCCGCAAGATCGAATCGATCGAGCGCGACGACAAGTTGAACCCGGCAGCCGCCTCCTCGACGATGAAAGAGCTGATCACCAAGGACAAGGTGGACATCGTCTTGGGCGGGCTGGCCTCGTCGGTTGGCCTGGCCATGTCGGAAGTGTCCAAGCAGGAGAAGGTCGTCTACATCTCGACCATCCCCAAGACCATCCAGATGACGACGGACAAGCTGCACAAGTATGTGTTCCGGACCGCCTCCAACACCGATCTCGAAGGCGACACCATGGCGCTGCTCGTCGGCAAGTATAAGCTCGCCAAGCTCTGCCATCTCGAGCTTGACTACGCCTACGGCAACGACCTCGAGGTCGGCATCCTGAAGGCGCTGCCCAAGCACGCGCCCGACGCCAAGGTGGTGCTGACGCTGAAGCCAAAGCTCGGCGCCACCGATTTCAACCCGTTCATCCCGCAGGTCATGTCGGCCGGGTGCGACGGCGTGATCTCGGGCCTGTGGGGCCCGCACTTCGTGTCGTGGGTCAAGCAGGCCGCGCCGCTCGGCTTCTTCGACAAGATCAAGTGGATCTCCGGCGGCGAGATCGGCAGCCACGAGATCGCGGGCGAGCTGAAGGGAGAGTATCCGGACAACGTCATCTCCAACACCTACGAGCTCTGGTACCACGGCAACGATCCGTCCCATGCGGCGTTCCAGGCCCGGCTCGCCAAGAAGCTCAGCACCCAGGAGACGCCGCAGTGGGCGATGCTGGGCTATATCGGCGTGATGTACGCCGCGCAGGCGATCGAGAAGGCCAAGTCGACCGAGGCCGACAAGGTTGCGGCCGCGCTCGAAGGACTGACGATCGGCACGCCGGTCGGGTCACTCACCATCGATGCCAAGACGCACCAGGCCAACATCGGCCAGTTCTGGGGGCCGATGGTCAAGAAGCCCGACCGCGCCTACCGCATGATGGAGCCGGCGGAGTACATCCAGCCGAAGTGACGACTTCGCCGTCCGAGAGGACGGGCGAAGTCGTCATCCCAAGCGAAGCCGAGGGATCTTTTCTTGTCGGCGAGACGACAAGAATAGGTCCCTCCACTACGCCTCGCTGCGCTCGGCTCCGGTCGGGATGACGGCAACTTTTGACCAAATACGGTGCCGTCAATGACCCTCACGATGTTCACGCTGAACGCGTTCTATGGCCTGGCGCTTGCCATGAACATGTTCATCATCGCCTCCGGCCTCAACCTGATCTTCGGCGTGCTGCGGGTGATCAATTTCGCGCACGGCATGTTCTACATGTTCGGGGCCTACATCGTCTTCACGGTCGCCAAGACCTGGGGCGCGCCCTTCTTCGTCGGCGTGCTGGCATCGGCCGCGGGCCTGGCGATCATCGCGCTGGTGATCGAACGGCTGCTGCTCAGGCACCTCTACGACAAGGAGCACCTGATGCAGCTCCTGTTCACGTTTGCGCTGGTGCTGCTGATGAGCGATGCCGCGAAGATGATCTGGGGAACCGACCAGTACTCGGTCGGCTATCCGCCGGGTCTCGGCGGCGCGGTCAACCTGGGCTTCGTCGTCCTGCCGCAGTATCAGCTGTTCCTCTGCGTGGTCGGCCCGGCGATCGCGGTCGCCATGTGGCTGCTGGTCGATCGTACGCGCTGGGGCCGCATCGTACGCGCCGCGACCCAGGACCGCGAGATGCTGGCGGCGCTCGGCGTCAATGTGCCGATGGTCTACGCGGCGGTGTTCACCATCGGCTCGGCGCTGGCGGGCGTGGGCGGCGCGCTCGCAGCACCGCGCGTCGCCCTGGTGCCGGGAATGGACGCCACCATCATCAACGAGTGCTTCATCATCGTCATCATCGGCGGGCTGGGAAACCTGTGGGGCAGCTTCCTGGGCGCGCTCGCCTTTGGCTTCGTCGTGCAGTTCGGCACGGTCTGGGCGCCGAACTGGCAGGACGTGCTGCCCTACGTGCTGATGCTGGTGGTGCTGATCATCCGGCCGTGGGGCCTGCTCGGCCGGCCCGAGACAGGGCACTGACCATGCCGCAGCGCCGCCATCTGGTCGCGTCGGCGATCGTCGTCCTGCTGCTGGCGCTGGTGCCGCTGGCCGGCAGCCGTTACGCCATCGACCTCACGACCGAGGTGCTGATCTACGTCCTCTTTGCGCTCAGCCTGAACGTGCTGATCGGCTTCACAGGCAACATCTCGTTCGGTCACGCCGCCTATTTCGCCATCGGCGGCTATGCCTGCGCCATCCTGCTCACCACCTACGACTGGCCACTGGTGGCGAGCTTGCCGGCGGCGGTGGTGCTGGCGGGGCTGGTGGCCGGAGTGGTCGGCTATTTCTGCGTGCGGCTGACGCAGATCTATTTCGCCATGCTGACGCTGGCCTTCGCCATGCTGGTGTGGGGCATCGCCTTCAAGTGGAAGGCCGTCACCGGCGGCGACGACGGCTTCACCGGGATCAAGCTGCCGGCGATGCTGGCCCATTACGTCGGCTACTTCTACTTCACCTTGGCGACGGTGGCCGCGGGCGTGGCGGCACTCTGGGTCATCTGCCATTCCGCGTTCGGCCTGACCCTGGTGGCGGTGCGCGAGAACGGCGTGCGGGCCGGCTTCATCGGCGTCGACACGCGCCGGATGCGCTGGGCAGCCTTCACCGTGGCCGGCACGTTTGGCGGGCTCGCCGGCGCGCTGTTCGGCATGTACCACCGCGGGATATACATCGAGAACGCGTACTGGACCGAATCGGCGCAGGTGCTGATCATGGTGCTGCTGGGCGGCATCCATTCCTTCGTCGGGCCCATCTTCGGCGCCGCCGTACTTTATCTGCTGCAGGTCTTCACCAACCAGTACACGCCCTACTGGCCGACCGTGCTGGGGCTCATCCTGCTCGTGATCGTGCTCGTGCTGCCGGACGGGCTGATAGGTTTGGTGGCCCGCGTGAAGGCGCGCTGGGGAGCACACGGGGGCCGGACATGAGCGCCATGCTGCGCATCGAAGGCTTGTGGAAGTCGTTCGCCGGCTTCGTCGCCACGCGCGATGTTTCGTTCGACCTTCAGGCCGGCGAGATGCACGCCGTCATCGGCCCCAACGGCGCCGGCAAGACCACGTTCTTCAATCTCATCACCGGACACCTGCGGCCCGATAAGGGCGCCGTGTCGTTCGAAGGCCGCGACCTGATCGGCCTGCCGCCGCACAGGATCGTGCGCCTGGGCATCGCCCGGTCGTTCCAGCGCATCAACATCTATCCCAGGCTCACCGTGTTCGAGAACGTGCAGGTGGCACTGATCGCGCACGAAGGCCAGCAGTGGAATCTGATTCGCCCCGGCCGCTCGCTGCATCGCGACGGGACCCGCGAACTGCTGGAGCTCGTGGGCCTGACGGCCGAGGCGTCGGAAACCGCCGGCGAGCTGGCGTATGGCAAGCAGAAGCAGCTCGAACTCGCGATCGCGCTGGCCTCGAAACCGCGCCTGCTGCTGCTCGATGAACCGACCGCCGGCATGTCGCCCCAGGAGACGGGCGAGACCATCGCATCGGTGCGCGACATCGTGAAATCGCGCGGGCTTACCCTGCTGTTCACCGAACACGACATGGCCGTGGTGTTCGGTATCGCCGAGCGCATTTCGGTGCTGCACCACGGGGAGATCATTGCCTCCGGCAAACCCGACGCGGTGCGCAACGACCCGGAAGTGAAGCGGGTATATCTGGGAGAGCAGGACTATGGCTGACCGGGGGGCTGACCTCGTGGTCGACGGGATCCATACTGCCTACGGGCTGAGCCAGGTCCTGTTCGGCGTCTCACTCGAGGTGCATGCCGGCGAATGCATCGCGTTGATTGGACGCAACGGGGTCGGCAAGACCACCACGATGCGCTCGATCATCGGCCTTACGCCGCCGCGGAGCGGGCGCGTGGTGTGGAAAGGGCAGGACATCGCGCAGCTCGGACCGCACCGGATCTGTCGCCTCGGCATCGGCTTCGTGCCGGAAGACCGGCGCATCTTTCCCGAACTGTCGGTCTGGGAGAACCTCGACATTGCGCGGCGTGCCGGCACGAACGGCAAGACGACCTGGCGGGAGGAGCAGGTGTTCGCGTTGTTTCCCGATCTGGCCGAGATTCGCGACCGGCGTGGTGGCGTGCTGTCGGGTGGCCAGCAGCAGATGCTCACGATCGCCCGCACGCTGATGGGTAATCCGGAGCTGTTGCTGCTCGACGAGCCTTCCGAGGGGCTGGCGCCGCTGATCGTCGAACTGCTGCGCCAGTGTGTGGCCGAGCTCAAGTCGACCGGGCTGTCGATCGTGCTGGCGGAGCAGAACCTGCAGTTCGTGATGGCCCTCGCCGACCGCGTCTATATCCTCGAAAAGGGCGAAGTGCGCTTCACCGGAACGCCGGCCGATCTGCAGGCCGACAAGCGCATTGTCCACCAGTACCTCACGGTGTGACGGCACAGCCTCCGCGGCTGGCGATTGGGTGTGAAAAAGATCAGGGCAGGCCGTTTCGCACGTGGCGGCGATAGGCCGGACGCTCGGCGAGTTTGTCGTAATAGGTGGCGACGGCGCTGTAGTGCGGCCGTTCGAAGTCGAGGCTGAACCAGCGATTGACGACGAGGCCGATGGGAATATCGGCAACGGTGAAGGTATCGCCGCACATATAAGGCCCGCCGCGGTCGAGATGGTCGTCGAGCTGGCCCACTTCCTTGGTGATCTGCCCCCGTCCCTGCTCGATGAACCACGGGTTGTTCCAGGGCGCCTCATGCAGCATGCCGCCGAGGAAAGCGCCGCGCAGCGAGATCGACGTCTCGTAGTTGGCCCAGTCCATCCATTGCTCGACATGGGCGCGTTTCACCGGGTCCTGCGGATAGATCTCGTCCGGGCCGTGCTTCGTCGCCAGGTAGCGAACGATCGAATTGGACTCGCGCAGCACGGCGCCATCGTCGATGACGGCCGGGACAAGGCCGATCGGATTGATACTGAGGAATTCCGCGGTCGACGTGGGCATGTAACCGCGGCCCCAATCCTCGCGCTCGAAGGCGATGTCGAGCTCATCGCAAATCCACAGCACCTTCCGGACGTTGAAGGAGTTCGCCCGACCCAGAATTTTCAGCACCGACTTCTCCCTGGACACTAACTCGTCAGGCAGCGGGGACGCGGACCCAGCCTTCCATCAGACGGCGCGCCGAGCGGCTCATCAGGACTTTCCTGACCTTCCAGTGATTGCCCTCCTTCTGCACTTCGGCGCCCACCTTCAGCGTGCCGGAGGGATGGCCGAAGCGCACGCGGCCATCGGCCCCGACCGGCGCCAGGCGATGCACGACGGTTCCCGGAATGGCCGCCGCGGCAGCGATCGCCACCGCACCGGTGCCCGTCATGGCGTGGTGCAGCACGCCCATCGAGAAGATGCGCGCCAAAAGGTCGATCGAGCCGGCCTCGACCGGGCGGCCGTCGGACGCGGTGTAGCCGGCTGGCGGGCCCACGAAGGCGAGCTTGGGCGTGTGCGGCCGCCTGGCCGTCGCCTCCTCCGCCGTGGCCGCGTCGCCCATCGCGACCGTGCCCCGTGCGCGCACGGCTTCGACGCGGGCCAGCAGCGCCTTGTCGCCGTTGATATCGCCCTGCAGCTCGGTGCCCTTGAGGCCAAGCCGCGCGGCATCGACGAAGATCGTCGGGTTGCCGGCGTTGATCAGCGTGGCTTCGATCTTTCCGACACCGGGAACGTCGAGCAGGTCGATATGATTGCCCGTCGGAAACGTGGCGCCGCCGCCGGCGCGGGCCCCCACCTCGCCCTCTTCGGCCGCGGGATCGAGGAACTCGAGCTCCACCTCGGCCGCCGGAAAGGCCACGCCGTCGAGCTGGAAGTCGCCCAGTTCCTGCACCTCGCCGCCGGTCATCGGCACGTGGCTCACGATCTTCTTCCTGATGTTGGCCTGCCAGATGCGAACGGTGGCCGTGCCGTCCGGCGGCGCGCCGACCAGGCCCATGCTGATCGCGAACGGTCCGACCGCGGCGCTGAG
>DASZJU010000479.1:0-3950 GCA_035947815.1 Reyranella sp.
GGCGGGGCCACGACGTCGAAGGTCCACACGGCGCTGCGCATCGCGCCGCGCTACAAGGGCACGACCGTGCATGTGCTCGACGCCTCGCGCGCGGTTGGCGTATGCACGGCGCTGGTCTCCGAATCGGGCGCGCAGGCCGCCGACTTCGCCGCCAAGGTGGCCAGCGAGTACGAGGCGATCAGGATCGAACGCGCCGGCGACACCAAGGAAAAGGTCGTTCCACTCGCGGCGGCGCGCGCCAACGACTTCAAGATCGACTGGTCGGCCTACACGCCGCCCAAGCCTGCCGTCAGGGGCACGCGCATCTTCGCCGAGTATCCTCTGCACGAGCTGATCGAGCGCATCGACTGGACGCCGTTCTTCCGCGCCTGGGAGCTGGCCGGCAACTATCCCGCCATCCTCGAGGACAAGGTGGTGGGCGAAAGCGCCAAAAAGCTCTACGCCGACGCGCGCAAGATGCTGGAGCACATCGTGCGCGAGAAGTGGCTGACCGCCAAGGGCGTCGTCGGCTTCTGGCCGTGCCGGCGCGACGGCGACGACGTCGTGCTGTTCGCCGACGAGGGGCGCACCAAGGAAGTGTCGCGGCTCTACTTCCTGCGCCAGCAGGTCGAGAAGCGCGCGCCGCGGGCCAATATGTGCCTGGCCGATTTCATCTCGCCCGAAGCCGACTGGATCGGCGGCTTCGCGGTGACGGCCGGTCACGGCATCGAGGAGCACCTCGCGCGCTTCAAGGCCGACCATGACGACTATTCCGACATCCTGCTGAAGGCCTTGGCCGATCGCCTGGCCGAAGCCTTCGCCGAGCGCCTGCACGAGCGTGTCCGCAAGACGCTGTGGGGCTATGCGCCCGAGGAGGCGCTCACCAACGAGGAGCTGACGCGCGAGAAGTATCGCGGCATCCGCCCGGCGCCGGGTTATCCCGCCTGCCCCGACCACAGCCAGAAGCCCGAGCTGTTCCGGTTGCTGAACGCCGGCCAGAACGCCGGCATCAGCCTGACCGAGAGCTTCGCCATGATGCCGACGTCGGCGGTATCGGGCTACTACTTCGCCCATCCTGACGCTGCGTATTTCGGCGTGGCGCGCATCGGCCGCGACCAGCTCGAGGACTACGCCAAGCGTCGCGGCTGCTCGATCGAGCAGGCGGAGAAATGGCTGCGGCCGAACATTGGCTACTGATGGACGGGTTGTCCTTCATGGCTGGGGGCGCGCGACTCCAGTCGCGCGTCTTGGTCTGGATCCGCGAAAGATCGCGCCACTGGAGTGGCGCGCCCCCAGCAGCGTCATGCTGACCTATGCCCTCGTCCTCATCGTCGGTTACGTCGCCGGCACGGTGAGCGGCATCGTCGGCACCGGCGCCACCATCATCCTGCTGCCCGTGCTGGTCCTGCAATTCGGCCCGCGCGAGGCCGTGCCGATCATGGCGATCGTCGCCCTGATGTCGAACTTCGCCAAGATCACCTCGTGGTGGAAGGAGATCGACTGGCGCGCCTGCGGCGCCTATGCGCTGGGCGGCGTTCCGGCAGCGGCGCTCGGCGCGCGCACCTTGCTGATCCTGCCCGAGCACCTCATCGACATCGCGCTCGGCGTCTTCTTCCTCGTCATGGTGCCCGGCCGCCGCTGGCTTGCCTCGCGAAACCTGAAGTTCGGCTTCTGGCATCTCGCCATCGCTGGCGCGGTCATCGGCTTCCTGACCGGCATCGTCGTGTCGACCGGCCCGCTCAGCGTGCCGGCTTTCGCCGCCTACGGCCTGGTCAAGGGCGCCTTCATCGCCACCGAGGCGGCGGGCTCGCTGGCGCTCTATATCAGCAAGGCGCTGACGTTCCGCCAGTTCGGCGCGCTGCCGCTCGACATCGTGCTGAAGGGCCTGATCTCGGGTTCGTCGGTGATGGCCGGCACCTACACCGCGCGCCTGATCGTCGAGAGGCTGAGCGTCGTCACCTTCCAGCGCCTGCTCGACGGGGTGATGATTGCTTCCGGCACGGCTCTTTTGTGGGCGGCGATTCGCTAAAAAGTCGTGCCATACTCGCCGGCACCGGCTACGTCTTCGGTTCAACCAAGGACCTGAGCTGCGTTTACCTGACCAAGGACGGCGTCTCGCAGGCCTATGACGGGAAGATCCGCAAATTCGGCATCGATGTCGGCTACACCAAGGCCGGCCATATGGTCTGGCATGTCTACCAACTGGGCGGTCTCGTCGGTGCGACGACCAGCGTGAACCCAAGGGTGCTGTTGGGCAATTACGCCGGCGAGCAGGCCTCCGTTGCGGCCAACTCGAGCGCCGGCGGCAACTGGCTGTACGGCGGCAGCAACAACCAGATCGTGCTGCAGGCGACGCAGATCCAGGACAGCCGCAACGCGGGCTATAATCTCGCCTACGGCATCGCCGAGATGTCGCTGTCGATCGGCAACTAGACCGGCCTGTCGGCCATCGCAACCGCCGGCTGCAGGGCGCAGCCGGCGACGGTGACGCGATGCATCAGCCGGCGCTCGCCGGTGTAGTCATTGGCGGCGTAGTGCCAGGTCGCGCGGTTGTCCCAGAAGGCGATCGAGCCCTCACGCCAGCGGAAGCGGCAGGTGAATTCCGGCCGCGCTGCATGGCGATAGAGATGCTCGAGCAGTGGCCGGCTGTCCTCGACCGACCAATCCTCGAAGCGCAAGGTGAAGCCTGGATTGACGTAGAGAGATTTGCGGCCGCTCAAGGGGTGGCGGATCACCACCGGGTGGACGACGTCGTCGCCCACGAGATGCTGGTTTCCATAGCGCGCGGCCGATTCGGGATTTGCCGCATTCACGCCCTTCGCGCCGAAGACATGTGCCGAGCCGTGCACGGCGCGCATTCCCTCCAGCGCTCGCTGCAGGCCCGGCGAGAGCGTCTCGAAAGCGCGATACATGTTGGCAAACAGCGTGTCGCCGCCCTCCTCCGGCAATTCGCGCGCCAGCAGGATCGAGCCCATTGCCGGCTCCGGATCGTAGCTGTGGTCGGTGTGCCAGCCGCCGCCGATGTTGGTCTTCTGCTCGGGCTCTTTGCGCACCTCGGCGATCTCGGGATAGCCCTGCACCGGGGTGAAGAAGCGGTTGACGTCGATCGGCGCCCAGCGCCGGGCGAACTCGATATGCTGCTCGGGCGTGAGCTTCTGGTCGCGGAAGAAGACGACGCCGTGCTCGGCGAAGGCGTGCTGTACCTCGCCCCACTGCCGATTGCTCATCGACGTCACGTCGACGTCGAGCAGCTCGGCCCCGCAGCCGCCGGTGAGCTTGCGAATTTTTAGCGTTTCGTAGGCCATGATGGTTCCTCCAAGGACAAGTCTAGCGCGCCTGCACGCCAAGAAGCGTCAGCATGGGCATCGATCACGCTGCCATGGCGAGGTTGCTGTAGCGGGTCAGATGGTGCTGCTGGTTGCCGAACATCAGGTCGATCATGGTCAGCCGCTTGAAGTAATGGCTGACCGAGAGCTCGTCGGTGACGCCCATGCCGCCATGCATCTGCACGGCGCTCTGGCCGCAGAACTTGCCCGACTTGCCGATCTGCACCTTGGCGCCGGAGGCGGCCTTGCGGCGCACCACCGGATCCTTGTCGTCGATCTTGAGCGACGCCATCAAGGTCATCGAGCGGGCTTCCTGGGCGTTGGTGAAGCAATCGACCATGCGATGCTGCAGCACCTGGAACTTGCCGATCGGTACGCCGAACTGCTTGCGGGTCTTGATGTATTCGAGCGTCGCGGCATTGATCGCATCCATGCAGCCCGTGGCCTCGGCGCAGAGCGCCACGATGGCTCTATCGACTGAGTCCTCGACCACCGGGAAGGCGCCGTCGACCTTGCCGAGCACGGCGTCGGCGCCGACCGAGACCTTGTCGAAGGTGAGCTCCGACGCACGCAAAGAGTCCTGGGTCGGGTAGTCGCGCCGCGTGATGCCCTTGGCCTTGGCGTCGACGAGGAACAGCGTGAGGC
>DASZJU010000480.1:0-4663 GCA_035947815.1 Reyranella sp.
AAACGGGTCACGGGCTTCCGGATGCATCCCACGGCCTATATCAATGCCAACGAGATCGCCGTGACTTCCTGAGGCGACGATCGGTGGGGACATGATGCGGCAGACAGTCGAAAGCACCGACCTGGAGTTTGCGGAAAATCATCCGGCGCGGCTTGTCGATCTGCAGCGCTACCCGATCCACGATCTGGCGAGCGCGGCCACGCGGGCGCTGGTGTCGACATGCAGGTCGGCGCTACGAGCAAGCGGCGCCTGCATTCTGCCCGAATTCCTGACGACCGATGCGCTCCAACGCATGGTAAGCGAGGCCCGCGCTATCGCCCGTTGGGCGCATTGGGGCGGCAGTTCGAGCGGCACCGCCTATCTCGAACCGCCGGACATGGAATTTCCAGAGAATCATCCGCGACGGCGGACGCAGTTTTCGTCGGTCGGCGCGATCGCCTACGATCTGATCCCGCCGACCGACGCGCTGCGGCAGCTCTACGAGTGGGATGGCCTGCTCGCCTTCGTCGCTGCCGTCGTCGATCGCGGCCCGATCTACCGCTACGCCGATCCGCTGGGCGCACTCAACATCGCCGTCATGAAGGACGGCGACAGCCTGCTGTGGCACTACGACCAGACCGACTTCGTGACCTCGATCCTGCTGCAGGATTGCGAGGCCGGCGGCGATTTCGAATATGTCCCGATGATCCGCACCGCCGGCAACGAGAACTACGACGGCGTCCGCCGCCTGCTCGATGGCGATCGCGGCGAGGCGGTGCGGCTGGCGCTCAGGCCCGGCACCTTTGCGTTCTTCGAGGGCCGCCAGTCGATCCATCGCGTCGCGCCGATCGCCGGGCCGACCGACCGCCATATCGGGCTGCTCGGCTTTGACACCAAGCCTGACACCAACAGCAGCGAACGCCTGAAGATGCGACGTTACGGACGCGTCGCCTGAGCGCGATCGGGAGCCCGATGTGATGGCGCGCTACGCCGTCCGACAACTCGGCTACATGGCGCTCACCCTGCTGGTGGTCTCCTGCGCGGTCTTCGTGTTGAACGAATTCGCGCCGGGCGATGTCGCCCGCAAGCTGCTCGGCGCCTATGCCACCCAGGAGCAGGTCGAGCACCTCACCCAGCAGCTCGGCCTCGATCGGCCGGTGCTGGTCCGCTACCTCGAATATATGGGCGACGTGCTGCGGGGAAATTTCGGCCAGTCGCTTACGTTCAAGGTTCCGGTGGCGCAGATCCTGCTCGAGCGGCTGTCCAACACGCTGCTGCTCGCCGCCATCGCCTTCGCCGTGATCGTGCCGTTGGCCGTACTGTTCGGCGTGCTGGCCGGCATGCGCGAAGGCAGCGTTCAGGACCATTCGATCCTGATCGCCGCCAATTTCCTGTCCTCGCTGCCCGAATTCGCGACCGGCGTGTTCCTGGTCAGCATCTTCACTGTCTGGCTCGGCTGGTTGCCGGGCACCTCGCCGCTCTCCTCGGGCGGCAACTGGTCGATCGCCAGCCAGCTCGTGATGCCGGTGCTGGTGATGGCGCTCTACGACATGGGCTACCTGATCGCCATGATCCGCGTCTCGATGATCGGCGTGATGCGCCAGCCCTTCATCCGCACCGCGATTCTCAAGGGCATGAAGCGGCGCGACGTGATCGTGAAACATGCGCTGCGCAACGCTCTGATCGCGCCTTTCACCGCCATCCTGCTGCAGATCAACTACCTGATCGCCGGCGTCGTCGTGGTCGAAACGGTGTTCGCCTATCCCGGCTTCGGCCGGCTGATGCTGCAGGCGGCGATGTCCAAGGACATCGCCCTGGTCGAGGCCGGCGCGCTGGTCGCCGTGCTGATCGCCATGACGACGCAATTGGTCGGCGATCTCGGCTACATGCTGCTCGATCCCCGCATCCGGATCCAGAAATGACCGACGTTGCCGACATCGCCAGCCCGGCGCCGATCGCGGCAACGGCGCGGGGCGCGCGCTCGTTCCGACTGTCGACCGCGGGCTACCTCGGGCTTGCAATCATATTGGCCTGGGCGATCGCGGCGTTGCTGGCACCGGTGCTGGCGCTGCCGGCGCCCAATGCCAGCGATCTCGCTGCACTCGCCGACCCGCGGCCGTCGGCCAACCACTGGCTGGGCGTCGATCTCTCGGGGCGCGACATCCTCTCGCGGACGATCTGGGGTGCGCGCACGGTGCTCACCGTGGCGCCGATCGCCGTGGCCGGCGCCACCATCGTGGGTGCCGTGCTCGGCCTGTGCGCCGGCTACTATCGCGGCGTGCCGGACTCGGTGCTGAGCCGGATTTCCGACATCATCCTCTCCTTCCCGGTGATCATCCTGTACATGATCATCCTCACCAAATTCGGCGCCTCGGCGTTCAACATCGTCGCCGTGATCACCGTCACCAAGGCGCCGATCATCTACCGCCTGGTGCGCGCCATGACGCTCGAGTTGCGCGAGCGCGAATACGTCGCCGCGGCGCAGATGCGCGGCGAGTCGGCGCCCTACATCATGCTGGTCGAGATCCTGCCCAATGCCCGCGGCCCGATCGTCGTCGATGTCTGCCTGCGGCTCGGCTACACGACGATTGCCATCGGTGCCCTGGGCTTCCTCGGCATCGGCTTGCCGCCGCCGGCGCCCGACTGGGGCGGCATGGTGCGGGAAACCTACGGCATGATTTCGATCTACCCGCACATGGCGATCGTGCCCTGCATCGCCATTTCCTCGCTGGTCGTGGGCTTCAATCTCCTCGCCGTCGGCCTGCGCCGCCGCGTGCAGCATGGCTGAGCCGGGCCCCTTGCTGGCCTGCGAGAGGCTGACCGTCGACTACGGTTCGGATGGTGGCCGCCAGCGCGCGGTCGACGATCTGTCGTTCCATATCGGTCGCGGCGAGGCCTTCGGGCTGGTCGGCGAATCGGGCTGCGGCAAGTCGACCGTGGCGCTCGCCATCATGCGTCATCTCGGACCGAACGGCATCGTGGCCAACGGGACCATCCGCTTCGAGGGAGCCGACCTGCTGGGCCTCGGCGGCGAGGCGCTGCGCCGCATCCGTGGCGCGCGGATCGCGATGGTCTATCAGGATCCGCTGAGCAGCCTCAATCCGGTGATGACGATCGGCCGGCAGCTCATGGAAGTGCCGCTGCTTCATCGCACGGCCGACCGCGCGACCGCGCGGCGGCTCGCGGTGCAGGCGCTGGCCGACGTCGAGCTGCCCGACCCCGAGGCGCTGATGTCGCGCTATCCCCACCAACTGTCGGGCGGCCAGCAGCAGCGCTGCGTGATCGCCATGGCGATGATCGCCGAACCGGCCTTGCTCGTTCTCGACGAGCCGACCACCGGCCTCGACGTCACCGTCGAAGCCGCCGTGCTCGACCTTGTCGATCGTTTGCGCCGCCGCCGCGGCACGGCGGTGCTGTTCATCAGTCACAATCTCGGCGCCGTCGGTCGCCTGTGCGACCGCATCGGCGTGCTCTATGCCGGCCGCCTGGTCGAGCAGGGCCCGCTCGCCCAGGTGTTCCGCAATCCCCGGCACCCCTACACGCGCGGCCTGTTGAATTGCGTGCCAACCGTAGGAGCCAACCGCCACGGCCGGCCGCTCACCCCGATCGGCGGCAGCCTGACCGAGGCCGCGCGATTGGCCGTCGGCTGCGCCTTTGCCGATCGCTGCGGCCATGTCGTCGAGGGCCTGTGCACGTCGCGGCCGATCGAGCTTGCTTCCGTCGCCGATGAGGCGGGCCACGTTGCCCGCTGTGTGCGCAGCGAAAGCCTGCCAACCTTCGTGTGGCGACAGGCCTCCGGGCCGCAGCCGGCCGCCCGAGCGGCGACCGAGACGATCCTTGAAGCCCGTGCGCTCAGCAAACGCTACGACTTGGGCGGTTCGTCGATCGCGGCGCTGGTTGGTATCGAGGTCGAGCTCGAACGCGGCCGAACGCTGGCCATCGTCGGCGAATCGGGCAGCGGCAAATCGACCTTTGCGCGCATCCTGACCGGTCTCACGGGAGCGAACGACGGCGAACTCAGTTTCCACGGTCAGGACATCGCCCGGCTGCCGATCGCCAAAAGATCGCGCGATCTCCGCCAACGCCTGCAGATGATCTTCCAGAATCCCGACAGCACGCTCAACCCGAGCCACACGGTGGGCTATGCGCTGCGCCGCACCGTGCGCCGGCTGCGCGGGCTGCGGCGGCAGGAAGCGGACGCCGAGGTGTCGCGGCTGCTGAAACTCGTCCAGCTCCCGACCCACTACGCCCGGCGCATGCCCGACCAGCTCTCCGGCGGGCAGCGTCAGCGGATATCGATCGCGCGCGCCCTGGCGGCGGTGCCCGAGGTCGTGGTCGCCGACGAGCCGGTGTCGGCGCTCGACGTGTCGGTCCAGGCCGCGGTCGCCAATCTGTTGAAGGACCTGCAGGAGCGCCAGCAGCTCAGTCTGGTGTTCATCTCGCACGACATCGCGCTGGTCCGCTACATGGCGGACTATGTGGCGCTGTTCTATCGTGGCCGGGTGGTGGAATTCGGCCCCGCCGATGCCGTGTTCGCGCCGCCCTACCATCCCTACACCCAGATGCTGCTGGCAGCGGTGCCCGATCCGGATCCAGATTCCCCTCACCCTCGCCTCGCGCTGCGGGAACCCTCTGCCGTCCAGCCGGGCGGGACCGAGCGCGGCTGCCCGTTCACCAACCGCTG
>DASZJU010000481.1:0-1850 GCA_035947815.1 Reyranella sp.
CGCCGACAAGCTGGCCAAGGCGCGCGGCACCCGACAAGTCTTTGATCCGGCCGATCAAGACATGAAGGATGTGTCGGTCTATCATCGCGACGACCTGGTAATCGGCAGCCTAGTGCCGGGACCGGCGGTCATCGCCGAGGACGAAACAACGACCATCGTGCCTAAGAGCTTTGCCGCGCGCGTCAGCCCAATCGGCGCCATCTTGTTGGAGAAAGTGGGTACATGAGCATCAACGATCCCCTCTCGCCCATCC
Organism: Reyranella sp.; assembly: GCA_035947815.1. Classification (GTDB taxonomy): domain Bacteria; phylum Pseudomonadota; class Alphaproteobacteria; order Reyranellales; family Reyranellaceae; genus Reyranella. The sequence goes on from DASZJU010000481.1 coordinate 254, forward strand.
GCCTGCAATTGATGTGGGACCGCCTGATCGCGGTCGTCGAGGAGCAGGCGCTGGCGCTGATGCGCACCGGCTTCTCCACGTCGACCCGCGAGGCGGGCGACCTGTCCGCCGGTGTCTTCGATCTGAGCGGCGCGATGCTGGCGCAGGCCGTGACCGGCACGCCGGGCCACATCAACTCGATGGCCCGCGCGGTCCGTCATTTCCTGGAAAAATTCCCGGCCCCGACGATGAAGGAAGGCGACATCTTCCTGACCAACGACCCGTGGAAGGGCACCGGCCATCTGCACGACTTCACCTTCGTCACGCCGACCTTCCGGCGCGGCAAGATGGTGGCGCTGTTCGCCTCGACCTGCCACGTCGTCGATATCGGCGGCCGCGGCATGACGACCGATGCGCGCCAGGTCTACGAGGAAGGCCTCTACATCCCGCTGATGCGCTTCGCGCGCGAGGGCAAGGTCGACGAGACCCTGGTCGAGATCGTGCGCGCCAACGTGCGCGAGCCGATCCAGGTGGTAGGCGACCTCTACTCGCTGGCGACCTGCAACGAGATCGGCTGCCGCCGCCTGATCGAGATGATGGACGAATTCGCCATCGACGATCTCGACCGGCTGGGCCACCACATCCTGGAGAAATCCAGGCAGGCCTCGCTCGAGGCGATCCGCAAGATCAAGCCCGGCGAATACAAGTTCTCCATGCGGGTCGACGGCTACGACAAGCCGGTCGACCTCATGGCCACCATGAAGATCGGCGAGACGGGCATCGACGTCGACTTCGCCGGCACGTCGGGCGTGTCGGCCTTCGGCATCAACGTGCCGGTCTGCTACACCGAGGCCTATTCCTCGTTCGGCGTGAAATGCATCGTGGCGCCCAAGGTGCCGAACAACGAGGGTTCGCTGGCGGTCATCCGCGTCACCGCGCCGGTCGATTCGATCCTGAACGCCCAGAAGCCCGCCCCGGTGGCGGCGCGCCATGTCACCGGCCAGATGCTGCCCGACGTGATGTTCGGTTGCCTGCACCAGGCGCTGGGCGGCCACGTGCCGGCCGAGGGCACGTCCTGCCTGTGGAACCTGATGGCGCTGGGCGGCCCCGGCTCGACCGACGGCGATCCGGCGGAGACGGTGCACGCCCAGCCGTTCAGCGTCATGAGCTTCCATGCCGGCGGCACCGGCGCGCGTCCGGGCAACGACGGGCTGTCGGCCACCGCCTTTCCGAGCGGCGTCAAGAACGTGCCGATCGAGGTCAACGAAGCGGTGTCGCCGATCATCGTGTGGCGCAAGGAATACCGTCAGGATTCGGGCGGCGCCGGCGAGTTCCGCGGCGGGCTGGGCCAGATCATGGAAGTCGGCACGCTCGACAAGGCGCCGTTTGCGCTCAGCGCCTACTACGACCGCATCGACCATCCGGCGCGCGGCCGCGAAGGCGGGCAGAATGGCGCGGCGGGCGCCGTCACCCTGTCGTCGGGCAGGGTGCTGCGCGGCAAGGGCCTGCAGACCGTGACGCCTAAGGATCGCGTCATCATCGCCATGCCGGGCGGCGGCGGGCTCGGCAATCCGCGCCGTCGCCCGACCGCTGCCGTCGCCGACGACGTGCGCCAGGG
>DASZJU010000482.1:0-38990 GCA_035947815.1 Reyranella sp.
GCCGGCAACATCTGCTCGGACGATCATCACTTCGTTGTCCCTGGCCCGCGCGATATCGACCGCCCTGCTCCGAGCCACCACATTGGCCCTATCCGGCGGCAGGCTGTTGTTGCTTGGCACGAAAATGGCCGTGGCGCCGCGGGCGACCATATCGGCCGCGAGCTCGGGATAATTCGAATCATTGCAAATCATGATCCCGAACGAAAGCGGGCCGACGGTGAAGAGCGGGCTTTGGTCGCCGGCGCTGTACACCGACCGCCTGATCGCCGGATGGCGCTTGCGGTAGAGCTTTCCGGCGCCGACAGTTTCGGTGAAGCCCACGATCGCGGTCACCGATTTGCTGGCGAGAGGCGCGAGCAGCGCTTCCAGCTGGCCGCTTTCGACGTCGATTGAGATATCGACCGGGCATGCCGCATCGTCCGCAAGCCCGCCGAGCACGGCCTCGGGACAACACAGGATAGCCACGCCTGCGGTCTCACACCATTTGACGCGATGGCGAATGCGTTGGAGAGCTTCCATCGAGCCACCGAGTAGAAGGGGAGCCTGATAGGCGGCAACCTTCATGGGAAGCCTCCGAGTTCTTGGGACGGGCCGCGACTCACATCGCCCAGCGCAGCGCTGCCGTGTGAACCGGCGCATCCCAGAGCGCGACCAGGGAATCGTCGAGGGCCGTTATCGTCACCGAGCAGCCGGCCATCTCGAGCGAGGTCACGTAGCTGCCGGTGAGACTGCGCGCCACCGTCAGTCCGGCGGCGCCAAGGACCCGACGCGCTGCGTTCGCCATGAGGTAGAGTTCGAGCGCCGGCGTGCCACCGAAACCATTGACGAAAAGCAATACTGGCGTGCCATGCTTGAGCCCCAGGTCCTTGAGGATCGAATGCACGAGCTCGTTGGCGATGACATCGGCGGCGGCGAGCGGAACGCGTCGGCGCCCCGGCTCGCCATGGATGCCGACGCCCATTTCCATTTCGTCCTCGCCGAGCTGGAAGGTGGGCTTGCCGGCAGCCGGCACCGTGCACGAGGTGAGCGCGACGCCCATCGAGCGGGTCCGTACGTTGACGTCCTTGCCCAGCACCTGGAGCGCCATCAGGTCGCGCCCGGCCTCGGCCGCGGCGCCGACCATCTTCTCGACAATGAGCGTGCCGGCGACGCCGCGTCTTCCGGTCGAATAGGTGGAAGTCTCGACCGCAACATCGTCGTCGGTGATGACGGTCCGGACTTCCCGACCGGCGATCTCCGCCGCCATCTCGAAATTCATGATGTCCCCTTCGTAGTTCTTGACGATGAAGAGGCATCCGGCCCCGGCGTCGACGGCCGCCGCGGCTTCCGCCATCTGGTCGGGCGTCGGCGCGGTGAAGACCTGACCCGGGCAGGCGGCATCGAGCATGCCGACGCCGACAAAGCCGGCATGCAACGGTTCGTGCCCCGAGCCGCCGCCGGAGAGCAACGCGACCTTACCCGGCTTTGGCAAGCGCCGGCGCACGAACTTGCGCTCCGGCCCGAGCACGACGATGTCGGCATGCGAGGCGGCGAAGCCATCGAGGCTCTCGGCAAGGACGGTATCGGCGGCATTCATCAGCTTCTTCATGACGGAACCTCCCTGCGTACTTGCGGCTTCCTTGGCGATCACTCGATGTCGTCGACGAATTTCCGCAGCCGGCGGACGAAGTCGGCGATCATCGCGTCGACCGCGCGATTGCGCTTGGCGTCTCCGAGATCCGGCACCGCGAGCGAGACGATGCGCGTTCGCGGGACGGCATGGACAAGGGCAAAACGGCGCGGATGGGCACGCCGATAGGCCGCGAGGAAATCGCGCCGGTCATCCTGCGAGAAATGACAAAGCTCGAACATCGTCTCGAGATGCTGCACCGGGATGGGCACGGGATAGGCGGGATTGGCGATCTGCGAGATGAAGGAACGGTTCTTGCCGAGCGCCCTAGCCAGACGCTGCCGCGTTCCGGACGGCCGATTGTCCAGCACCCGCTTGAGGATGGCCTTGTATTCGGCCACCGGATCCGGCCCGGCAAGCGCGGTCGGTCGTTCGCTCATCGTCCCTTCCCGGCCGCGCTGTCGGCGCGCCGGCCAAGATCGATCTGGCCGATCGCGGCCTTGGTGGCGGCCAGCGCAGCGGGCGCCACCGACAGAGAGCGCAGCCCGGCCGCGAGCAACGCCCCGACCGCCTCGGGATCGCCGCCGGCATCGCCGCACAGGCTGACTTCGCGTCCACAGGCGCGGCCGTGCTCCGCGACCATCCGGATCAAGCGCAGCACGGCCGGATTGAGCGGATTGGCGAGGTCGGCGACCGCGGCGATGTCGCGGCCGGCGGCGGTCACGTACTGCGTCAGGTCGTTCGACCCGATCGAGAAGAACGCGGCGTCGAAGCGTTCAATGGCAAGTGCGGCAGCCGGCACCTCGACCATGATGCCGATCGGCGGCCGCGTCGCCGCCACGCCGGCCGCTTTGAGAGCCGCCACCGTTACATCCAGGAGGGCGCGCGCGGCCTCGAGCTCCTCCGGCACCGTCACCATCGGCAGCATGATCCGCAACGCCCCATGGCAGGCGGCGCGGGCGAGCGCGCGAAGCTGGACGGCGAAGACCTCGGGACGAGCCAGCGACAGACGGATGCCACGCATGCCGAGAAACGGATTGCTCTCGCCCACGGCGGTCAGGCCGGCGACCGGCTTGTCGCCGCCGGCATCGAGGGTGCGGATGGTCACCGGCTTGCCGGCGGCCCATTCGGTGAGCCGGCGATAGACGCGATACTGAGTCTCCTCGTCGGGCAAGCCCTCGCCGGCGAACAGGAACTCCGTCCGCACCAGGCCGATGCCGTCGCAGATCGCCGGCGAGAGGGACGCCAGCTCGTCCGGGTCGGCGACATTGATGTGGACCGCCACGGCGATGCCGTCGGCGGTGGCCGCCGGTTCCCCGGCGCGGCTTGCCGCCGAGGCCGCGCCGATTTCGTGCGACCGCCGACGCGCCTCGAAGGCGGCGCGTGTCGCCGGCGCCGGATCGAGGACGAGCTCGCCGCCCGTCGCGTCGACCAGCGCCTCTCCGGCGAGGCGGCAGGGATCGATGCCGAGGCCGACGATCATCGGCACCCCGCGCGCGCGGGCCAGCATCGCTACATGACTGTTGCGGCTGCCTTCGGACAGCAAAACCGCGCCGCCAGCCCGCCAATCGATGGCTAGAAAGCGCGACGGCGGCAGATCGCGGGCAGCGACGATGCTGCCGAGGGCGATAGGGGTGGCGACGGCGGCGCCATCGAGCTGCGTCAGCACGCGCTCTCGCAGGTCGCAGAGATCGGCGGCGCGGGCGCGGAAAGTCTCGTCTTCGGCGGCGCGATAGCCGGCGATCTCCTCGTCGAGCGCGTCGCGCCAGGCGACATCGGCTGGGGCGCCGTTGGCGATCGTGGCAAAGGCCGGCGCTGAGAGCGCGTCGTCTTCGAGGAGCGCTATCTGGAAGCCGAGGATGCCGGCTGCGTCATCGGCGGCCCCTGCCGCCAGCGCTGCGAGCTCGGCCGCCGCCGTCGACATTGCGGTGCGCAGCGCGGCCGCTTCTGCGGCAGGATCGCCGCCGGCCCGGCGCACCACCATGGCCGTGGCGAGCGCGATGACAGGCCCGGCCGCGAAGCCGGGTGCGGCTGGCCTGCCGCGATGACGCACTTCAGGCATGGTCGGCGCCCTCACCCGCATCCTCGTCGAAGCCGCGCGCGACGAGATCGACAAGCGCGCCGACCGCCGCGTCGGCGTCGCTGCCCGATGCCCGAAAATGCAAAAGCGTTCCCTTGGCCGCCTTCACCCGCATGATCCTGACCGGGCTCTTGGCGTCGACCCACGGGCCGTCCGGCTCGAGCGCCAGCTCCACCGTCGCCGCGAAACTCTTGGCGAGCTGGGTCAGCTTGACCGCGGGGCGGGCGTGCAGACCGACCTCGTTGGTGAGGAGCGCGGAAGCGATAACGGGCGTCTCGGTCACGGTCATGAAAAAACTATCCTCACTCTTCCTATCCGGCGGCCGCCTATTGCGGCGACAGCTCCTCGGTCATCCGCTTCACCGTTTCGAGCGACGAGCCGCCGGAGGCCTCGGTCGCCGCGATCACCGCGCCTTCGACGATCGGCGCATTGCACACGGCGACCCGGCCGCGCCGCTTCTCATCGAGCATCTCCACGGCCATCTCGCTGTTGGTTTCGGCACCGCCGAGGTCGACCAGTATGACGACACCGGCGGGAGTCCAGGCGCGATCAATCGCCGCCAGGATGGCCGCCACGTCCGTTCCCAGGCCGCCGTCGGCATTGCCGCCGGTGAAGGCGAGAGGCACGGTGTCGCCGACCATCTGGCGCACCATGTCGGCCGCGCCCTCGGCCACCTTGCTCGAGTGCGAGACGATGACGACGCCGACATGCGCCGCGGTTTTCCGGGTCATGGCGTCAGGCTCCGATCGCATCGCAGACGGCCGCGATCATCAGCGCCGAGGATCGCGCGCCCGGATCGAGGTGCCCGATCGAACGCTCGCCCAGGAACGATGCCCGGCCGCGGATCGCCTTCATCGGCCTGGTCGCCTCGGCGGCGGCGAGCGCTTCCGACCGTACCCGGGGACCGAGCCCCTCCCCGCCCGCGCTCAGCACGGCGGCGACCGGGACCAGCACGTCGAGCATCGTCTTCTGCCCGGCCTGCGATTTGCCGCGCGCCTTCACCGCTTCGACCGCGGCGGCAAAGGCCGCGGCGAGCGTTGCCGCCGTCGGCGTGTCCGGCATCGTCTTGCCGAGGGCGAGGAAAAACGTCCCGTAGAGGGGTCCCGACGCGCCGCCGACCTTCATCACGAGAGTCGTCCCCACGCCCTGCAGAGCTTCGGGCAACGGTTTGGCCGCGGTGGCGGGCAGCGTCTCGAGAACGGCCTCGAAGCCGCGCTTCATGTTGAGGCCGTGGTCGCCGTCGCCGATCTGCCGATCGAGCTCGGTCAGCTCCTCCGCATGGGTGATGACCGCCCGTGCCATCGCCTCGATCAATCGTTTGCGCACTGCCTCGTCCATGAAGTCCTCATTCGCCTGGCGGTCAGCCCGCCACGCGTCTGCCTGCGGCATCGAAGAAAAGCGGCCGAGTCACCTCGATGGCGACCGGGTCACCGACCGAGAGACCCGAATCGGCATCGCTCAGCGTCACGAAATCGCGCTCGCCGAGCGCGACATGGAGGTGGTCCTGATCGCCCAGATGCTCGATCCACGACACGGTTCCCAGAGAGCGGCCGTTCTCCGCCTTGCGGATGCGCACGTGCTCGGTGCGCACGCCGACGGTCGCCGCCGCGGCCGGCGCCGGCATCGTTGGAAAGGTCGCGCGCGGCACGAGATTGATGCCGGGCGAGCCCAGCCGGGTAGCGACGTAGACGTTGGCCGGACGCTCGTAGATCTCGCGCGGCGTGCCGACCTGCACCAGTCGGCCGCGGTCCATGACCCCGATGCGCGTCGCCAGCGTCATCGCTTCGGTCTGGTCATGCGTCACGTAGAGAACGGTCGCGCCGAGCTCGCGCTGGATGCGCTGCAGCTCGATGCGCATCTCGCCGCGGAGCTTGGCATCGAGCGAGGAAAGCGGCTCGTCCATGAGATAGACCGCGGGCGAACGAATAAGGGCGCGGCCGATCGCAACGCGTTGCATCTGGCCGCCCGAGAGCTGCGTCGCCTTGTTCTGCAGCTTGTCCTCGATATGCAGCAGGCGCGCGACCTCGCGCACCTTGCGGTTGATCTCGGCCGGCGCCGAACGGCGGACCGGCGAGCGCAGCGGAAAGGCGAGGTTGTCGAACACGGAGAGATGCGGATAGAGCGAATATTGCTGGAAGACAAAGGTGACGTCACGCATCGCCGGCGGCGCGTTGGTGACGTCGCGACCGGCGATGGCGACGCGGCCCGCATCGGGCCTTTCCAGACCGGCCACGAGGCGTAGCGTGGTCGTCTTGCCGGCCCCGGTCGGACCGAGCAGAACGACGAACTCCCCATCGCCGATCTCGAGCGAGAGTTCGCGCACCGCCTCGGTCTTGCCGAAGCTCTTGCAGACCGTCTCGAGCCGAACGTCAGCCATGGGCGCCGCCATCGTGCAACGCCGAGCGCAGAACGCGGCCGGATCGGCGATCGAAGATCGACAGTTTTTCCGGGCGGAATGCGAGTCCGACCGGCTCGCCGAGCCGAACTGTCCTCTCCGACGTCACCCGTGCCTTCACGAAGCCGCGTCCGGTCGCCACGGTGACGATCTGGGTGGTGCCAAGATACTCGGCGCCGTAGATGGAGCCGCGCAGCGGCGAGGTGTCGCTTAGGCGGACGTGCTCGGGTCGCACGCCGAGCGCGCACTCGGGCTGGCTCGCCGTCTCGCGCAGCTCGGGCACCGCAATCTCCGCGCCGTCTATGACGACGCATCGATCGCCCTGCCTGAGCGGCGCCTCGAACTCGACGAAGTTCATCGGCGGCGAGCCGATGAAATCAGCGACGAACATCGAGGCCGGCCGATCGTAGATCTCGCGCGGGCTGCCCAGCTGCTCGACGGCGCCGTCGTTCATCACCGCGATCTTGTCGCCCATCGACATCGCCTCGAGCTGGTCGTGCGTCACGTAGACGGTGGTGGCGCCCAGGCGATCGTGCAGGGCCCGCAGCTCGCCGCACATGAGCCGGCGGAACTCGGCGTCGAGCGCGCCGAGCGGCTCGTCCATGAGGAAGGCCATCGGCTGGCGCACGATCGCGCGGCCGAGCGCGACGCGCTGGCGGTCGCCGCCGGAGAGACCGGAAACCGGCCGGTCAAGGATCGGCACGATCCGCAGGATCCGCGCCGCTTCCTCGACGCGGCGCCGGATTTCTACGCGCGGTACCGATTGGCAACGCAAGGGAAAAGCGATATTGGCGCGCACGTTCATGTGCGGATAAAGCGCGAAGAGCTGGAAGACGAAAGCGATGTCGCGCTCGGAGGCGCGCTTGGCGGTGACCTCCTCCGGCCCGAGAAAGATGCGGCCCCCGGTCGGCAGCTCCAGCCCGGCGATCATCCGCAAAGTCGTCGTCTTGCCGCAGCCCGAGGGACCAAGCAGGCAGAAGAACTCGCCGTTCCCCACGGTGAAGTCGGCGCCGCGCACCGCGGCGAAGCTGCCGAAGGATTTCTGGAGGTTCTCGACGCGGATCTCGGCCATGGTCGCTACCGCGGAAACTTCGAGACGACGATGAACATCACCGTGCCGAGCAGCACCGTCGCGAACGAGTAGCCATAGGCCGTCAGCGAGAACGGCTGCATCAGCATGACGACGCCGGCGACGATCAGCGCGATGGCCGCCGCCTCCCACGGCCCACGGCGGAAAAACCGGCGCGGCCGGCCGCTGCGGGTCGCGCTGCCTGGTGCGATATCGTCGACGGGCGTCATTTGCGCACCGCGCCGAAGGTGATGCCGCGCAGCAAATGCCGGCGCAGCAGTACGGTGAAGGCGAGGATCGGCACCAGGAACAACGTCGTTCCCGCCGCCACGGCCGGCCAGTCCTGGCCACCTTCGCCGATGATGATGGGAATGAAGGGGGGCGCTGTCTGCGCCTCCCCCGAGGTGAGAAGCACGGCGAAAGCGTACTCGTTCCACGCGAAGATCAGGCAGAAGATGGCGGTCGCCGCGATGCCGGTCGTCGCCTGCGGCAACACCACCTTCCAGAAGGCATGGAACCGCGTGTAGCCGTCGACCATCGCCGCCTCCTCGTATTCGCGCGGGATCTCGTCGATGAAGCCCTTGAGCAGCCAGACCGCGAGCGAGACGTTGACCGAGGTGTAGAGCAGGATCATGCCGAGCCGCGTATCGGAGAGCCCGAGCTCGCGATACATGAGATAGATCGGGATGGCGACGGCGATCGGCGGCATCATGCGCGTCGACAGGATGAAGAACAGCAGGTCGTCGGCGAGCGGCACCTTGAAGCGCGAGAAACCGTAGGCGGCCAGCGTCCCCAGCGCGACCGCGCAAAACGTCGAGCCGAACGCGATGACGAGCGAGTTGATGAAGCGCGGCACATAGTTGGAGGATCCGGCGATGACCATGTTGCGGCCGCGCGCGATCTCCTCGCAGGTGCCGGCGGGCGGCGGCAGCGTCGCCATGTACTCGGCCGCCTGCCGCGAGCGCGTCGTGAAGAGATTGCAGTAGCCCTCGAGCGTCGGCGCGAAGATCATCTTGGGCGGATAGCTGATCGAATCGGGCGGCGACTTGAAGCCGGTGAGAAGAATCCAGGCGAGCGGGATCATCGAGATCACCGCGTAGGCGATGACGAGAGTCGCGGCCACCGTCTTGGCGCGTCCACTGGGCTCGACGACGGAGTGGGCGGTGACGATGCCGGTGCCGGTGCTCATCGCTGCCTCACCCGGTTCAATGCCTTGACATAGATGTTGGCCAGGCCGAACACCGTGACGAAAAGAATGACGGCGAATGCCGACGAGAAGCCGGTCCGCCACTTCTCGAAAGCCTCGCGCTTCAATGTGATCGAGGCGACCTCGGTGGTCGAACCCGGACCACCTGAAGTCAGCAGGTTCACCATGTCGAACATCTTGAAGTTCTCGATGCCGCGGAACAGCACCGCCAGCATGATGAAGGGCAGCACCATCGGCAGCGTGATCGACCAGAACTGCCGCCACTTTGAGGCACGGTCGACCTCGGCGGCTTCGTAGATGTAGTCGGGGATCGAGCGCAGCCCCGCGAGGATGATCAGGGCGACATAGGGCGTCCACATCCAGGTGTCGACCAGAATGATCGACCACGGCGCAAGCTTCACCGATCCGATCATCTCGAATGAGGACGGCGGCACGCCGGAGACGAAAGCGACCAGGTAGTTGAAGAGACCGATCTGCGGCTGGTAGAGGAAGCGCCAGAAATTTCCGACCACCGCCGGCGACAACATCATCGGGATGAGGATGATCGTCGTCCACAAGGCGTGGCCGCGAAACTTGCGGTCGATGAGGTAGGCGAGTGCGAAGCCGAGCAACGTCTGCAGCACGATCGTCCAAAAGACGAAATGCGCCGTCGCCTGCATCGCCGCCCAAATGTCGGGATCGCCGAGGATAGACTGATAGTGATCGACGCCGACCGAAAGTAACGGCGCGTTCGGCCGGTTGGCGCGGTAGTTCGTGAACGAAAGCCGGATCGTCCAGATCAACGGAAAGATGTTGATCGCCAGCAGCAGGGCGATCGTCGGCGCGATGAACAGCCAGGCGATCGAGCGATCGGAGAGCCCGTTGGCCCGGCGCGCCACCCAGTCCGGAGACGCCGAGGCGACCCGATCGGCGAGCGAGGGTACCGGAGTGACTTCGGTCATGGCTGTCTACGAGACTAGATTGTCATCCCGAGCATAGCGAGGGACCTTTGGTCGGCGGCGCGAAAGGTCCCGCGCTTCGCTCGGGATGACAGTGGTGTCTGCACTAGTTGAGCTTGCCGTCGTCCTTGAAGACCTTTTGCCAGTCCTTGATGAGCGCATCGAGCGCCTCCTTCGCCGTGCCCTTATCGGCAACGACGTAGTCGTGGATGCGCTTTTGCTCGGCGAGCAGGAGCTGGGCGTAGGAGGGCTCGGCCCAGAAATCGACGACCTCGCCCATCGCCGTGAGGAAGTCGGCGGCGAACGGTGCGGTCTTGGCAAAGCCGGGATCGTTCAGCACCGCCTTGTGGGCGGAATAGCCGCCGAGCGCCCACCATTTCTTCTGCACGTCAGGCTGAGCGAACCACTTGATGTAGGCGAGCGCCTCAGCCTTATTCGGCGAGTAGGAGACGACCGAGATGCCCTGGCCGCCGAGCTGCGAGCCATGCTCCTTCTCGGACGGATTGACGAAAAAGCCGATGTGCTCGCCGCCCACCTTCTCGTCCTTGTACAGGCCGGGGAAGAAGGCGAACCAGTTCATCTGCAGCGCCACCTGCCCCGATTTGAAGGCGTCGAGGCCTTCCTGCATGTAGGCGTCGGTGTAGCCGGGCGGTGTGCAGCACTTGAACAGCGCCTTGTACGCCTCCAACCCCTTCACGGCGCCGTCGGAATTGACGAAACCTTCCATCGAATAGGGCTTCTTCGGGTCCTGGTACTTGAAGCCGTAGGGGTAGAGGAAGTTGGAGACACCCATGGTGATGCCCTCCGAACCGCGCTCGGTGAAGATCGCCGCGCCGTAGACCTTCTTACCGTCGATCTCGCGGCCCTGGAAGAACTGCGCGATCTCGGTGAGCTCGGTCAGGGTCTTCGGCACCGCGAGGTCGCGATTGTACTTCTTCTTGAAGTCGGCCTGGATGTCGGGCCGGGCGAACCAATCCTTGCGGTACGTCCAGCCGAGCGCATCGCCCATCGCCGGCAGCGCCCAATAGTTTGGCGTGCCCTTCGGCCATTCGGAATAGCCGAGCACCGTCGCCGGCATGAAGTCATCCATCTTGATGCCTTCCTTGGCGAAGAAGTCGTTCAGCTTGACGTAGTGGCCGTTCTCGGCGGAGCCGCCGATCCATTGCGAATCGCCGATCAGCAGGTCGCACAGCTTGCCCTTCGAGTTGAGCTCGTTGAGCATGCGGTCGGCGAAGTTCGGCCATGGCACAAACTCGAACTTCATGCCGACGCCGCTCTTGGCGGTGAAGTCCTTCGACAGTTCGACGAGCGCATTGGCCGGGTCCCACGCGGCCCAGCACAGGGTGATTGTCTTCGGCTGAGCGGAAGCGGGCGCGGCGGGAATGAGCGCCGCAGCAGCCGCCAGTGCGGCTGCTCCTAACAGATATTTTGTCATGGGCTGTTTTCCTCCTTCGGTCGCTGGACGCGTTCGTGCCGGCCACAGTGCATGGCCCATCGGCAAGACGACTACCGGGTCGTGTTTAGGCTTTACGCTTCGTCCTCCCGTCGCCCCACGATTCTTGCGTTCGATTGGCGTCGGTTTGTTAAGTGAAACATCATTTACTAAACAGAGCAAGCAGAATCTTCTTGGCGCTGCGTGCGCATACCGCGCGGCAGTGATTACGGCTTCGCGTGGAATCCGGTCGGCCGCAATGCGCGCGACCTCGAGTATTCGGCGCAGGACGTCAAGCTGCTACAAGACGCCGACGATGGATCGCCGCGCCGACAGCATTGCCGCGGAATAGACTGCCGCGACGGGCGGGAGGGCACGCCCGCGGTCCGCTTGAACGACTCAGCTGTGGCGGGGCGTTTGAGCCATCCGTGTCGGACATGGAAGACCGCCGGCCTCGGGTGTCGGTTTCCGTTGGCTCGCGCGGGCTAAAACTCCAAGAGGTTGTCCTTGAGGCATTTGTGGGCATATCGCGTCCGTGTCAATCCGCGACGCTGGAGCTCGGGCACCAGCCCGTCGCACACCTCCATGATGTAACGCCGGTCGAAGTAGGTGTTGAAGAACAGGAAGCCGTCGCCGCCGACTTCCTCCATGACCTCCTGCATCATGCCCGCCACGTGGTCGATCGTGCCGGTGAAGTCGATGCCCATCTTGGCCGACTGGCTCGCGGCGACGTCGCGCGGCGTCTTGCCGATCCACTTGGCAAGCGACGACTGATGGCCTTCGGTGAAGAGCTCGGGCAGCGGTTCGTCCGGATCGAATTGCGAGAAGTCGATGTTGGTCAGGCGCGACATGGTCGAAAGCTGCATGTCGAGATGACGGTTGGCGTCCTCGCGCAGCAGGCGCCGCCGCTCGTGCGCTGCTTCCGTCGTCGTGTCGACCAGCGGGTAGGCCAGGAACAGCACCTTGATCGTGTCGGGGTCGCGCCCGGCCGCGGCGGCGCGGCGGCGCACGCCGGCGCGGTACGCCTTCATGGCCTCGACGCTGCCGGCATCGGTAATGATCGTATCGGCCCAACGGGCGGCGAATTCCTGTCCGCGCGGCGAGCCGCCGGCCTGGCAGATCGGCGGGCGGCCCTGCGGCGAGCGTGGCGCGTTGAGCGGGCCGCGGCAGCGGAAGTATTTGCCCGCATGGTTCACCGCGCGGACCTTGCTGCCGTCGGCGAACATCGGCGCGTCGCGGTCGAGCACGACGGCGTCGGGCTCCCAGGCGTCCCACAGCTTGGTGACGAGATCGGCGAATTCGTCGGCCAGGTCATAGCGTTCGTCGTGCGGCGGCTGTTGCAGGTGGCCATAGTTCTGCGCCGCGCCATCGTTGCTGCTGGTGACACAGTTCCACCCGATGCGTCCCTCGGTCACGTGGTCGAGCGAGTTGACCAGCCGGGCGAGCAGGAAGGGCGGGTACTCGGTCACCGACAGGGTCGGGATGAGGCCGAGATGCGTGGTGCCCTGGGCGAGATAGGAGACGAGCACGGCGGGATCGAGCTTGGGCGTGCTGGCGGCATAGCGCAGATAGGTGTCGTGCGAGCCCCGGAACGTGTAGGGCACCATCGACGAATCCTCGATGATGACGTAGTCGAAGCAGGCACGCTCCAGTCCGCGGGCGAGGTCGAGGAACAGATCGGGCATCATCCAGCGCGCGACGTCGCTGCCGGGCCAATTCCCCCGCCAGGTCTTCGGGCCGTAGCCCTGCGATAGGAACCAGGAGAGATGGAATTGACGGGTCGCCCTCATGTCGGATCGCCATCGTGTCGGGTCTCGTTCGCGCGTGGCCGCGGCTGCTGCCCTGCAGCATGCAAGAACAGGGCCGATGCTTCCACAGGTGCCTCGCCGGTAGTGTCTCAGTTTGAATTTCTCAGATGACGCGACGGCTTATCCGCATTTGCGCAAGATTTCGTCGACCACATGCGCGATCGGTGCTGTGGCGTCTATGACGACACCATTGTTCGGCGTGTCTTGCTTCGTTGCGTGCAGTCGCATAATGAGTTCGCGTTCGACGGACCTTCCTCCCCACTCGTTTTCCGTTCTTTCAGCAAGACGCCGGATCAACGTATTGCGACCGACCTCAAGAACAAAAACCTGGTCAAACAAGTCAATAAATTGGGAGAAATTTCGCGCGCCGCCGCAGAAGAATGATGCCGCAAAATCCTGGCTTGCGACCAGGGATCTGACTTTGTTTACGTCCCAGATGTGGTGTTCATGTGCAAATCCTTCCAGCCGTTCACCAGTTTTCGGGTCGCCCTGATAAGACAATTCACGGTCACCATGGATGGCGTGGTAGCCGCGCCGGCGCAATTCGGCGCAGACTGTGGTTTTGCCCGTGCCGGAAACACCTTCGATCAAATAGTTTTTGACGCCCATTTTTCTGCTCCCCAGCGCGCCGTGACTGAACGTCGTTGTGGAAGTCGTCCTGCCCCGCGAGACGGTCGGGTTGGGAGCTTAATCCGTCAAGGCCGCCGGATTTCAAACTGAGACACTACCGCCTCGCACCCTGGGCGCCGACTACTGACTGTTCGCGGGAGCTGCAGCGCGCAGACGGGCCCTCCGCCCCAGCACGACGTGCGCGATAAAGATCAGGGGTACGAAGAGGCCAAGGGCGATGTGCAGATCGGATGCCACGTTTCGCAGCGTGTCCGAGCCGAGGTAATAGAGGCCGCAGGCACTGAGGGCGAGCAGGACCGCCGTCGCCAACATCAGCGACCCGCTGATCCGGTTGAGGGCGCGCCGCCAGCCTTCGCGCACATGCACCACGAGGATGGCGCCCAGCGCGACCAGAAAGAGCATCGCTGCGAAGCCGTGCACGGCGATCAAGTAAAGGCGAATGGCGCCGTGCCCGTCGCCGAGCATCCACCAGGCGATGCCGGTCGCGAACAAGAGCGCCGAAGTCACGTAGATCGACCAGCGCAGGCCTGGCTCAAGCCGCAAGGGGTACCGCGCTTCCTCGCCGGAACAGCACCGCAGAGGCGCCGTAGCGGCGAAGCACCGGGATTGCCGCTTCGCCCAGGACGCCGACAACCTTGGTCAGCGCATCGGCGATCATGCAGGATGGCGCCCGCACGCTGGCACCGGCGATAGCCTCGACAAGCCGCCCCGTGCGCGGGTCGATCGCCCGACCGCTCGACGCCAAGGCCTCGTCGCGCAGTGTCACAGTGGCCGCGACTCGCGATCGATCGGTGGGATCGCGCACGGCAACGTGCCTGGCGTCATCGCCGAACACGGCGAGATCGCCACCGGCATTGACGATACCCTGTCCGACGCCGGCCGCGCGCAGTGCCTCGACCGCGCGATCGACGGCAAACCCCTTGGCGATACCGCTGAGATCGACGCGCCCGCGCCCGTCGATGGCCGCATCGAACGCGCCCAGCGACCGTTCGCGGAATTCGGCGGCCGCGGCCAGGACCCGGGCGGTCCACGGATGCAGGCCGGCCATGATCGCGGCCCCTTCGCGCCCGGCCCCTTCGCGCCCGCCCCCCTCACGATTGAGCCGGCTCAACTCGCTCCCAGGATCCTGAAAGCTCATGAGATTGTGCACGGTCTCGATCGCGAAAAAGGCCCGGTCGATCGCCGCGTGCAGTCGCGCCGGATCCGCGCCGGACGCTGCGACCTCGACATAGGTGCCGAGCAGCGGCCGCGCGCGCCGGACGTTATCGCAGGAAGAGGTCATGGATTGCCAGCACGCGTTTGATGCCCTCGGTGATATGACGCGACGACAGCGTTGCGCCCGAGATGATGCGGATGTCGGAACCCGGCTTCAGTCCATCGCCGCCCGACTTGCCGGCGAATTGCGCCAGCCAATCGCGGTTGGCGATCTCGCTGCCATAGGACTCGCGGTACTCCAGGATCTCGACCCGCTTCACCCGACCGTCGGGCCCAAGCGCCACGGAATAGTCGATCGCCTCGTGCTTGCCGATCACGTAGTCGACAATGAAGAAGCCCAGCAGACGTCCGTTCGCTTCGGCCCGCCAGACCTGCTCGCCGCGGGTGCGGACCTTCTGGCCGGAGCGTTGCTCGATCGCGGCAGCGTCTGCCGGCGTGAACACGATATGTGCCTCGACGAAGCGCGTGGCCTCGGGAAACGACAGGCGCTGTGCCTGTTCGACCGACAAATACTGCGTCGCATGGGCGGGAACCGAGATGACGACCGCTGCGACGGCGGGCAACAGCCAGCCCAGGCGATCGCTCATCCGGACACCTCAGAAATGAAAACCCACGCCTCCGAGAATGAGGTCGGACATCGCGCCACTGGGCGAACCATCGATAACCTTCTGATAGTTGAGCTTGAGGACGACTTGCGGCGTCGGGAACACGGCGACACCCACCGTATGATACTGCTGCTGACCGGCGCCAGTGGGAAGGTTCGCATCCAGACCGGCAAAGCCGCCCGTCTGCTTGTTCATGTAGGTGAAGCGGTAGAACGGCACGGCTTCCCATTCGGCGCCGAGCGCACGCCCGAGCGGGAAATGGTAGGCGACTTCGCCGGAGATGCCCCACATCGTGCTGCCAACATTGTTCGTCGGATCACCGTCGTTGTTGGCGCGAAGCGCCGCGGGATTGCCGAATGACAACCAGGCAAGCTCGCCGCGAAATTCGAAACCGGTCTTGGGCAGGCGATAGCGGAACTCGCTGTCGAACATGGCGAGGCTCGATTCGCCGAGCGCCGTACCGTCGTTGGCATGGGCGCCGCGCGGCTCGACGTTCGCGGTGTAGTAGAAGCTCGTGCTGCCGGCGAAGCCGGGAATAAAGGCCGGCGTATAGGAGAGCTTCAACGCGGTGCCCAGGTAGTTGCTCAGTTGACTGAAGTCGCCGCGCGGCGGCCGCGAGAAATTGGCGCCGGTGATGCCGGAAAAGCCCGGCAGATAGGGATCGGGTCCGACAAAGCCGCCGTCCGTGCGCTGGTCGAAGCCGCCGCCGAAATCTTCCAGCGTCGAGCTCACCTGGATTTGATAGTCAAGTCCGTCAGTTATCTTGCCGAAGATGCCGGCGGCCGGAGGAGCCCAGGTGGTCGGTATCAAGCCATTATTGCGGCCATTGGGGATCTCGGGCCGGTTCACGCTGTAGAACTGCGTCGGTTCATGGTGTTGATTGATGTAGCCAACCGGCACCAGATCGATGCCCGGCGAGCGGACGTTGAAGTACGGCGACACCAGAAAGTCGATGTAAGCCTGCTCGACTTCGGCGGTGCCGTGCAGCTTGTCGTCGTTATCAAAGCCCGCGCCGGCATGCTCGAACTCGATCTCGCCATTGAACACGATGCTGTCGGTGAATTTGTAGTTCAGCAGCAACACCAGGCGGGCGGCGTCAAAACCGCTCTGCCAATCGCCATTGAACGCAGGATTCTGCTGCGTCCCGAACTTCATCTCGCCGTACATGCCGAGCTTCAGACCTTCAATGGGCGAGGGCGCGAGGCCGAAGAAATCCTTGTTCGGGGGCTTGGCGCCCTCCGTTGGCGCCGTGGGCTCCTCTTGGGTTTGTGCAGCGGGTTGGACGGCCGCCGCCGTACGCGGAGCGCCGTCAGGCGCAGGCGCCGCAACGGTTTGTGATGGCGTTTGAGGCGGCACCTGCTGTCGGGCGGGCCGATTGGCCGCGGCGGCGGCGGCCGGCGCTGTTTGCTGGCGTTGGACCTGGGCCTCGAGTGCGCGCAGCCGCTGCTCCATCGCCTTCAACTGCTTCAGCAGCTCCTCGGTCGACGGCTGGCCGGCGGGAGGAGGCTGCTGGGCAAGAGCGCGGTCGGCGCCGGCCCCGAGGAACTGCAGTGCGGCGATCAGCGCGATGAGAGTTCGTTGGCAATTTGTCGACATGCGCAGCCACTCCATGGATCTGCCGTGCAGATCAGGTTGGTGGCTGGCTTCCCGCCTTGGTGATGACGTGCGGGTGGCTGGCTTTGTTGGAATGCGGGGCGGTGCCCGACTTGACCTATTTCGTCAGGATCAACTTTCCCGTTGCGGTGATACGAAGCCTGTATTCCTCCAAACCGTGCTGCACGACGATCTCGCGCCGACCGAGCATCAGTCGGTCTGTCGTGACACGCGGAATCCGCAGCGGAGGAGCAGCTCCCCGCGCGGCCGCGTCATCCGCTCGCCCGGGCATCCAATGAGGCCAGTTCTTCGCTTTATTTGCCATCTATAGGCATTAATACGCATTCTCATTTGCCGCACAAGACTTTGATTTGAAAATGGCTTTCACAAGGTATGCATTCTCAATCGCAACGAGCCGGCGCACAGCGACACCGCTCGGGGCACCTTAAGCACGGCAGTAATCGTCGCTTTGAGCACGCCTGCGCTGGCGAGCGGGCGGAGCAGAATTGACAGGTGCCGGCGGCGCAATTACCTACGGCGCCTCCTTGGGGAGTAGCCGCCCTCGCGTTCCAGAGGGGCCTGCGTCAACACACTTGGCTTTGGCCATGGCGCAGGCGGTCAGTCCGACTTGGCGAGACCATTGGTATCGACGTTCGTCCGTGGGTCGGGCGAGGACGTCGAACCATTGGCTCGTCCGTCCGACCCCCCGTAGGCCGTTGTGCATCCTCTTTTTCCGGCGATCGCCCTTCTTCTGGGCTCTGCGGTCGTGATCTATCTCACCTGCGAGTATTTCGTGAACGGCGTCGAATGGGTCGGTCGCAAGCTTTTGGTGGGTGGGCAAGCGACGGGAACGATCCTGGCCGCGTTCGGGACCGCTCTGCCTGAAAGCGTCGTCACCTTCGTGGCGGTGGTTTTCGGTGAGACTGCGGAGCAAAGGGACGTCGGCGTCGGGGCGGCCCTGGGCGGCCCGCTTGTCCTGGCGACGGTCGCCTACGCCGTCGTCGGGCTGACGCTCATGCTTTGCCGCACGCGGCTCCTGCAGACGGAGGCGGTCCGGCGCGACTTCCGAAATCTCAGCCGCGATCAGGGATGGTTCCTTGCCATCTTTGTCGTGAAGATCGCCCTCGGCCTCTTCGTGTTCGCCTTCAAGCCCTGGCTGGGGGTGCTCTTCCTGGCGGCCTATGGTGCTTATTTCTGGAAGGAGATGCGCCAAGAGCAGGTTGACGACGAAGGCGGCTTGGAACCGCTCAAGCTCGCGCCCAAGAGTACAACGCCATCAACCTGGGCCGCCGTGACGCAGACCGTTCTGGCGCTGGTCGTCATTTTCGCGGCTTCGCATGTATTTGTGAATCAGCTGGATGCGCTTGGGCCGGCGCTGGGGATCAAGCCGCAGCTGCTGGCTTTGCTCTTGAGCCCTATCGCGACGGAACTGCCCGAGATCCTGAATGCCGTCATCTGGGTGCGCCAAGGCAAGTATCGCTTGGCTTTGGCGAACATCAGCGGCGCCATGATGATCCAGGCCACGGTGCCAACCGCTTTTGGTCTGTTTTTCACGCCCTGGCTGCTCGATCGATCCCTGCTGGTGGGTGCCGCAATGACGACGGTCGCCGTGGCAGCCATGTTCCTGGCGTTTCGCGCCGGTGTGATCACCCGAACATTCCTTGCGTCGATGGCCATTTTCTATTTGGCCTTCGCTGGCGTGCTGGTTGCACTGCGTCTGACGTAAGTGCGCTAGTTGAGGCGATTCCGTTGCCACCGGACGTGCTCCAGGAATATCTGGAGCGGCGACCTCGCCGTGTATACTTCTCCGATGGACTCGCTGACCCTCTTCGGACTTCTGGCCGTTACGGCCATGCTGGTCTTCTACGCGCTGGAACATCGCAGCCCCTGGTTCATTCTGGGGTTTGCGGGCGCCTGCGTCTTGGGATCGATCTACGGCTTCGCGCAGGGTGCCTGGCCATTCGGACTGGTCGAGGCGATCTGGGCGTTGGTCGCCGTGCGCCGATGGTGGGCAGCCGTCGGTTTGCGCTCTTTGGGTGGAGACCGGACCAGCCGTTGATGCCGAGGCTGCCCACCTTCAGCCACTTGCATCGTCGTCTGGCCGTGCCACTCCTTCGATCATGCCGTCGCCGCGGTCGCGCCCACGAGGCTGCGCGAGCCAACGCGCGATCCGCGCCCACGCGCCATGCAGCGTATCGGCGCCGATAAACAGGCTGAGATGGCCACCCGGCTCGATCGCGCTCTCGATGTCGGCGGGGCTGGTACCGACCAGGCGGCGCACCGCCAGCAGCTGCTCGGGCGGCACCACGGCATCGCCTTCAGCGACCAGCAGGAAGAGAGGATGGCGCACGTCGACAAGGTCGATCTGGCGGCCAAGTGCCGTGAAGCGGCCTTGGGCGAGGCGATTCTCCTTGAACAGCCATAGCACGACCTGGTGGAAGAAAGCGCCAGGCAGATCGACGGTCGAGTCGGACCAGGCGCGGAAGCGCTCCAGAAGCTGCTCCTTGCCGGGCTGCTCGCAGGGCTGGACCTGCAGCGCCGCGAGAGCGTCGTTGGCCTGCAGCGCCGGTTCCCAGAGGTCGATCGCGCGGCGGCCGAGCACGCGACCATCGCCGAGCCGCGCCAGTTCGTCGAACACGCTGAGCGGCAGGCTGTGGGCGGCGGTCGAGATGCGCGAGACGCCGACGTCGGTATCGATCGGCGCGCCGGCCAGCACCAGCTTGCGCACCTTGGCCGGGAAGCGCGCGGCATAGGCCAGCGCCATCCAGCCGCCCTGGCAGAGTCCCACCAGATCGACCGGCGCCCCCATCTCGTCGACGGCGACATTCAGATCGGCCAGGTAACTGTCGATGGTGAGCAGCCGCATGTCCGCGCTCGCCGGACGCCAGTCGGTGACGAACAGCCGGTGGCAACCGTTGCGCGCCAACGCATCGACCAGGCTGTGGCCGGGCGCCAGGTCGGCGATGGTGGCGCCGTGCAGGGCGAACGGCGCGCAGATCAGCGTCGGCACGCCTTCGGGAGCGCGCGAGAAGTCGCGCAGCTCCATGGTCGACATGTCGAGCCTGACATGGTTGGGCGCCGACCAGGCGAACTTGGGCGACCGGTCGGCCTCACCGCCCGCGGCGCTCAGCGCTCGGACGACTTCGTTGGCTTGCACCGCCAGCGCTTCGCCTGCAGCGGCAAGCGCAATGAAAGGCCAGGCGAAGTAGCTTGGCGGCGGCGGAAACACCGGCTCATACCAGCGAGGAGCGTTCTCATTCATGTTGGCCTCGCTCACCGTGAAACGACGCGAGCCGACCAGCCGGCAAGCACGCGCAACCGGGGACAGCTGGCTACGTGACGCGCCTTTGGAAATCCTCGCCCGTGCGCGAAGGGCAGAGGTTGCGAGGGGATGTGACTGCGATACTCCGCCGGGCCGGGAACGGCAAGGCGCGATACGATGCGCGAGCCGTTACGCAACTTTGTGATGGATTCAAGTACCCGGCGGTGCTCCCGGCGGCGGCGGGCTGCGCCGGCACTCGCCGGTCAGGATGCCGCCGATGCCCGCAAGCAGCGTGACGGCCAGCGCCCCGTCGTTCCTGTTGTAGGTGATGGCGAATTGCGGAAAGCGCGTGCGCAGCGCCTGGAAGGTGATGCCGGTGCTGGTGCCCTCGACCAGCGAGCCGGCATCGAGCAGCGAGGCGGTATTGCGCAGGTCGTCGAACACCATGAAGAAGCTCTGCGCCTTGCCGTTGGTGTCGTTGTACTTGCAGGCGAGCCAGCGCGGCTCCGCCATCGCCGGCCTGGCAAGCGCGGCGAGCAATCCCACGGCCGCCAGAATTTCCGCCCACCGCATCGTGCGCGCCGGCCTTTTAGCGGGGCGCCATGCGGATGGCGCCGTCGAGGCGGATAGTCTCGCCGTTCAGCATGTGGTTCTCGACGATCTGCAGAGCGAGCTGGGCATATTCCTTGGGATCGCCCAGCCGCGAGGGGAACGGCACCTGGGCGCCCAGGCTCTTTTGCGCTTCGGCCGACAGGCCCATCATCATCGGCGTCAGGAAGAGGCCGGGCGCGATGGTGCAGACGCGGATGCCGAGGCTCGCGAGATCGCGGGCGATCGGCAGGGTCATGCCGACCACGCCGCCCTTGGAAGCCGAGTAGGCGGCCTGGCCGATCTGGCCGTCGAACGCCGCCACCGAGGCGGTGTTGATGATGACGCCGCGCTCGCCGTCCGCCATCGGCTCGGCCTGGCTCATCGCCCAGCTCGCGAGACGGATGACATTGAAGGTGCCGATCAGGTTGACCTGGATCACCTGGGAGAACATGGCGAGATCGTGCGGGCCCGATTTGGAGATGGTGCGCGCGGCGCGGCCGATGCCGGCACAGTTCACCACGACCCGCGGCGCGCCGAGCTTCTCGACCACGGTCTTGACTGAAGCTTCGGTGTTGGCGGCGTCGGCGACGTTGGTCTTGACGTAGAGACCACCCAGCTCCTTGGCCTTGGCGTTGCCGAGCTCGTCCTGCAGGTCGAAGATCGCGACCTTGGCGCCGGCCGCCGCCAGCGCGGCAGCCGTGGCGCCGCCCAATCCCGATGCGCCGCCGGTGACGATGGCAGCCTGGCCCTTGACGTCCATTGGTATCCTCCGTGGTTCGGGGCGCTTTTTAGCAGGTCCCAACCCCTTGCCAAGCGGACCCTGAGGCCCACCTTTCAGGCCATGAGCAACACCGACCGCCTGCTGGAAAACGAGACCCGCGTGCGCGACGGCTTCTGGCGCAAGGCGCGGCAGACGCTGGGCAAGGTGCCCTTCACCGAGGATGCCGTGGCCGCCTTCTACTGCGCCCTCGATCCCGCGACCCCGCTGCCCATCCGTGCCACCTTGTTCGGCGCGCTCGCCTATTTCGTGATGCCGTTCGACGCCATCCCCGACTTCATCGTCGGCCTGGGCTACACCGACGATGCCGCGATCCTGATCGCCGCCTTCACCGCCGCCCGGGTCCACATCACCGAGGCGCACCACGAGAAGGCGCGTGCCTG
The DNA here is from genome assembly GCA_035947815.1 of Reyranella sp. Lineage (GTDB taxonomy): Bacteria > Pseudomonadota > Alphaproteobacteria > Reyranellales > Reyranellaceae > Reyranella. Next base: position 21,596 of record DASZJU010000482.1, read on the forward strand.
GCTCCTCAAGTCGCAGGCGTCCCCAGCGGCCTAGGGTGCGTGCTCATAAGTCCAGATTCATGAGCACCGCTTGGCCGATGTCCGCCTTGGAGCACATCACGGACCCAAGCAAGACATCGCGCCAGGTCCGCGCAGCTCGCGAACCCGACACGCCGGCCGCGGCGCGCGCAGGCCGGCTGGTGCTCGCGCACGGCGGCGTCAAGGATCTTCTCGCCATTCAGCGCGCCGCGGAGGGTCAAGCGACCTGGCGCTGTGCCGCTCCTGCAATGTCGGGTTGCTTGTGAAACTGGCCATCCTTCATGATGGCGAGCAGCTTGTCCGCATCCTGCAGGATCTTCACGTTGGCCAGCGGATTTCCGTCGACCAACAGGATGTCGGCGAGATAGCCAGGCCTGATCTGGCCGAGTTCCTTGCCCATCATCATGATCTCGCCGCCCAGCTTGGTGGCCGCAAGGATCGCGTCCATCGGTGAGAAACCCAGCAGGTTGACAAAGTGCTCGATGTCGCGGGCGTTGGTTCCGTTGGGGTTCCAGGCGAAGCCATAGTCGCCGCCCGGCAGAACGCGGACACCGCGCTTCTTCAGCTCCTTCATGTTGCCGATGGCGACTTCCAGCTCCCGCCGCATGCCCAGGCTTTCCGCCACCTCGGTGGTGATGCCCCACTTGGCGGCTTCGTTCAGCGTCGTGTAGCTGATGCCGAGCGTGGGTGCGACAAACACACGGTCCCTGGCGGCCTCGAGCTGAGCGCAGGCCTCGTCGTCGACGAGCGTGGCATGGTAGATGACTTCCACGCCGTGCTTGAGGCTGAGCTTCACCGACTCCGCGCTGCGCGCGTGGGCCGCCACGCGCTTGTCATGCATCCGTCCGACTTCGCACACCGCTTCGATCTCCGCTTCCGTCATCACCGTCTGGTGCGCCCGGCTATGCGGCACGAACTCATCACCCGATGGGTTGATCTTGAGCGTATCAACGCCCTCGCGGACCATCTCGCGCGCCGTCTTGCGGAACTCCTCGGGGCCGTCGCAGACGATGGCGAAGGTTTCCCGATGCATGTGGCGCAGGCGCACATCGCCCAGCCCGGCCGTCGTTGCCAGCTCGGGACTCGCCGCCCGCGTGCGGGGTCCCGGAATGTCGCCGGCATCGATGGCGTTGCGGATCACGACATCCAGGCGCGCTTTGGCCGACGCCGCGCTGTTGCACGCGGTGAAGCCCTGTTCCAGGAGCTTCCTGGCGTTCTTGGCCGTGCGCAGCGTGTGCTCCTCCGGCGGCACGAAGCCCAGGCTTTCGAGGTCCGCGGTGTCGAGGAAGGTCAGGTGCGAGTGGGCCTCGACCAGCCCCGGCATCAACGTGGCGCCGCCGCCGTCCACCACATGGGCGCCGTCGGAGGCAAGCGGTGTGCCCTGCGGGGCAACGGCCTTGATGCGATTGCCCTCCACCAGCACCTGGCCGGTGAATGGCGGCGCGCCCGTGCAATCGAGCACGGTGACATTCCTGAACAGGACTTTAGCCATGGTTTGTCTCCTCCTTCACCGAAACCAGGTTGACCCCGGTCTGCGTTGCGAAAAATTTCAGCTTTCCCGGATCAATCGCAAACGGGATCGCGCTGTCGACCTCGATCGCCATTCGCGCCGGCACCGTCGCCTTCAAGGAGTGCTCATCCACCTTCAGGGTGACGATCTTCTCCACGCCGTGATTCTCTACCCCGTAGACCCGGCCTTCAAGCCCCCCGCCCGGCCCCACCACCACGTCCTCGGCACGCACGCCGAGCGTCAGGCGGTCCAGGCCGGGGGGCAGCCGGTTTGCGACGTCGGCCGGCACCGCTATCTCGAGCTTGCCGGGCGCCACCGTCACCTTGCCGTCGCGAAAGGCGCCGGACAGCAGGTTCATGGCCGGCGAGCCGACAAAGGTGGCCACGAAGGTATCGCGCGGGCTGTTGTAGATCTCATCCGGGGTGCCGATCTGGACGATGCGGCCGCGATTGAGCACGCCGATCCTGTCGCCCATGCTCATGGCCTCGACCTGATCGTGGGTGACGTAGAGGAAGGTGGCGCGGAACTTCATCTGCAGATCCTTGAGCTCGGCGCGCAGGATCTCGCGCAATTTGGCGTCCAGGTTGGACAGCGGCTCGTCCATGAGGAAAACCCGCGGCTGCCGCACGATCGCGCGGCCAAGGGAGACGCGCTGCATCTCGCCGCCGGAAAGCCGGTCGGTCTTGCGCTCCAGCAGGTGCTCGATGCGCAAGGTCTGTGCCGCCCGTGCCACACGAGCCGCCACTTCCTCGGCACCGATGCGGCGATGCCTTGATTTGAGCGGGAACTCCAGGTTCTGCCGCACCGTGTAGTGCGGATAGAGGGAGTAGTACTGGAACACGAGTGCTACGTCGCGCTCCGCCGCGCTCCATTGCCCGACGTCCTCGCCTGCGATCAGGATCGCGCCCGAGTCCGGCGCCTCCAGCCCCGCGATCAGCCGCAGGGTCGTGGTCTTGCCGGCGCCGGTGGGTCCCAGCAGGACAAAGAATTCACCGTCGCCGACGTCCAGACTGAGGTCGTTGAGCGCCGTGTGGCGGCGGAACTTCTTGTTGATGTTGCGCAACTCGACGTGGGCCATGTCTGCTCACAGCCTGATCCGCAGCGATTCACCGGTGCGGTCGTCGAAGAAATGGGTCTGCTTTTCGTCCAGGCGAGCCCATACCACGTCCCCCGCCTTCTTCACGTAGCCGCTGGCGGTGCGTGAGCGAAAGAGCTGCGTGCCGAACTTGAGATCGACGATATCGTAGGGGCCCAGCCGCTCGATGATGTGCGCCTCCGCCGGAAAGTAGCCGTCCGTCGCCTGGCGCGCCACCAGCACCGCCTCCGGACGAACGCCGATGGCGAGTTTGTCTTGGCCTTGCCGCCGTTCGGCCGCCTGGTGGTAGAGCTCGACGGGGAAGCGCTGAACCGCATCGTTCTCGCCCAGCACCACGTTCGTGCAACCATCACCGGGGCGGATCGCTCCGTTCGCGACATTCATGATCGGGCTGCCGACGAATTGCGCCACGAACAGGTTGACGGGATATTGATAGACGTCGGCGGGCAACCCGACCTGCTGCAGCACCCCGTCGTTCATGATGGCGATCCGGTCGGCCATGGCCATCGCCTCGACCTGGTCGTGGGTGACGTAGACGGTGGTGGCCTCATTCTCGATGTGAATATGCTTGAGCTCGGCCCGCATCTCCTCGCGCAGCTTGGCATCGAGCGCGCCCATCGGCTCGTCCATCAGCAGGGCCTTGGGCCGGCGCACGAGCGCCCGCCCGATGGCAACGCGTTGCATGTCGCCGCCGGATAGCGCCGAGGGCCGTTTGTCGAGCAGCCCATCGATGCGCAGCGCCTTGGCCACCTCGCGCACGCGCCGATCGACGACGTTCCTCTTCTCATTCGTGGCGCGCAGCGGAAAAGCGATGTTCCCGTAGGCGGTCAAATGCGGATAGAGGGCGAACAGCTGGAACACGAAGGCGATATCGCGGTCGGCCGCCTGCCGACTCTGCACCGGCTGTCCGTCGATCAGAATTTCGCCGCTGTCGATTTCCTCCAGGCCGGCGATGGCCCGCAGCGTCGTGGTCTTGCCGCAGCCGGATGGCCCCAGCAGCACGAGAAACTCGCGATGGCGGATCTCGAGGTTGAGCTTGCGGACGATGTAGTTGTCGCCGAAATACTTCTCGACATTCCTGAGGACGATGCTGGCCATCAGGACAAACGGGATCCGTGAGCCGCGACCATTCCCATCTTCAAGCGCTTTCCTGGTCGTCCTCGGGCAGCGGCTTGATCTTGGAGAAGATCGAGAACCCGATCAGCCCAACGAGCGTGACGGTCACACCGTAGACGTGGAGGAAGCGGCTCCAGGGTTGGCACAGAAACACGATGCCCAGCACCATCAACCATATGCTGCCGGGCTCCAGATATCGTGCACTCAGTTGTCGAAATGTCATTGCTGCACTCTTCAATCCAAAGCTCTTTTCGTGGCCGACGCATCACTTCCGGATCGCCCCGAAGGTCACTCCGCGCAGCAGGTGCTTGCGCAACAGGAAGGTGAAGATCGCGACGGGCAGAAGGAACAGCAAAGTGCCAGCCGCGATCGCGGTCCAGTCGGTGATCCCCGATCCGAGCTGCGACGGAATGTAAGGCGGGGCGGTCTGCGCGCGACGGTTGGTCATCATCAAGGCGAAGGCGTATTCGTTCCAGGCCGTTATGAAGCAGAACACGGCGGTCGCGGCGATTCCGGTCGCCGATTGCGGCAGCACGATCCTGAAAAACGCTTCCATGCGCGTGTAGCCGTCGACCAGCGCGGCCTCTTCGTATTCCTTGGGGATCTCATCGATGAAGCCCTTCATCAGCCACACCGAGAACGACAGATTGAACGCGGTGTAGAGGATGATCAATCCCACGTGCGTGTCGACCAGTCCGACGGCGCGGTACATGAGGAACATCGGTATCGCCACCACCACCGGCGGCAACATCCTCGTGCTGAGGATGAAGAACAGCCAGTCCTGCTCGCCCGGCATGCGAAAGCGCGAGAACCCGTAGGCCGTCAATGTGCCCATGGCGACCGCCAGCAGCGTACTGCTCACCGCAACGATCAGGCTATTGAGGAAACGACTCGGGTAGGCCGAGAGTTCGCTGTTGCCGTTGGAGTCCTTGATGATGCGCTCGCCCAGATCGTAGATCCGCTTCTCCCACCACGGCGCCTTGTCGTAGACCTCCGGGCTCGCCTTGCCGATCATCTGCACGCGCTTGGTGAACAGCTTGATGAAGGCCGTCACTTCGGGCTGGAACAACACGGTCGGCGGCACCGTCGTCGCCAGGCTGCGCGGCTTGAAGGCCGTCGAGGTGATCCAGTAGATCGGCACCAGATAGACCAGCGTGAGCAGCACGACGACCGCGACCGCCGCGCGATTCAAGACCTTCTGGCGACTGGACTGGACGGCCGCCATGCCGGTCAGCGATCCCGGGCGCGGTTGAGGTATTTCACGTAGATGTTGGTGATCGCCAGCACCATGATCAGAACCATGTAGGCCAGCGCGCAGGACGGGCCGGTCTGCCACTCCTGGAACGCCAGCCGATAGAGCTTGATTGCGATCAACTCCGTGGTTTCCTGGCTGCTCATGATGAAGGCCAGGTCGAAGGTCTTGAAGGCCTCCATCGTTCGGAAGATGACGGCGATCAGCAGCAGGGGCGCCACCAGCGGCAGCGTGATCCGCGTGAAGGTGAACCAGCGGCCGGCGCGGTCGATTGCGGCCGCCTCGTACAGGTGCTGCGGAATGGCCGACAGTCCGGCCAGGCACAACAGCATCACGAAAGGCGACCACATCCAGATGTCGGTGATGGCGATTGCGTAGAGCGCCACGTCCGGGTCGGAGAGCCAGGCAAGATCACCAAGCCCCAGGGCGTAGTTGATGATCCCCCAAGACGGGCTGTAGAGCAGCTCCCAAAACAGACCAACCACGACCGGCGACATCATCATGGGCACCAGCAGCAGCGTCGTGAACAGGCCCTTGAAGGGGATCCGGCGATTGAGCAGCAGGGCCACGCCGAAGCCCAGCAGCACCTGGCCGCCGACCGACAAGAGCACGTATCTGGCGGTGACGCTGAAGTTGTTCCAGACATGGTCGTCGTTGAGCAGGTCGCGGTAGTTCTGCAGCCCGACGAAGGTCGCCGGCGCGTTGGACGACGCACTGAAATCGGTAAACGAGTAGCCGAGCGAGTAGATCAGCGGAAAGATGTTGAAGACGATCAGGAACGCAATCGTGGGGATGATGAACAGATTGCGGATGCTGAGGTCGCTGAGCCCCCGCCGCGCGGCCGGCGAGCGGGAATCGAGTCTGCTGAGCACCTACGCCCTCCTCCTGCGCGAGCCCGCGGGGAAGGCGAGCCTTCCCCGCTGCTCCGGACGATGACTCAATACCGCTTGTTCTGCTTGAAGGTTTTTTCCCAATCGTCGGCCAGACCGTTGAGAGCTTCGTCGGCGGTACCCTTGGCGCCCACGATGAAGGGATACAAGCGCTTGTTCATCTGCTCCAGCAACGTCGCGTACTCGGGCGTGGCCCAGAAGTCCTTGACCATCAACATGCTCTGATAGAAGGCTTCGTTGTAGGGCGTGGCGTTGCGGAACTTGTCCGAGCTCAGCACCTTCTCATTGCAGGTGTAGCCGCCCAACTCGGCCCAGCGTTGCTGCACGTCGTCGCGGACGAACCATTCGAGGAACTTCAAGGCCTGTTCACGCTTCTTCGAATAGCTCACGACCGAGATGCCCTGCCCGCCCAGCGCGGCAAAGCGCGGCTTGCCGCCCGGGCCGGCGGGATTGGCGAAGAAGCCCGTGCCCTTGGCATTCTTGTTCGTCGCAGGATTGGCGAGCGCCGGGAAGAAGGCGAAGAAGTTCATGCTCATCGCCGCCACGCCTTCGGTTATGGCCTGGTTGTCCTCCAGGAAAAACGCCTTGCCCCAGCCGGGCGGCGCGAACTTGTAGAGGTCCTTGTACCACTTCAGCGCCTCGACATTCTGCTTGGAGTTGATGATGTCGCGCACCTTGTAGGTGGAGTAGTTGCCCAGTTCACCGCCGAAGCTGAAGATCGTCTGTTCGACACCCATCGCCAGCGCGTCGTAGGTGTTGTCGGTGTAGAGCGCCACACCATAGCGCTTCTCGTTGGGACGGTAGAAGAACTCGGCGATGTCGCGCAGCTGCGTGTAGTCCTTCGGTACGGCGAGGTCATAGTGGTACTTGGCCTTGAACGCCTCTTTCTCCTTGGCATCCTCGAACCAGTCCTTGCGATAGGCCCAGCCGTTGGCGTCGCCTTCGAGCGGGACGGCCCAGTATTTCTTGCTGCCGGGTGGATATTCCGCGTAGCCGGTGACGGTGGCCGCCGCCATCGACTTGGCGATGCCGTACTTGGCGAAGAAATCCGTGAGATCCACGTAGTGGCCGCCGGTCGATCCCGCGCCCAGCCATTGCGAGTCACCGACCACGAGATCATAAGCGTCGCCCTTGGCGTTGAACTCGGTGAACGCCTTGGTCTGAAAGTCCGGCCAGGGAACGGTCTCGACGACGACTTTCACACCGGTCTGCTTCTCGTAGTCTTTCACCAACTCCTGGAGATAGTTGGCGGGGTCCCATTCGGCCCACAGAATCGTGAGGGTATCGGCCGCAAGGACGGATTTACCGGCGAGCGCGAAGACAACGGCCGCCAGGATTCCCAACAACTTGCTTCTTCTCATTGTTTCCTCCTCACATTTCGTTGTTCGTTGTCGATGTCCCTTTCCCAAGATTTCCTTATTGTGACCAGAGATTGAAAGTGAATTACGTTACCACCCGATCGTCGGAAATCAAATTGTCTTTCCGGCGCGCGTCCGCCATGTGCCGGCTCGACCCGCCGGATCGCGCACCTAAGCGGGAATAACGACGTCGACGTCGAACTCAACGAGCATGTCCGCCATCGCAAGGCCGGAAACGATGAGGCCGGTGCCGCAGGGCGCGACGCCGTGCAGGTGGCGTGCGACGGTATTGTAGACCGGTTCGCGGTGCGCGCGGTCCAATAGATACGTCGTCACCTTGCAGACGTGCGCGAGTGCCCCGCCCGCCTCCTCGACGAGGATCTTCAAGTTCTTCATCGCCTGATCCGCCTGCGCTGCACAGTCGCCCTTGCCGTGGAACTTCCCATCGAGGTCGAAGCCGGTCAGGCCGGCGATGAAGAGGCTGCGCCCGGTCGCGCGGACCATCAGCGACACGTCGTAGTCAATCGCCTGGTTCGGCCAGCGCCCCATCGTGTTGAAGCGGCGAAAGCGTTCGTGGGCCATGTTCGTCCTCCTGTCCTCGCAGATGGAACCGCGTGCGGTTCCATCTGATCGGACGCTGCTCTAGACAACAAGGGCGCGCCGCCGTTCGCGGGCAAGCTGGTGCTCGCGATGGGCGATGTAGAGCGCCGAGCCGATGACGATCGAAGCGCCGAGGTAGGTCCAGATCACCGGCATCTCGCCCCAGATCAGCCAGCCCACGAACACCGCGAAAGGCAGGCGCATATATTCGAACGGCGCCACCGCCGACATCTCGCCCGATTTGAAGGCCTGCACCCAGAAGTACTGGCCGACCGTGGCCGACAAAGCGATGCCGATGGCCAGCACCCAGCCCCAGAAATCGGGCCAGCGCCACACCAGAATGGCCGGCACCGTGAGCAGGATCGTCGAGAAGATCGCGAACTGGGTCAGGATCATGAGCGGCGTCTCGGAATCCGACAGCCGCCGCACCAGCAGGATCGAAAGCGAGACGGCAGCGGCATTGGCCAGCGCCACCAGCGCCCCGAGCTGCAGGCTGCCCTCGCCCGGCCGCACCATGACCAGCACGCCGGCAAAGCCGATGACGGTGGCGCTCCAGCGCCGCCAGCGCACCTTCTCGCCCAGGATGAGGGCGGCGACCACGACCGAGAACAGGGGCTGCGAGAAAGCGATGGCCGTGGCGTCGGCGAGCGGCAGCATCGACACGGCATAAAAGCCCAGCACCATCGAGCCGGTACCCATCGCCGTGCGCCAGAAATGACCGACGATGCGCTTGGAGTGCCACGGCTTCACCCGCCCGGCGGCGATCATGGGCAGCAGCAGGATCACCGAGAGGGCGGCGCGGAAGAAGGCGGTCTGCACGCTTTCGACCTGGGTCGAGAGCAGCCGGATCATCGCGCTCGTAGAGGTGAAGATGAAGCCGCCGCTCACCAGCCACAGCGCGCCTTGCACATTGGGCGGCAGGCGTCGCAGCCAGTCGTGCATCCCCGCTTCCCTAGATCTTGCGCTCGCGGCCGGCCCGGTAGGGCTCGCGCGAGATCTTCTGCAGCACTTTGCCGACGGGGCCGCGGTGGAAACAGTCGATCAGGCGCATCTCAACGGCTCCCTGGCGGAGGCGCGTCGCTGCTGCCCAAGGCCCGCTGCATCAGGACGCTGTCGAGCCAGCGGCCGAACTTGAAGCCGATATTCTTCAAGGTCCCGACCATCTCGAAGCCGCAAGAGGCGTGAAGCCGGATCGAGGGCGTCTGCGCCGAATCGCCGATCACCGCCACCATCTGGCGCTTGCCGAGCGCGGTGCAGTGCTCGATCAGCACCGGCAGAAGCGCCTTGCCGACGCCCTGCCCGACCGCTGAATTGTCGATATAGATCGAATCCTCGACGGAGAATTTGTAGGCGGGCCGCGGCCGCCAGTTGCCGGCATAGGCATAGCCCAGGATCCGGCCGTCACGCACGGCCACGAGATGCGGCAGGCCGAGATCGAGCACGGCGGCGCGCCGTTTCTTCATTTCGGCGAGGTCCGGCGGATCGACCTCGAAGGAGGCCGTGCCGTGCAGCACGTGATGGGCATAGATTTCCGCGCAGCGCGCGACATCGGCCTCGATTGAGGCCCGCACGATCAACTCGTTCACGTCTGGTTATCCCCACATCCTTTCATGCGGGGATCATAGCGCCTCAGTTCGACGAACGCCGCATCGAAGCAGTCTCGTCAGCGCCCGCTGTCGTTCGAAAACAGCGAATCGGCCAGCTGCATGCCGGTCTGCATGTCGGTGAGCGCGACGGAGACCTGCTGGCCACGACTGTCGATGATCGTCCAGCCGCGCCACGTCAGCGGGTTTTCCGAGAAGCGGACGATCACCTTGCCCTCCTTCGGCTTCTTCGTCTGGCTCATGGTGGCTTCGATCAGGCCGTTGACCCGCTCGAGCTTCTCGACCCTGAGATCGCCGCTGAGCGACATCGGATCCTTGACCAGGAACGACACGGCGGTCCAGCCGATCGGCCACTGGCCGAAATCCTTGGTCGTCGGATCCCACATCGTCACCTGGAAGCCGTCGGCCACGATCTTGAGCTGCGACGGCGGATCGTACTCGAAGCGCATGCGTCCGGGCCGGCGCACATAGAGCGTGCCCTGGATGATCGAGCCGTTGGGATTGGTCTGCACGAAGCGCGCTTTGAGCGTTCGGATCGCGTTGAAGTACTTCTCGATCTCCGGCACGCCGACTTGCCCCTGCGCCTGCGCGGGCAGCGCGGCGGCGAACATCAGGGCGACGGCAGACAGAAGGACGGCGAAAAGGGTGCGCATGCGCCCGATATGACCGGCGAATGGGGCAGATTCAAGTGCGGCCGCCTCTTCCCAAGCAGGTAAACGACCGTTTACCATGGCGATAACAACAGCGAGGAACGCCATGCACGTGGGAATGGCCGCCGTCTTCCAGAATACCGGCCGCGCGCTCAGCGACCACCAGATCTACCTGAACGAACTGGCGCTGGCCGACATGGCCGAGCCGCTAGGCTTCGACTCGATCTGGTCGGTCGAGCACCATTTCACCGACTACACGATGTGCCCCGACGTCGTGCAGTTCCTGTCCTACATGGCCGGCCGCACCAAGCATGTGCGGCTGGGTTCGATGGTGGTGGTGCTGCCGTGGCACGATCCGATGCGGGTGGCCGAGCAGGTCTCGATGCTCGACCATCTGTCGGGCGGCCGCATGATCCTGGGTCTGGGCCGCGGCGCGGGCAAAGTCGAGTTCGACGGCTTCCGGCTCGACATGGGCGACAGCCGCGAGCTGTTCGTCGAATACGGCGAGGCGCTCTTGAAGGGCCTCGAGACCGGCGTGATGGAATATCATGGCAAGCATTTCAAGCAACCCGCCACCGCCATTCGCCCCGCCCCGTACAAGTCCTTCCGTGGCCGAACCTATGCCGCGGCGGTGAGCCCCGAGAGCGCGCGCATCATGGCCAAGCTCGGCGTCGGCCTCCTGATCATCCCGCAGAAGCCGTGGCGCGAGGTCGAGAAGGAGCTCACCGAGTACAACAAGCTCTATCGCGAGCTGAACGGCACCGACGCGCCGCAGCCGATCTCGGCCGGCTGGACCTTCGTCGACGAGAGCGCCGAGCGGGCGCGCGACATGGCGATGAAATATATCGGCGGCTACTACCGCACGGTGCTCGACCACTACCAGTTCGCCGGCGCGCACATGAAGAACCAGCGCGGCTACGAGTACTACGCCAAGATGAACGAGAAGCTCGCCGTCTACGGCGATCAGAAGGCGGTCGAGTTCTTCGCCGACCTGCAGGTCTACGGCACGCCCGAGCAGGTCTACGACAAGGTCCTGGCGATTCACCAGCAGACCAACAACTCGGCCTATGTCGGCGTCTTCTCCTATGCCGGCATGGCGCACGAGGAGGCGGCGCGCAACATGCGCCTGTTCGCCAAGAGCGTGATGCCCGAGCTCAAGAAGTTCGATGCCGGGGCCAACATCGACCGCGCCTCGATGCTGCCCGACCTGCGCTTCGCCGCCGCCGCGGCGTAAGGCCAAGGTAAGCCTGCCCGGTCATCGTAGGTCCGCGATTGGAAAGGAGGCCCCGATGCGTTTCATAGCACTGGGCCTATTGGCCTTGAGCCTTTTGGTGTCGGCTTCTTCGACCGGCCTCGCCCGTGGCGGTCACGGGCATGGACATGGCCACGGCGCCGCCGGCGGCATCCATCATCCTCACAACTAGCTATCCCAGTAGCTATCCCCGGCCACCTTCGATAGGTTCGCGCGCGGTGCCTTGGGGGAGATCACATGCATAGAATCATCGCGGTGGCCGCCACAGTGGCGGCGTGCCTGGCCGCGGGCTCGGCCGTTGCCGAGACCCAGCTCGAGCGCGGCAAGTACCTGGTCGAAAGCATCATGGGCTGCGGCAACTGCCATACGCCGCAGGGGCCGAACGGGCCGGTGCTGGATCGCACGCTGTCTGGCGGACCACCGATCGAGGAAGGCAAGCTCTTCACGGCGCACCCGTCCAACATCACGCCCGATCCAGAGACCGGCATCGGCAAGTGGACCGACGCCGAGATCAGGATCGCCATTCGCCAAGGCAGGCGTCCGCCCAACTCCGGGAATGGCGGCACGCTGATCGGACCGCCGATGCCGTTCGGCCAGTATCGCAGCATCGCCGATGCCGATATCGACGCCGTCGTCGCCTATCTGCGGACGGTGCCGGCGGTGAACAACGCCGTGGCGAAGTCGACCTACAACATGCCGCTGCCGCCCGCCTGGGGCCCGCCGATCGACAAGCCGATCGCCGCACCTCCGGCGAGCGACAAGATGGCCTACGGTGCTTATCTCGCGGGCCCGCTCGGCCATTGCGTGGAATGCCACACGCCGATGGGCCCGGATCACCGCCCGCAGTACGCGACGCTTCTGGGCGCGGGCGGCCTGCAGTTCAATGGGCCGTGGGGGTTGAGCGTCGCCAAGAACATCACGTCCGATCCCGAGCAGGGGCTCGGCAAGTGGACCGACGCCGAGATCGAGCGCGCCATCCGCACCGGCATCGACAAGGACGGCCATCCGCTGAAGCCGCCGATGGGCTACGGCTACTACAGCAAGATTTCAGCCGACGACATGGCCGCGCTGATCGGCTGGTTGCGCAGCCTGCCGCCCAAGAAGACGCCGTAGAGCGCGATCGCCGCGAGACCGTTCCGACAGATACAAAGTTTACGGGCGTATACGTCGGCAGATATGCGGCGCTGACCGGTAATTTCAGTTTTCGGCAAATTCTTTCATCCATACGCTCGATGTCGTTGCGCAATCCGCGGTGACGGCCGTGCACGGTCCGCCACCGGCGAGCCGAGAGCGAGTGGGCGAAATTTTGGCGCCCGCCGACCAACTGTTTCTCCCCGATCTCTCCTGGCCTGGCCACAGCCCGGCGGAAGGAGCCGTCCCATGCGTCGCAAAATTTTCATCTCTTCCTCGATTATTCCGCTGCTTTTTCTTCTCATGCTCGGAGGCTGTCTCGGTCCCGACTATCTCGTGACGTCGATCGGACCATCCGCCCCCGAAGAAGCCGCCAACCTGCACGAGCACGACCCGCACTACACCAGCCATCGCTCCGCCGCGGCCAAGCCCGAAATCGTGCGGCTCGCCATCGATGAACAATTCAACATGTACCAGCGGGCGAAAATCCTGCGCGCCGTCAACGAATGGAACTACGTGTTGAACGGCTTCGTGCGGTTCGATATCGACCCGGCGGCAGACAAAGGGCAGATGTGGGTCATCGTGCCGATGCTCGGCGGCCGCCCGCCACCGGTGCAGGGCACGATCTTCGGCCATGCGCTCGCCGCCACCCAGTCGGCACCGCCGATCGGCGGCGTTGTGACCGTCTATGTCGATCGCGTGCGCGGCTACGATCTCACGAGCGTCATGCGGCACGAGCTCGGCCATGTGCTGGGCCTCGGCCACGACCCCAACGGCCGCCTGATGTCGAGCCGCTACACGATGAGCCGTCAGCAGTGCATCGACCGTGCCGCCGCCGAGGCGGTTGCGGCGAACCGAACATTGCCGCCGGCGGAACTCAATTGGTGCGAAGAGGCCAAGGTCGCCAGCGCATCTGACAGATCCGTGACACAGGCCGCAAACCGCGCGACGCGCTGACGCGGTCCGGCGGGCCGACATGGCACGCACCGTGCTTTATAGGGCATCTTCGGAATCGGCATTGCCGTAGCGTCGCCGCCACGGCAGATCGCCGTTGCGGTGACGGTGCTGCGAAGGAGACGCCTTATGAATTCCCCGTCTGCGACGGCCCCCGCGCCGGACGGATCGCAGGTGCGGCCCGCCTTCGAGCGGATTGCCCTCCTGCTGCAAGGTGGTGGCGCGCTGGGCGCCTATCAGGGCGGCGTCTACCAGGCACTGGCCGAGGCCGACCTTCATCCCGACTGGGTCGCGGGCATCTCGATCGGCGCCATCAACTGCGCCCTGATCGCCGGCAACCCGCCGGAGCGGCGGGTCGAACGCCTGCGCGCCTTCTGGGAGACCGTGACGCAGTCGCCGCTGGGCGTCCCCTATCTCGGGTCGATCGACATCAAGAGCGACATGCAGCGCCAGGTGATCAACCAGCTCCGCGCCATGGGGACCTTGCTGTGGGGCGCCTCGAACTTCTTCAAGCCGCGCATACCGCCGCCGATCTTCATGCCGGCGGGCAACCCCGGGAACCTCGCCTTCTACGACATCTCGCCGCTCAGGGCGCTGCTCGAGCGCCTGGTCGATTTCGACCGCCTCAATGCCAAGGAGACCCGCTTCAGCGTCGGCGCCACCAACATCAGGACCGGCAACCTCACCTACTTCGACAACACCACGCACAAGGTCGGACCGGCGCATGTGATGGCCAGCGGCTCGCTGCCGCCCGGCTTTCCCGCCACCGAGGTCGACGGCGAGTTCTACTGGGACGGCGGCATCCTCTCCAACACGCCGTTGCAATGGGTGCTCGACGCCCGGCCGCGCGAGGATACGCTGGCCTTCCAGGTCGATCTGTGGAGCGCGCGCGGCGAGCTGCCGCGCGACATGATCGAGGTCGATACCCGCCAGAAGGACATCCGCTATTCGAGCCGCACCCGCGCCGGTACCGACGCCTTCCGCAACATGCAGGCGCTCCGTCGCGCAGCGGCCAAACTCCTGGAGCAGATGGCCCCCGAGCTGCGCCAGACGGCCGAGGCCGAGCTGCTGGCGCAGGCGGCCGACACCAAGGTCTACAACATCATCCATCTGATCTATCACGCCAGGAGTTACGAGGGCGCGTCGAAGGATTACGAGTTCTCGCGCCGCACGATGGAGGAGCACTGGAAGACCGGCTACAGCGACATGGAGCGCACCCTGCGTCATCCCGAGGTGCTGCAACGGCCGACAAGCCCCGATGGCGTTTTCACCTTCGACCTCAAGCAACAGGGTCGCGAGTAGGAGAGACAAAGATGAAACTGGCCGACGTCCGCAAGAACGCCTTCGCCATGCCGCTCAACGATCCGGCGTACCCGAAGGGCCCGTACAAGTTCTACAATCGCGAATTCGTCGTCATCACCTACCGCACCGATCCCGAGCGCCTGCGTTCGGTCGTGCCCGAACCGCTCGAGGTGGTGGGCGACACGGTGAACTACGAGTTCATCCGTATGCCCGATTCGACCGGCTTCGGCGACTATACCGAGACCGGCCAGGTGATCCCGGTGCGCTTCAGGGACAAGGACGGCACGGTGCAGGAAGGCGGCTATGTGCACGCCATGTATCTCGACGACAACTCGCCGATCGCCGGCGGCCGAGAGATCTGGGGGTTCCCCAAGAAGCTCGCCAATCCCAAAGTCTGCCACGAGAGCGAGACGCTGCTCTGCACGCTGCACTACGGTTCGGTGCTCTGCGTCAGCGCCACCATGGGCTACAAGCACCACGAGATCGACCAGGTGGCGTTGCTCAAAAGCCTGGCCAAGCCCAGCTTCATGATCAAGATCATCCCGCACGTCGACTGCACGCCGCGCATCTGCGAGCTGGTGCGCTATTACCTCGAGGACGTGACGGTGAAGGGGGCGTGGTCGGGCCCGGCCGCGTTGCAGTTCTTCGACCACGCCATGTGCGACGTCAACCGCCTGCCGGTGCGCGAGGTCGTGTCGGCCAGCCACTTCGTCACCGACCTGACCCTGGGCCTCGGTGAAGTCGTGTTCGACTACCTGGCCAAATGAACCTTCCTCCCCAACGCAGTTGGGGAGGTGGCCGCGCAGCGGCCGGAGGGTCATGATTCATGACCCCTCCGTCGCCGTAAGACGGCGACACCTCCCCAGCTTCGCTTGGGAGGAAACTCGCTAACAGAGAAACTCGCCAACAGAGAAAGGATCGCCCATGTCCCGCTTCACAGGAAGAGTTGCCATCGTCACCGGCGCGGCCAGCGGCATCGGCAAGGAGGTGGCACTGCGGCTCGCCGCCGAGGGCGCCATTCCGGTCATCGCCGATCTCAACCTCGACGCCGCCAACGCCACGGCCAAGGAGATCAAGGCCCTCCATAAAGATAAGGGTGGCGGCGGCGATGCCTTCGCCGTCGCCATGAACGTCACCGACGAAGCCCAGGTCGAGAAGGGCATCGCCGACACCATGGCCAAGTACGGCAAGATCGACATCCTGGTGAGCAACGCCGGTATCCAGATCGTGAAGCCCTTGGTCGACTTTCCCTTCGCCGACTGGAAGAAGCTGCTGTCGATCCATCTCGACGGCGCCTTCCTCACCACCAAGGCCTGCCTGAAGCACATGTACGCCGCCAAGTACGGCCGCGTGGTCTACATGGGCTCGGTCCATTCCAAAGAGGCCTCCAAGCTCAAGGCGCCCTACGTCACGGCCAAGCACGGCTTGATCGGGCTGGCCAAGGTGCTGGCCAAGGAAGGCGCGGAATACAATGTCGCGGCCAACGTGGTCTGCCCCGGCTTCGTGCGCACGCCGCTGGTGGAAAAGCAGATCCCCGAGCAGGCCAAGGAGCTCAATATCAGCGAGGATGACGTGATCAAACACGTCATGCTGAAGGACACGGCGGATGGCGAGTTCACCACCACCGACGAAGTGGCCGAAGCGGTCCTCTATTTTGCCGGCGCCAGCAGCACCGCGCTGACCGGCCAATCGATGGTCGTCAGCCACGGTTGGTTCATGCAGTAGACCTGCGTTGATGCAGCAAGCGTGCGTATGAGCATTGTGTTGCAAGGTTGCCACGCTCCCGGCTGTTAAGCGCCGGAACCCGTGACCGTCGGCAACCACGGTCTTCGGCCCCTCGTTGGGTTGGGCACTAGCGCCTCCTCCAACAAGGGAACCCCGTAAATGTCCAAGAAGGCACTCCTGGCCGCCGCAGCGATCCTCTCTCTGCCGGTGGCGGCTAACGCGCAGTCGCTGTTCGACTCCGCCGGCCCGGCCTATCCGGGCGTCTATATCGGCGCCGAAGGCGGCCTGAACTGGCTGCTGAACAACAACAGCTACACGATGAATACCGGCTGGGCCGTCGGCGGCAAGGTCGGCTACGACTTCGTCGGCCCGCGCGTGGAGATCGAAGGCCTGTACCATAACAACACCGGCAGCGGCGTCGTTGCCTTCCCGAACGGCGGCTTTGCCAACGTGAACGGCCGCATCGAGCAGGTCTCGCTGATGGGCAATCTGCTCTATGACTTCTTCCCGGGCGCCACCATCACGCCGTACGTCGGCGCGGGCGCGGGCATCGCCTTCGTCGATTCCACCATCCAAGGCTGCAGTCTCTGCAGCACGCAGTTCGCCTACCAAGGCATCCTGGGCGTGGGCTACAACGCCACGCCCGCGCTGCGCATCGCGCTTGAGGGCCGCTACTACGGCACCACCAACCCCGGCGCCTACACCAACAACAACATCCTGGCGTTGCTGAGCGTCAGCTACAAGTTCGGCCAGCCCGAAGTGGCACCGCCGCCGTCGCCGCCGCCCGCAGCGGTGACGCCGCCGTCGTTCATGGTGTTCTTCGACTGGGACCGCTCGAACCTGTCGCAGCAGGCGCTGACGACGATCCAGCAGGCGGCCAACGCCTTCAAGGCCAAGGGTAGCGCGCGCATCACGGCGACCGGCCATACCGACACGT
>DASZJU010000483.1:0-8920 GCA_035947815.1 Reyranella sp.
TAGCGGAACGCCGCTTCGTCGGTGATCGGGTTGCCCCATTCGGGCCATTCGGGCGGTGTCAGCGGCAGCGTGTCGTCGAGCATGGTGTTCAGCACGTCGACGAAGGGCACCTCGGAGACGATGCCGGCGAAGAGCTCGCCCACGCGGTTGGCTATGGCGCCCATCAGCATGCCGCCCGCGCTGCCGCCGTGGCCGACGATGCGCCTGGCCGAAGTGTAGTTGCCGTCGATCAGCGCGCGCGCCACGGCGGCGAAGTCGTCGAACGTGTTCGTCTTCCTGGTCGCCTTGCCGTCGAGGTACCAGCCCCAGCCCTTGTCCGAGCCGCCGCGCACATGGGCAATGGCGTAGATGAAGCCCCGGTCGACCAGCGACAGCCGGTTGGCCGAGACCGACGCCGGCATCGCCATGCCATAGGAGCCGTAGCCGTAGAGCAGGAGCGGCGCTCGGCCGTCACGCGAGAAATCCCGGCGGTGCAGGATCGACACCGGCACCTGGGCGCCGTCGTGCGATGTCGCCATGATGCGGGTCGTGACGTAGGCGGCCGGATCGTGGCCGGAGGGAATCTGCTGGCGCTTGCGCAAGGTGCGCTGGCGGCTCGCCATGTCGTAGTCGTAGGTTTCCGCCGGCGTCGTCATCGAGGAATAGGCGAAGCGCAAGGTCGTGGTCTCGAACTCGTAGCCGTCGATGATGTCGAGCGCGTAGGCCGCTTCCGCGAAGGCGATGACATGCTCGACGCCATCGGCAAGGTCGCGGATCACGATCGAGGGCAGCGCGTTCGCCCGCTCCAGCCGCACCAGGTGCCCTGCATAAAGAGCCGTGCGGATGATGTAGGTGCCGGGACGATGCGGGATCAGCGGCCGCCAATGGCTACGGTCCGGCGTGGCCAGCGGCGCCGTGGCGATGCGGAAATCGATCGCATCGCCTTGGTTGGTGAGGATGAAGAGCTCATCGCCGCGATCGAAGACGCTGTAGCGGACGCCGGTCTCGCGCGCCGCCACGAGGCGCGGCGCGGCGTCTGGCTGCGAAAGGTCGATCAGCCAACGCTCGGAGGTTTCCTGGTTGCCGGTGGCGACGACGGCGAAGCGGCCGCTCGAACTTTCCTCGATGCGCGTGAACCAGCCGCTGTCTTTTTCCTCGTAGACGAGGACGTCGTCGCTCTGCGCGGTGCCAAGCCGATGGCGATAGACCTTCAGCGGCCGATGGTTCTCGTCCTGGCGGACATAGAGGAAAAACGTCGAATCGTGACCCCAGACGACGTTGCCGCTGGTCTGCTCCACGATATCGGTTAGGTCTTCGCCGGTCTGCCAGCGTCGCACGTGGATGGTGAAATACTCCGAGCCGCGCAGATCGGCGCTCCAGGCTTCGAGGAGATGGTCCGGCGAATGTCGCGTGCCGCCGAAATGGAAGTACGCAGACGCTTTGGCCAGGGCATCGCCGTCGAGGATGATCTCAGCCTCGCCGCCGTCGCGCGGCGTACGGCCGACCAGGCTGTGTTGCCCGCCTTCGCGATATTTCCAGAGATAGGCGAACGGCCCGTCCGGCTGGGGCACGCCGGAATCGTCCTCCTTGATGCGCCCGCGCATCTCGGCGACCAGCGTCTTCTGCAGCGCCTGCGTCGGTTCGAGGATCGCCTCGGTGTAGCGGTTCTCCGCCTCCAGGTACGCCCTGATCTCGGGGTCGAGCAGCACCGGGTTGCGCAGGACCTGTTGCCAGTTGTCGTCCTTCAGCCAGGCATAGTCGTCCGAGAGGGCGACGCCATGGACCATGCACCGGAACGGACGTTTTGGTGCGACGGGCGGTTTCTCGACCGGACGCTCAGGCGTAATTGCCGCGCTCCTTGCCGTTGGGCTTTCCAGTCGCCTTGCCGCGTCCCTTCGAGACGGTGACCGGCGCGGGCTTGGCCGCCGCCTTCTTCGGCTTGGTGCGCAGGAGCTTGCGCATCTCCGCGCCCTTGGTGTCCCACCAGTCGGCGAGGATGCGGACGTCCCAGCCGATGCAGAAATGTTTGACGCCCATTTCGAGATAACGGCCGGCCTGGCTCGGATCGCGCAGCTCGATGCGCGGATGCAGGCCCTTCTTGAGCGCCGTCTGGATGGTCTTGGTTTCGGCGGCCAGAACGTCGGGATGGCCGTACTGGCCGGTCTTGCCGATGCTCATGGAGAAGTCCGAGGCGCCGAACTGCACCATGTCGATGCCCGGCACCGACAGGATGGCGTCGAGATTGTCCACGCACGACTTCTTCTCGACCATGATGGCGATCACGACCTCGTTCAGCGCATCGACATAGGCAGGCGTGCCGCCCTGGCGCACGATGCCGACGTCGCGCCGCATGCCGACGCCCAGAAGGCCGCGGCCGCGCACGCCTTTGGCCATGGTCGTCTCGGCGCGCACGGCGTTCACGGCGGTCTTCGCATCCTCGACGGTGCGGATGTCGGCGAACAGCACGCTCTGGAAGCCCGCGCCGATCGCCCGCATCGCCTGGTGGGTGTACTGGGTCTGCTCGATCTTGATCATGCCGCCCACGCCCGAGAGCTCGAAGGCGCGGCCGAGATTGTCGAGGTCGTGCAGGTCGAACGGCGCGTATTCGGCGGTGAACTCGACATAGTCGTACTGCTTGGAATGGCCGATCAGCTCGACCAGGGTCGGCCAGGCCGACAGGATGTGCGTGCCCACGGTCGGCTTGCCGGCATTCAGGCGTTCACGAAGCAGATTGCGGTGCATGGCGTTTCCCCGTTGTGGTTGGCACACATAGTGCGCGATAGACTCGACTTGGGAAAGCGGGGAGGCGGTCTTTTGAAGCAGATCAAGATCACGGCGATGACGGTCTTCGTCACCGACATCCCAGTGCGCCTGATGCGCCGCCACGGCTCGGGCGATGTCGCGGGCTCGGTCAAGAACGCCATCCTGAAGCTCGAGACCGATGCCGGCCTCACCGGCTGGGGCGATGCAGCGCCGTGGGCGGTGTTCACCGGCACCATCGAGGCCAATGTCGCGGCCCTACATGTCTATCTCAGGCCGCTGCTGATCGGCGCCGATCCCCATCGCATCGAGGCGCTGATGACGTTGGCCGACCACGCCGTCGTCGGCCATCCCGAGGCGAAGGCGGCGATGGAGATGGCGCTGTTCGACATCGTCGGCCAGGCGTCGGGCCTGCCGGTGGCCGAGCTTTTGGGCGGCCGCTGCCGCGACGACATCCCGTTGTCCTTCTCGGTCGCCGACCCCGATGTCGACCGCGACATGGACATGGTGAAGCGGCTCTACGGCGAGGGCCTGCGGCTGTTCAAGATGAAGACCGGCTTCGCCGGCCACGCCGCCGACCTCAGGCGCATGGAGCGCTTCCGCAAGGAGCTGCCGGCCGATGCCGAGCTGCGCATCGACTATAACCAGGGCATGGACACCCACGAGGCGATCCGCCAGCTGCGCGACGTCGAGGCATTCCAGCCGACCTTCATCGAGCAGCCTGTGCCGGGCCACCAGCGCGCCGCGCTGGCCGAGATCACCCGTGCCCTCGACACGCCGGTGCTGGCTGACGAAAGCGTGTTCACGCCCGGCGACGCGCTGCTGGTCGCCGCCAACCGCATGGCCGACCTGGTCAGCATCAAGATCATGAAGCATGGCGGCATGCTGGCCGGCCGCAAGATCGCGGCGATCTGCGAGGCCGCCGGCATCGCCTGCTATGGCGGCGACATGTTCGAGACCGGGATTGCCCACCTCGCGGGCACGCACATGATCGCCGCCACGCCGAATATTTCGTTGGGCTGCGAATTCTACCAGGCCAGGTATTTCCTCGAGCGCGACCTCCTGGCCAAGCCGTTCCCCATCGAGAACGGCCGTGTGATCGTGCCTAAAACACCCGGCCTCGGCGTCGAGGTCGAAGAGGCGCGCGTGAGGCACTATGCGGTGGAGACGTTGAAATAAGCCCTTCCGTCATCCTGAGCGCAGCGAAGGCCCGCCCTGAGCGTAGCCGAAGGGATCTCATGCCCGTCGCAAGCGGCGATGAGGTCCTTCGCTTCGCTCCAGCGGGGTTACCCCGCGCGAGACGACGGTTTTTTGGCTCGCATCTTGCGTCACGGAAGCGCGACACCTAGACTTTTGCGTGCCGCAGGAAGGGGCCTGCTGCCAACAGACGAACAATTCTCGAAGGGGGCACACATGACTATCCGTCGTCGTGACATCGCCGTCGCGGGCGTCACCGCGGCCACGCTCGCGGCCGTGAGCGCCGCACCGGCGCGCGCACAATCGAAGACCGAGTCGACCTGGGACCTGATCAAGCGCACCGGCAAGGTGCGCATGGGCATCTTCGACTATCCGCCCTACTTCCTGCGCGACAAGGCGAGCGGCGAATGGGTCGGCGCCATGGTCGAGATGGCCAAGGACATCGCCAAGGAGCTCGACGTCAAGCTGGAATTGGTCGAGGTCGGCGGCTTCGCCGAGGCCGTGCTCAGCCTGCAGGCCAACAAGGTCGACATGAATTTCGGCCTGCAGGCGACTCCCAAGCGCGCCACGGCCATCGACTTCGCCGGGCCGACCTACTGGATCGAATGGGTGACGGTGAACAATCCCAAGTTCCACGGCAAGGTCTGGGCCGACTACAACTCGCCCGACGTCAAGGTCGCGGTCATGACGGGCACGTCGGACTCGCTGCTGCTGAGCAAGATGGCGCCCAAGGTCACCAAGATCGAAATGCAGGACATCTCGCAGGTGGCGCTCGCGGTCTCGTCGGGCCGTGCCGACGCCTTCACGACCACGGTGCTGGCGAGCATGGTCATGAAGGCCAAGAATCCCGGGCTTGGCGACTTCGTCAATCCGACGCCGCGCGTGGCCCTGCCCGGCTATATCGGCTTGCGGCTGGAGGACGATGCACGCTGGCAGAAGTTCCTCAACCGCTGGGCCGAGTGGAACGTCATGCTGGGCTACAACGAGGCCCGCATGAAGGCGTCGCTCAAGACCCTGGGCATCGACGAGATCCCGTCGACCGTCTCGTTCTCGCCCAACTGATGGACAAAACCGTCACCGTGATCGGCGCCGGCATCGTCGGCGTCTGTTGCGCGCTTCACCTCCAGCGCGAAGGCTTCAAGGTACGGCTGATCGAAAAGGGCGAGCCGGGCAGGGCGGCGTCGTTCGGCAATTCCGGCAGCTTCGGTGTCGCGTCCTGCGTGCCCTTCGGCATGCCCGGCATCCTGAAAAAAGTGCCGCGCATGCTGTTCGACCCCGACTCTCCGCTGAAGCTGCGCTGGAGTCACGTGCCGCGGGCGCTGCCGTGGTTCCTGCGCTTCATCGAGGCCGCCCGGCCCTCGCGCGTCGAGGCGATCGCCGCCGCCCGCAACAGCCTGCTGGTGCACACCCATGAAGGCTATGCGCCGCTGCTCGAAGCTGCCGACGCCGGCAAGTGGGTCAGCGACCAGGGCCTGATGATGACCTTCGAGAGCGAGGCGGCCTTCGCGAGCGCCGCCTACGCGCTCGACCTGCGGCGTCGTCACGGCGTGCACATGGACGTCCTCGACGGCAACGAGGCGCGGCAGATGGAGCCGGCGCTGTCGGCCAAGGTGATCAAGGCGGTGTCGCTGCCCGATGTCCACCGCACCATCGATCCGTTTCGCCTGACCTCGTCGCTGGCCGCCGACTTCGTGCGGCGCGGCGGCGAGATCTTGAATGCCGAGGTGCGGGGCTTCGAGATCGGCGGCGAGGGTCCGACCGCGATCCTGACCGACCGCGGCCCGATGCCCGTCGACCGGGTCGTGATCGCGGCCGGGGTATGGTCGCGCCCGCTGGCCGCCCAGCTCGGCACGCACGTGCCGCTCGAGGCCGAACGCGGCTATCACGTGATGTTCGCCAATCCGGGCTTCGCGCTCAGGCGCGCCCTGGTCTCGGCCGATCGCAACGTCTCGCTCGCCCACATGGTGGAGGGCATCCGCGCCACCGGCATCGCCGAGTTCGCCGCCCCCGACGCGCCGCCCGACATGGCCAACGCCCGCCTGGTGCAGCGCCAGGCCCAGGCGCTGGTCCCGGGGCTCAAGGGCGAGCCCGCCTCGCAGTGGATGGGCCCGCGCCCGTCGCATCCCGATTCCAAGCCGGTGATCGGCCGCTCGCCGCGTCATGCCAACGTTTTCTTCGCCTTCGGCCACGACCATCTGGGGCTGACGATGGCCGGCATCACCGGCAAGCTGGTCGCCCAGCTCGCGACGGGCAAGCCGACGAGCGTCGATCTCTCGCCGTTCCGCCCCGACCGATTCTGAGGAGGCCGGCGCGATGGCCTACAAGTGGGATTTCGGCGTCCTTTATGCCTACCTGAACCTCTGGGTGAAGGGGCTGGGCGTCACGCTCGCCTATTCGGCGGGCACGGTGCTGGGCGGCCTGATCATCGGCGTGATCTGCGGCATGCTGCTGCTCTATCGCCGCAAATGGGTGACGCTTCCGGTCCACTACTACGTCGAGATTTTCCGCTGCACGCCGCTCCTGGTGCAGATCGTGTGGTTCTATTACGCGCTGCCCATCGTGCTGTCGGTCGAGCTGCCGGCGTGGCTGGCGGCGGGCCTCGGCCTCACGCTCTACATGGGCGCGTTCTCGACCGAGATCTTCCGCGGCGGCATTATCTCGATCGACAAGGGCCAGTGGCAGGCGGCGCGCGCGCTCGGCATGACCGGCGGCGAACTGATGCGCCACATCATCCTGCCGCAGGCGATCAAGCGCATGGTGCCGCCCTTCGTCAACCAGTCGATCATCCAGCTCAAGAACACCTCGCTGCTCTACGTCGTGGCGGTGCCGGACCTGATGTATACCGGCTCGGTCGTGGTCGCCGACACGTTCCGGCCGCTCGAGGTCTATACCAGCGTCGGCATCATGTACTTCGCCATCCTCTATCCGCTCACTTTGTGGGCGACGCGCATGGAGGCCCGGGTTGATCAATAGCGCGTCGACCAATAGCCCGTCGGCCGGTGACGTGATGGTCCGCGTCGAAGGACTGCGCAAGAGCTATGGCACGGTCGAAGCGGTGCGCGGCGTGTCGCTGGAAGTGCATCGCGGCCAGGTCGTGGTGCTGATCGGCCCGTCGGGCTGCGGCAAGTCGACCTTCCTACGTTGCCTCAACCTTCTGGAAGCGCCGTCGGCCGGCACCCTGCAGATCGGCGAACGGACGATCGATTTCGGCTCCGGTCATTCGATGCCGCACGGCCGCGCGCTCGCGCGCTTCCGCGCCCGTATCGGCATGGTGTTCCAGCAATTCGACCTCTTCCCGCACATGACGGCGCTCAGGAACGTCATGGCGGGGCCGGTGATCGTGAAGAAGATGGGCCAGGGCGAGGCCGAGGCGATCGCGCGAGGCCTGCTGGCCAAGGTCGGGCTCGGCGCCTTCACCGGGCGCTATCCGCGCGAGCTGTCGGGCGGCCAGCAGCAGCGGGTCGCCATCGCCCGCGCCATGGCGATGGCGCCGGAAGTCATGCTGTTCGACGAGGTGACGTCGGCGCTCGATCCCGAGCTGGTGGGCGAGGTGCTGGACGTCATGAAGCAGCTCGCCATCGAGGGCACGACCATGATCGTGGTGACCCACGAGATGGCCTTCGCGCGCGACGTCGCCGACTGGGTGGTCGTCATGGATGCGGGCCAGGTGGTCGAGCAGGGCGTCGCCGAGGAAGTCTTGCTGCAGCCGAAAAACCCGCGTACGGCGTCGTTCCTGGCGCGCTTCCACAGCACCATCGGCGAGCGTAAAGGACCACCGTCATCCTGAGCGTAAGCGAAGGATCTCATGCCCGTGGCAAGCGGCGATGAGGTCCTTCGCTTCAGCGCGGATCTGATCCGCGCGACTCAGGACGACAATAAGGGAGAAAAACGAATGATTCCGTCGAAGGAAAATCTGACGATCTGCTTTGCGCATGCGGCCTACCAGATGAAGGACCGCTTCGAGCTGCGCAAGACGGGCATCAGGAATTTCCAGACCTGGGCCTACGACGACCTGGTGAAGCGCATCGGCGAGGCCGACGTGGTGGTGGCCTCGGGCATGTGGAAGAACGATCTCATCCCGCATGCCGGGAAACTGAAGTTCATCCAGTCCATCAGCTCGGGCATGGACCAGTATTCCAGGGAGCAGCTCGGCGCGAAGAACATCCGCTTGGCGAGCGCCGCCGGCGTCAATGCCCGCGCCGTGGCCGAGCATGCGCTCGCCCTGATCCTCGCGGTGGCGCGGCGTTTGCCCGAGGCGCGCGACAACCAGCACAAGAAGATGTGGCGCGGCATGCTGGGCGATCTCACCCAGCGCGAGGATGAGTTGGGCGGCAAGACCCTGCTGATCGTCGGCATGGGCCGCATCGGCAGCCATCTCGCCAAGCTCGCCAAGGCCTTCGACATGAAGGTGCTGGGCATCCGCCGCGATCCCGCGCAGGGCGCCAACGGCGCCGATTCGATCCATGGCGTGGCCGACCTGGTGAAGCTCGTGCCGCAAGCCGACTTTGTGGCGCTCGCCTGCGCGCTCACGCCCGAGACGACGGGCCTGATGAGCGCCGCCGCCTTCGCCGCCATGAAGCCCTCTTCGGTGTTCGTGAACGTGGCGCGCGGCAAGGTGGCCGACGAGGAGGCGCTGATCAAGACGATGCAGGGCAACAAGATCTGGGCGGCGGCGATCGACGTCACCGTCGAGGAGCCGCTGCCGGAATCATCACCGCTGTGGTCGATGCCCAATGTCTTCATCACGCCGCACACCGCGGGCGAAACGCGGGCCTACGAGGACAACGTGCTCGACATCCTGATGGACAATCTCGAGCGGCTGTGGCGGGGTGAGAAGGCCCTGCGCAATCAGGTTCTCTAGAACGCCTACTTCTTTTCCTCTTCCTTGTGCTGCTGCGGCGCGGGAGCCGCGGCTGGCGGTGCCGGATGCGCCTGCTGCTGAGGCGGCGGCGGCGCGGGATGCGGTGCTTGCGCCTGCTGCGGC
>DASZJU010000484.1:0-6052 GCA_035947815.1 Reyranella sp.
CCAGGTCGATGGCATCGGCGCCGCAATGGAACGCCTCAAGGCGGGCGGCGGCAGCGTGATCAACGGTCCGATGGAAGTGCCCGGCGGCAACTGGATCGTGCAAGGCCTCGACCCGCAGGGCGCGATGTTCTCCCTGGTGAGCACTCAGGCCTGACCGCTGAGCGGGAAGCGCGCCAGCAGACGATAGCAACTGCGGCCGAGCAGGCTGTGCACGAGGACGAACTCGTGCACCGCCCAGCTCACCGTATCGACCGGCAGCCGCGGGCCTCCAGGCCCACTCATGGCTGGGAGGGCCACTGGTGGCTTGGGGGCCACTGGGTCGGGGTAAACCCTGGACCTCGGAGGCCCGCGGTCCGGCCGACGTCGATGGCGAAGGCAGGAAGCCTCCGTCGACGCGGCACAGCCTCGATCAGGCGGCTCGGTAGAAATAAGGATCGAGCACCCGCACCTCGGTGATACGGTTCACCGGCAGCCGATTCTTGACTGCGACCTTGCGGATCGCCTCGGGGGTCGGCCCGTCATAGATGCAGTAGCTCTTCCTGTTGTCGGTACTGAAATAGGAGTGGATCCAGGTCACGCCGTCGGCGGTGTTGATGTCCACCACGGTGCGGCAAACATTGGCGCCTTCCGCGGTGGCCGGGATGTTCAGTCCAGACCGGAAGTCGCGCTCCACTACGTAACGGG
Organism: Reyranella sp.; assembly: GCA_035947815.1. Classification (GTDB taxonomy): domain Bacteria; phylum Pseudomonadota; class Alphaproteobacteria; order Reyranellales; family Reyranellaceae; genus Reyranella. The sequence goes on from DASZJU010000484.1 coordinate 685, forward strand.
GCATTTGGCCTCTCCTTTCGAAAGTCGATGCCGGAGGAGTCCGACGCGGCGGAACATGGCCATGACGGACCGTCGTGCCATCGGGAGTTCTCCCTATTTTTTGCCGACCGCCTCCTCAATTTGCGCCTCGCGCAGGCCGAGCCTGGTCGCGGCCGCCACCGCCTCGCCGCGCGAGCGCACGCCGAGCTTGGCCAGCACGGCGGACACGTGGTGGTCGACGGTCTTCTCGGCCACGAACAGTCGGCGGGCGATGTCGGCGTTGCGCCGCCCTTCGACCAGAAGGCCGAGGACTTTCAGCTGGCGGTTGGTCATGCCGCAGGGGTTCTGCCGGGTCCGCTCCTGCGCGCCGCGCGGAATGTCGCGGACGCCGTTGGCGCGGAGCTTGCGGCGGATGATGGCGGCCATGGGCAACGCGCCCAGCCGCTCGAAGATCTCAAGGGCCGCGCGCAACGGGCCTTCGCGATCGCTGTCGGCCAGTGCCATGGCCTGCTCGTAGGGACAGCCGAACTCTTCCCAGGCCTGTGCCGCGCCCTGCCAGTCGCCCGCCATTTGCAGCGCGAAGGGTCGCGCTACTTTTGCCGGCACCTCGTCGAGACGGCCGTGCCGCCACAGCCAGAACGCCAGCTCGCCCTGGATCCAGGAATCGGCGTGCTTCAAGCCGAGCTCGTAGGCCTTCGCCACATCCGCCAGGACATCCGACGCATCGGTGCCGTGCAACCAGGCCGCTTCAGCGCGGGCCGCGAGAACCTGCACCAGTCTCTGCATCTCGTTGGTCGGCACGGCCAATCGATAGCCTTCGGCGAGAGGGCTCTCACCGTCAGGCGTCTCGGCGTCCGGATCGCCGCGCCGGGAGCGGATGCGGCCCAGGGTAGCCAGCGCCGGGATCTTGCTGACCGGCGCCACCCGCGGATGGCGAATGACGGTTTGCGCGTCCTTCAGGGCATCGTCCCAATGGCCCAGCGCCATCGCGACCTGCGCGCGGTACGCCGTCATGTAGCGGATCCACGAGTCGAGGTTGCGCTCGTCGCAGTAGGTGATGCCGGCCTTCAGGTACTCGGCCGCCGCCGCCAATTCGCGATGCCGGAACGACATGGTGCCGAGGTTGGTGTAGGCGCGCGCAGCATGCTCCTCGAATCCGCTGTTCAGCGCGGTGCGCAGTGCCCGTTCGAGGTCTTCGCGCCCCACCGGGTCTTCGCCGACGAGCTTGGCGGTGCCGATGTTGGTGAGGGCATGCACCTCGATCTCGGTCTCGCCCAGGCGGATGGCGAGCTCGAGCGCCTTGCGTCCCCATTCAAGCGATGCGACGACGTTTTCCGCCAGCATATGGAGTTGTGAGCAGTTGCTGTAGGCCATGGCGAGCTCGCGTCCGGCCGGCAGTTGCTCGAGCACCGTCACCGCCTCGCTGGCATAGCACTCGGCCGCCGCCTTGCGGCCATTGAACCACGACAGTCGGGAAAGCCAGCGCAGCGCGTCGCCCTCCTTGCGGCGCGAGCCGAGCGACCGCCACACGGCAAGGGCCTTCTCGCGCGCCGCACTCGCATCGGCCATCTCGTCGGTCAGGTAGCATTCGTAGGACAGCTGCTCGAACAGCTGCGCGCGCTCTTGGTCGGGAAACGAAGCTCCCAACGCGGGGGCGTGACGAAGCGCGGTGCGAAGATGGCCGGCGGCTTCGCGATGGGCGCCGAGCGCCGCAGCGCGCTCCGCCGCCACCGGTGCAAAGCGCAGCACGGCGGCGCTGTCAGCCGCGTTGTCGGCGTGGTGGACCAGGCGGGCGATCGCGACCTTGCCCTCGCGTTGCTTCAGGAGCATCGCCAACGCGCCGGCATGGAGGTCCTGGCGCTCGGGCAGGGACATGCTGTCCTCGACGGCGCGGCGGGCGATCTCGTGGCGAAAGCCCAGCGAACAATCGCGACGGGCGACCATCCCGGCATTCAGGCATTCCTGCATCACCTCGCTGCCGGGTCCGATCATGCCGTCGATCAGCCAGCGTTCGGCGTGCCCGGGCACGATGGAAACCAGGTGCGCCACCCTGCGGGCCTCCTCGGACAGCCGCGCCAGGCGCGCAATCACCGCATCGCGCACCGTCGACGGCACCTTTTCCTCCGACGCGGCGAGGACCTCAGTGACGAAAAACGGATTGCCGCCGGTCACCTCGTGCAGGCCGGCCGACGATCGACCGGCCGCCGCGGCCAGCCGGCCGACCGCACCCTCGCTGAGCGGTCGCAACCGGATCCGGCAGAGCGAAGCCGGCGGCAGGTCGCCGATGACCGAGCGCAGGGGATGCTTGTCGTTCACTTCGTCGTTGCGATAGCTCACCACCAGCATCACGCCGAGCCCGGCCAGGCGTCGGCCGAGGAACTTGATCAGGTCGAGCGTCGCTGCGTCCGCCCAGTGGGCGTCCTCGATGACCACGACGGTCGGCACCGACAGGCGCGCAAACTGGTCGAGCGTCGCATTGAAGATCTCGTGCCGGCCGGCCGAAGCGCCGATCGTCTTGGGGAAGTCTCCGCCGATCTGGCGGGAAATGTCCTGCAGCGGCGCCAGGGGATGGGGCGTGAACAACGCCTCGCAGCCGCCCCACAACACGCGAACGGCCTTGTTCTGCGCAGCGGCAAACTGGCGAAGCAGCGACGTCTTGCCGATCCCCGCCTCGCCTGAAATCAGCACCACCCGGCCGCCGACACACGGGATACGGCCGAGCACGGCGCTCAGTTCTTCGATATGCGATTCACGCTCAAGCAACGGCATTCACGTCTCCCCGACATGCTGCGTCAAGAATGCAAAGGCATTGACGATGAAGGTGATTGTTCGGAAGCGAGGGCGATCCCTACTCCTGCTCGGTCGTGCGCGACGACGATGGACCGTGAGCGGCGACGTGGCCGGCGCCGCGGGGCATGTTGATTATCCGATTGGCGTGAGGGCTCAAGAACAAGCTTTGCATCATCCCATCACAAAGTTGTGCATGTGGCCGCGGACCGCTGTGCGATTCCACACTTTCAATGAGAGATGCTCTGCGGCGCGCACGTCGCAATCTACTCGCGGGTGAAGTCCTGATCTGCAAGCCCGTACCGCCCGACACAGTCTTTGCTTCGACGCTGTAAAGATCTGCGGCTGGCCGTCGACCGCTTCGCTTCGCACGGCAAGCTCGCCGAGCGTCGTGCCCGGCACGAGGTGAATAGTCGGCGGCCGCTCGCCCTCATCGCCTTCTCCTTCTCGGAAAACTTGTGGACGCTATCAACTGCCGCCGACTGGTTGTGGAGAGAGCACCATGGACAAGACGTGACAGTTTTTCTGTGGCAATGATGTGGCAATTGCAGGCGATGGAGGCTGATTGCATTGACAGGTCAATTTCCATGAAGTTGGCGACTCTTCATGTTGCCGCGTTGCTGCTTGCGCTCGCCGGGCGCGCCAACGCCCAGGCGACCGACAGCGCGACGACGGACCCCGGTCAACTCGTTGCGCGATGGCAAGCCGCCAACATGACCTGTCGAAGCGCGACCGCCACGGCGATGGCAGCCGTTGGCGCGTGCGAACAGCGCGACACGCTCTCGAAGCTGTTGGCGCAGATGAATTATTGTTACGGACCGACGGACAAGACTGGTCCGACGACATGGGCTGCGTGTGGTGCGAAGGCCCTGCAGGAGCAAGCCCAGGCCCGCACGACGGCGCAGTTCCACAGGATGGGCGGCGTCTTCGTGCTACCGGCGACGATCAACGGCAGCACCAAATCCTATTTCATCGTCGATTCAGGTGCCGCCAACGTGCAGATCCCGGAAGAAGTCGCCGAGGAGATGAAGCGTGCCGGCACGCTGACGGAGTCCGACTTCCTGGGACAACGGCGCTTCACCCTGGCCGACGGCAGCGGGCTGCAGCAGCGGGTGTTCCGGCTGAAGAGCCTGCAGATCGGCGATCGGACGATGGAGAACGTCCTGGCCGCCGTCGGCGCCCCGCGCAGCCGCGCACTGTTGGGGCAGAGCTTCCTGCGTCGACTGAGCTGGTGGAAAATCGACAATGTGAAGAACGCGATGGAGTTCGAGTTCACCGGCTCGTTCTAGAGCCTGGACTGGGTAATGAGGGATTGCTGTGTGACCTCGTCGGCCGGCCGGCTATACGCTCAACTGACGGGTCAGCCGACTTTCCGCCTTTTTCGCTTTCGCAGGGAGTCCTTGATGCAGACTGTCGTCGTGACCGGCGCGTCCACCGGCATCGGTTGGGGCTGCGTCAAAGTCCTGATCGCGAGCGGCTCACGGGTCTTCGGCAGTGTGCGCAAACCGGCCGATGCCGACCGCCTGTCGACGGAGTTCGGCCCCAACTTCACGCCGCTTCTCTTCGACGTGACGGACAAAGTGGCAGTGGCCGCGGGCGCCAGGCAGGTGGAAGCAGCACTCGGCAGCGAAACCTTGTCCGGGCTCGTCAACAATGCCGGCATCGCCGTGCCTGGACCGCTCATCTATCTCAAGACAGACGACTTCGAACATCAACTCGCGGTCAACGTCGCCGGCCAGCTGATCGTGACACAGGCCTTCGCGCCGTTGCTCGGCGCCGATCGATCGCGCAAGGGTACCCCCGGGCGCATCGTGATGATCTCATCCGTCGGCGGAAAGAACGCGATGCCTTTCCTCGGCGCCTACAGCGCGTCGAAATTTGCGCTCGAAGGGATGTCCGAGTCGCTGCGCCGCGAGCTCATGCCGTTCGGCATCGACGTAATCATCGTCGCACCCGGCACCGTGGCGACGCCGATCTGGGACAAGGCGGATACAATCGACCTCACGCCCTTCGCCGACACGCCCTATGCCCCCGCGCTCAGGAAACTGAAGGCATTCATGGTCGCCAACGGTCGCAAAGGTCTGCCCGTAGAGAAGCTGGGCGAAACGGTGAAGACCGACCTTACCCTGTCGAACCCGAAGACCCGCTACACGGTGGCGCCCAATCCGCTTCAGAACCTGATGGCCAACACGCTGCCGAAACGCTTCGTCGACCGCATCATCGCGCGCCAGCTGGGACTGAAGTAAGGCGCACGCCCTCGAGACAATGATCAGGCTTGCAACGCTTTGGTTCTGGAGCATGCTGCTTGTCGGCACGAGGAGCAGAGCAATGGACAGAGCACACGAGAACGTGGTCGAGGCCCAGTTCGGGCCACGCGCGAAGGCCTATGTCGAAAGCGCCGTTCACGCCCAAGGTGCGGATCTCGACGCCTTGGAGGCGATCGTTCGCGGGCTGCGGCCGCCGCGCGCGCTCGATCTCGGCACCGGCGGCGGCCACGTCTCCTATCTGATGGCGCGCCATGCCGGCACGGTCACGGCATCGGATCTGTCGCAGGACATGCTCGACGCCGTGGCCGTCACGGCGCGCGAGCGAGGTCTTGCCA
>DASZJU010000485.1:0-2811 GCA_035947815.1 Reyranella sp.
CACCGTGTTGGCGGTGATCGGGTCGGGCCGGTCGAGCACGAAGAAATCGAGCTGGTTCTGCGCCGCGGCCTCCATCGCGTAGGCCATGGTCGTGGGATAGGTGTAGTAGCGCGTGCCGACGTCCTGCATGTCGAACACCAGTGCGTCGAGGCCGGTCAGCATGGCGGCCGTCGGCCGCATCGTGCTGCCATAGAGGCTGTTGACCGGCAGGCCGGTCGCTGAGTCGCGGCCGGAGGCGATCTTGCCCTCGGCGGACGCTTCCAGTCCGTGCTCGGGGCTGAACAGCGCCACCAGTTGCGGACCGGCGGCGGCATGCAGCACATCGACGGTGCGCCGCCCGGCCGAATCGCGGGCCGACCGGTTGGTTATAAGCCCGACGCGGCGCCCCGACAGCTCACGGAAGCCGTAGGCTTCGAGCACGTCGATGCCCGACAGCACGTGCGCCTGCGCGCCGCCACGTCCCGCGGCGCCCGCGACTTCGGCGATCCGCCGCAGCATCTTCAGGATGTTGCCCTTGCCGTCGGGATGCAGGCGATTGGTGAGCACGATCAGGAAGGTTTCGGTCTCGGGATCGATCCAGATCGCGGTGCCGGTGTAGCCGGTATGGCCGTAGGAGCGCGTCGAGAAGGAGGGTGCGAACCACACGGCGTAGGGCGAATCGATGTCCCAGCCCAGGCCGCGCAGGGCGGCGCCGCCGGGCGGGCTTTGCGGCGTCGTCATTGCGGCGACCGAGGCGGGCTTCAGGACGTTCTTGCCGCCCGCCAGCATCATTTGCGCGAACTTCGTGAGGTCGTCGGCGGTGGTGAACACGCCGGCGTGGCCCGCGACGCCGCCCATGCGATAGGCGATCGGATCCTGGACGTCGCCCCAGCGCAGCTCGGAGCCTTCGAGGTCGGCCGGCGCGATGCGGTCCCTGAGAGTAGCCGAGGGCAGGAAGGTGGTGTCGCGCATGCCGAGCGGCTGGAAGATGTGCTGGGCGGCATAGGTCTCCAGCGGCTGGCCCGAGACGCGCCGCACGATCTCGCCCAGCACGATGAAGTCGACGTCGCTGTAGTTGAAGCGCGTGCCGGCGGGCGCCACCGGCCTGAGCGCGACGATGGCGTCGAGCGCGCCCTGATAGTCGGACCAGCCGCGCGTCGGGATGCCGGCCGGCAGCGCGGCATAGTGGGTCATGAGCTGGCGAACGGTGATGGCGCCCTTGCCGTTGGCGGCGAAGGCCGGCCAGTAGGTGGCGGCCGGCTGATCGAGATCGATTTTGCCTTGCTCGACGAGCTGCTGGATGGCCACCGCCGTCGCCATCACCTTGGTGAGCGAGGCGGCATCGTAGATCGTGTCGAGCGTGGCCGGCTTGACGTCGGGCGTCACCGAGCGCTGGCCGTAGGCCTGGCGCAGCACGATCCGGTCATTGATGCCCAGCACGACCACACCGCCCACCAGATGGCCGGCCGCGATCTCCTCGTTGACGATGGCGCTGATCGCCTGCGCCGTCTGGCCGGACGACACGGCAGAGGACCCGGCCGGCGGCGCGGCCGACGCCGGCGTCGTCGCCGTCGCACAGGCGACGACGGCTTGGCAGATCAGGCCGACGACGAGAAGGCGCAGCACGTCAGCGTGTCGCCGGAGCCTTGGCATCGGTTGCCTTGGCGTCGGCGGGCGGCGCCTTGGCGTCGGTTGGCTCGGGCTTGATGTCATTTGGGGAATAGACATTGCGCGGATTCCACAGCATCCATCCGTCGGTGCGGGCATCGCGGGCCGCCTTGGTCTGCTTGGCGATCTCGTCGGCGCCGAAGTACTTGCCGCCAAAGGCATAGTCGGTAAACGCCTGCAGCCAGGGCCTGTATCGTGCCGCCGAGTTGGTCGTCCGCCGTTTGCACTCCTCGAGCGACTTGTAGACGATCTCGTAGGGATTCTGGACGGGATTGCGGTAGCCGGGAATGCCGAACTGGAAGCCCGACGGATAGAGCATGGGCGAGATGACGTCCATCACCGTCGCCAGGTCCTCGATGTGCTGCCCGATGCCGGTGTCATTCTCGTTCCAGCAGACATAGCCGAACGAGTCCATCGCCAGGAACACGTTGTACGGCACCAGCCTGCGCCTGGCCTCGCGCAGGAAGCCGGTGATCGCCCCCACGCGCGACGCCTCGGTCGACGCCTCGGAGTAGGCGACGCCGCCGCCTGTATCGGGGAAACGGACATAGTCGAACTGGACCTCGTCGAAGCCCGCGGCGGCGGCTTCCTCGGCCACGCCGATCGGGTATTCCCAGGCGACCTTCTTGAAGGGATCGATCCAGGCAAGTCCCTCGCGATCCTTCCACAGCGCGCCGCCGGGGGCGTGAATCGCCCATTCGGGGTGGGCGGCGGCGAGCAGCGTGTCCTTGAAGGTCACGATGCGCGCGATCAGGTAGAGGTTCTTCTTCTTGAGCGTGGTCACCAGTTCCTTGAGGTCGGGAATGGTGCGCAGCGTGAGCGCGTTGGCCTTGGCCGCCAGCGGCAGTTTGCTGGGATAGGGGATGAGGCCGCGGTCGCCCTTGATGTCGATGACCAGGGCGTTGAACTTGTTCTTTTCGATCAGCTCGAGGGCGGGGTCGCGCAGAAAGGGCGCGGCGATGCCGTAGACCGTGAGGTAGAGCGCCTTGGGCTCGAGCGGCGTGAGCTTGAAGGGCTGCGAGGCATCGCTGGGGATCGTCGCCCGGCCGTAGCCGGCGAGCCTGACCATGATCGGCTCCGTGCCGGCCGCCACCTTGTACTGGCCCTGCGCGTCGGTGCGGACGGTCTTGTCGCCCACCGTGACGATCACATTGGCGAGCGGCG
>DASZJU010000486.1:0-1690 GCA_035947815.1 Reyranella sp.
GGCGATGGCCGGACAGGTCGTCATGGTGATCACCGAGTTCACCGTCGAACCGGCCATGTAGTTTTCCGGCTTCTTGCCGCCGATCGTCTCGGGATGGCGCAGGTTGACGTCGAAGGCTGCGGTCGGCGCGCCGGGCGTCACCAGCAGGTCGTATTTCTGGAAGAACTCGACCATGCGGCGGAACAAGGCGGCGCGTTCGCGCTCGGCCCAGGCGAGGGCCGAGGGCGTCTGGCCGAGCCCGCGCTCGGTGTTCCACACGATGTCGGGCTTCAGCTTGTCGCGATGCTCCTTCAGCTGCAGCTCACGGTCGACGACGAAGGCCTGGCTGCGCAGGTTGAGGAATGCCTCATCGATGGCGCCGATATCGGGCGAGGCCTCCTCGACGATGCAGCCCAGCTCCTCGAAGCGCCGCGCCGCCTTAGTGCAGATGTCGCGGAACTCGCGGTCAATCGCCATCTTGCCGTTGTAGTCGGCGGTGAAAGCGACCCTCTTGGGCGCCACCGGCCGCGCCACGGCCTCGCTGAAGGAAACATGCGGCGCGTCGAAGGTCATCGGGTCCTGCAGGTCGAGGCCGGCCATGGTGTCGAGGAAAAGGGCGAGGTCGGAAACGGTGCGCGCCATCGGGCCCTGCACCGAAAGCGGCAGATAGAGATTGTTGGACGTGCCGCGCGTCACCCGTCCCGGCGAGGGCCGCAGACCGACCACCGAGCAATAGGTGCCGGGCCGGCGCAGCGAGCCGCCGTGATCCGAGCCGTGCGCCAGCCAGACCTCGCCCGTCGCCAGCGACACCGCGCCGCCGCCGGTCGAGCCGCCGCAGGTGAGCGAGGTGTTCCAGGGATTGCGCGTGCGGCCGAAGACCTCGTTGAAGGTGCTGCCGCCGGCGCCGAATTCCGGCGTGTTGGACTTCGCCACCACGATGCCGCCCTTGCGCTCGATGCGTTCGACCAGGGGATGCGACTTCGCCGGCACGTGGTTGGCAAACAGCGGTGAACCGTAGGTCGTGCGCACGCCGGCGACATCGGCGAGGTCCTTGATCGACACCGGCAGGCCCGCGAGCCAGCCTGCTTCGCCGGAGGCTTCGCAGGCCGTGCCTTCCATGATGCGCTTGGCGTGATCGCGAGCGCGGTCGAGACAAAGCGTGGGCAGCGCGTTCACCGCCGGCTCGACCTCGGCGATGCGCCGGGCCGAGGCCTCGACCAGGTCGAGCGGCGAGATCTCGCGCCTCTTGAGGAGAGCCACCGCTTCGACCGCCGTCAGCTTCCACAAATCGTTGTTCATAGGGCACTCATGTCAAACGCTCCCGGCAAAGACACACTACGCATAGATACGGCGGCGCCGTGCGAAAAGCAGCAGGCCGAGCAGCATGAGGTTCAACAGGTTGAAGGCCAGCGCCGCGTGGAACGCCGCGCGGTAGGACAGCGTCGCGTCGAAGATGGCGCCGCCCAACCAGCCGCCGACCGCCATGCCGGCCATGGCGAACAGCATGACCACGCCCAGCCGCCAGCCGGCGATGGCGGGGCCGTAAAGGTAGCGCAGGATGAGGGCGTAGCCCTGCACGATGGCGATGTAGGGAATGCCGTGGATCACCGACAGGGTGTAGATGCCTGAAAGGCTTTCCACGAACACGAAACCCAGCAACGAGGCGATCTGGATCAGGGCGCAGAGCAGGCTGACCTTGATCGGCCCGATA
>DASZJU010000487.1:0-20130 GCA_035947815.1 Reyranella sp.
TCTGCCGCGCGGCGATCGAGAGCCTGGCCGAGAATTTCTCCGATGGCGTGGTGGCGCCGCTCTTCTGGATGGTTTTCGCCGGCCTGCCCGGCGCGCTCGCCTACAAGGCGATCAACACCGCCGACAGCATGATCGGCCACAAATCGCCGCGCCATCTCGCCTTCGGCTGGGCGGCGGCGCGCTGCGACGACCTCGTGAACCTGCCGGCTTCACGCCTCTCCGCCTTGTGGCTCGTGCTGGCGGCTGCCCTGCTGGGCCTGTCGCCGGCCGGCGCGTTGGCGACGGTGCGGCGCGACGCCGGCTATCATCGCTCGCCCAACGCCGGCTGGCCGGAAGCCGCGATGGCCGGCGCACTCGGCATCCGCTTGTCGGGCCCGCGCATCTATGACGGCGTGGCGGTCGAGGAGCGCTGGGTGGGCGACGGAAACAGCGAGCTTGGCGCGCGCGACATTCGGTTGGCGCTGAGACTCTATCGCACGGCCTGCGGCCTGCAGATCGCCGTGCTGGCCGTGATCGCGCTTGGCTTCAGGCTTTGAGCCCTGTCGGGTCGCGGGCGGCTTCCACGCGGCTTCGCATCCAACGCCGTGAGGGCCAGCAAAGGATCAGCATGATCGGGATGAGGCATAGCGACAGCGCCGACAGCGTGTGCGACGGCTCGCCGTAGCCGACAAATCCGGCAAGGCCGAAATAGCCGAACATGATCACGACGCTCAGGGTGACGATGAACCCCTGCTGGAAGGGAGAATCCGGCGCAATGCGGCCGAGCGCCTGGGGCAGGGTGCGCGTGAACAGGAACCACATGGCGATGGCAGTGGGAATGCCCAGGATGACGAGCGCCACCCATGGCGATATGCCGAGCCCCTGCGTGATATGGCCGATGTCGCCATGGGACGCGAACGTGCGGATCGGCACGTAGTCATAGAAATTGCCGACATTCATGAGGTTGAACCAGAACACCAGCGTGAACAGAAAGACATTGCGGCGGACGCCCGGCCGCCGCAGCAGGAAGAGCGACAGCAGATACAATGTGCCGTTGGCCAATCCCGGGCCGGCAAAGCCGACCAGGGCCGCGGCCAGTCCATCGCCCCGCGCGAACATGGCGGCGTAGTCGACCTGCTCGTTGATGTTGATCAGCAGGAGCAGGTTGGCGACGCTTGTGCCGCCGAAATGAATGATCAGCGGATCGCTCTTGTAGCCGAGCGCAAAAGCCATGAAGGAATGCGCGTACTCATGGGGAAGCACGGCTGCATGATGCACCAGCAGGATGCAGACGCCAAAGCTGGCCTGCCTCGCCAGGGGCGAGAACATCGTCGGCCAAGAAGGCATCACTCAGGTAGTCTCGGTTCACGGGCCAGCTCGAGCAGCAGGTCGCAATCGACATGCCTTTCAACGTGGTCGGCCAGCAGATCGAGCGTCGTGTCGATCTCCGGCTCATAGGAAAACGTGGAGGCTTGCGCCCCCATGCGTTGCAGCCAGTGACGGCGCTGATGGTCGTCCGTCAAGAGCCCGTGAATGTAGCAGCCGGCGATCCTGCCGTCGGCGCTCACGGCGCCGCCGTGCTCGCCGTTGCAGAGCTTCAGGAGTGGCTGAGGCGAACCCGTGGTCCGCCCGATATGCATCTCGTAGCCTTTGAACGGCACGCCCTCGGCGGCGGTCTCGCCGGTGATTTCGACCAGGACTTTGTCGCCCTCCAGCACCGTTTCGATGTCGAGCAGGCCCAATCCTTCGACGGTGGCCGGTGGGCCCTCGATGCCGTTTGGATCCGAGATCTTCTTTCCCAGCATCTGGTAGCCGCCGCAGATGCCCAGCACGTGCCCGCCGCGCCGTAGATGCGCCTGCAGATCGATGGCCCATCCGGCGTCGCGCAAGGCGGCCAGGTCGGTGATGGTGGCTTTCGAGCCGGGCAGGATGACGAGGGAGGCGTCGCCGGGAATAGGCTCGCCGGGCCGCACGAAGACGAGATCGACTTTGGGCTCGAGCCTCAGCGGATCGAAATCGTCGAAATTTGCGATGCGCGGATAGGCCAGCACGACGATGCGCTGGGGGCGCGCCACTCCAGTGGCGCGATCTTCTGTGCGCGTGGAGAATGACGCGCGACTGGAGTCGCGCGCCCCCAGCCCCAGTGCGTCTTCCGCCGGCAATCGGTGCGCTGCCTCGAAGAACGGCACCAGACCCAACGCACGCCAGCCGGTGTGACGGGCGATCGTCTTCATGCCGTCGTCGAACAACGACGGATCGCCGCGGAAGCGGTTGACGATGAAACCCACGATCATCGCCGCATCGGCCGGATCGATCACCGTCTTGGTGCCGACCAGGCTGGCGATCACGCCGCCGCGGTCGATGTCGCCCAGCAGCACGACGGGAACGTCGGCGGCGCGCGCGAAGCCCATGTTGGCGATGTCGGCCGCGCGCAGGTTGACCTCCGATGCCGAGCCTGCGCCCTCGACCAGCACCAGGTCGCATTCCTGTGCGAGACGTCCGAAACTTTCGAGTACCGCGCCCAAAAGCTTTGGCTTCATCGCCTGGTAGTCGCGCGCCTTGGCATTCCCGATGACCTTGCCTTGCACGACGACCTGGGCGCCGATGTCGCTCTGGGGTTTCAGCAGCACCGGGTTCATGTGCACGCTGGGCGCGATCTTCGCGGCGCGCGCCTGCAGCGCCTGGGCGCGGCCGATCTCGCCGCCGTCGGCCGTCACCGCGGCATTGTTCGACATGTTCTGGGGCTTGAACGGCCGCACTTTTAGGCCGCGCCGCGTGAAGGCGCGGGCGAGGCCTGCCACCAGCAGCGACTTGCCGACGTCGGAGCCCGTGCCTTGGATCATGAGGGCGCGGGCGCTCATCAGAATTCGATGCCCTCCTGCGCCTTCACGCCGGCGGCGAAGTGGTGCTTCACCGGCATCATCTCGGTCACGAGGTCGGCCGCCTCGATCAGCTCGGGCTTGGCGTTGCGGCCGGTGACCACGATGTGCTGATCCTTGCGGCGCGCTTTCAGCGCTTCGACGACGTCCTTGATATCGAGATGATCGTAGCGCAACGCGATGTTGAGCTCGTCGAGCACGATCAGCCGGATCGCTGGATTGGCTAAAAGCTCGCGCGCCTTGGCCCAGGCGCGCCGAGCCGCCTCGACGTCGCGGTTGCGGTCCTGCGTCTCCCAGGTGAAGCCTTCGCCCAGCGTGTGCCATTCGACTTGGGCGCCGAGGCGCTCGATCGCGCTGCGCTCGCCGCTCTGCCAGGCGCCCTTGCCGAACTGCACGACGCCGCAGCGAAAGCCGCGGCCTATGGCGCGCAGCAGCAGGCCCCACGCCGCCGTCGATTTGCCCTTGCCCTTGCCGGTATGGACGATCAGCAGGCCCTTCTCGACGGTCTTCCCGGCGACCTCGGCGTCCTGGACGGCCTTGCGATTGGCCATTTTGGCCTTATGGCGAGCGTTTTCGTCGATGTCGGATGGCATCTCGGCCTGCTTTCCGGTTGGGGCGCGCAGAATGGTTGGCTATGCACCGGCCGGCAAGGCGGGGCAACGGTCGGTCGAATCCCGTTGACGGGGCTTCGTCGCGGCCCGTATCAAGCAGGCGACGGTGCCCCTCACGGGGATCAAAAGGGAATGCGGTAAGGGGTTCTTGCGCCCCCAATCCGCGGCTGCCCCCGCAACTGTAGTCGGCAAGCCGATGGCCGAGACACCACTGGGAAACCGGGAAGGTGGCCAAAGGCGAAGACCCGAGAGCCAGGAGACCTGCCGTCGTATCGTGCAATCGGGCTGCCGGAGGGGCAGCCAAGGAGATTTGACATGACCAGTACGACTGCTCCCGTTGTCCGAACGACAGAACGAAGCGAAGCATTGCGTGCGGCAGGCATCGCCCTGCTCCTCGGCCTCGGCCTGATTTTCCTGACAGGCTTTGCCTATCCCGAGTTCATCCACAACGCGGCGCACGACACCCGTCACGGCCTGAGCTTTCCCTGCCACTGAGGCTGGGCCAATGCTCGCGCGGGTGTTGTCGGTCGGCCTTTTGGCCGGGCTTCTGGCTGGGCTGCTGATCGCAGTTCTCCAGCAGGTCACGACCACGCCTCTCATTCTGCTGGCCGAGACCTATGAGACGCAAGGCGCTGCCGCGTCCGCGGTGCCGCCTGCGCCCGGTGCGGCCAAGGAGCACGACCATGCTGCGCATGACCACGGCTGGAAACCCGCCGACGGCCTGCCGCGCTTTTTCTACACGGCCGTCGCGACCGTCGCGACGGCCGTGGGAATTTCCTTCCTGCTGCTGGCCGGCATGATCTTCGCGGGCGACCCGATCGACGAACGTCGTGCGTTGGCCTGGGCGATCGCAGGCTTCGTCGCGGCCGGTCTCGCGCCCGCGGCCGGCCTTGCTCCCGAGCTGCCGGGCAGCGGCGCCGGGGAACTGGTTGCGCGGCAGGCCTGGTGGATCGGCACGGCGCTGGCTACGGCGGTGGCGTTATGGGCGTTCCTGCGGAGGGAAAGTCTCATCGTGCGGCTGGGCGCCGTCGTCGTGTTGCTGGCGCCGCATGTGATCGGCGCCCCGCATCCCCATGCCCTGGAGAGCAAGGTGCCGGCCGAAATCGCCGCGCAGTTTGCCGCCCTGTCGCTCGTCGTGCAGGGCCTGTTGTGGGCGCTCGCCGGGATCGCGGTCGGTCTTCTCTGGCCGGCGTTCGCGCCGAAGCCATCTAGCCGGACCGCGCCGTCATGACGACGGTTACGATTTTCGTCTGCGTCTCATGCCGACGTCCGCTCGGCGAAGGTGACGAGTCGTTCGACCAGCCCGGCCACGGCCTGGCGGAGGCGATCAAGGCCCGCCTGCAAGGCGGCGAGCAGGCTCGCCTGGCCGTCGCGACCGTCGACTGTCTGGCGGTGTGCAAGCGCCCCTGTACGGTTGCCTTGGTAGGGGCCGACAAGTGGACGTACCTGATCGGCGATCTCGATCCCTGCTCGCATGTCGACGAGATCGTTGCGGCGGCTAAAAGCTTCGCGGCGTCGGACAACGGCATCGTTCCCTGGCGGGAGCGGCCGGCGTCGTTCCGCAAAGGCGTGATCGCGCGCGTGCCGCCGATGAATCACAAGGAGTTGCAATGAGCGCGTTGGCCAAGGTTCCCTGCACGATCGTCACCGGCTTTCTCGGCGCCGGCAAGACGACCCTGGTGCGGCACGTGCTCGAGAATGCCGATGGACGCAGGCTTGCCGTGATCGTGAACGAGTTCGGCGATGTCGGCATCGACGGCGAGATCCTGAAAAGCTGCGGCATCGAAAGCTGCTCGGAGGACAGCATCGTCGAGCTGGCGAACGGCTGCATCTGCTGCACCGTGGCCGACGATTTCGTGCCGGCGCTGAAGGCCCTGCTCGACCGGCCCTCGCCGCCCGAACACATCGTCATCGAGACCTCGGGCCTGGCTTTGCCCAAGCCGCTGGTGAAGGCCTTCAACTGGCCGGAGATCGCCTCGCGCGTCACGGTCGACGGCGTGGTAGCCGTGGTCGACGGTGCGGCCGTCGCGGCCGGCCGCTTTGCCGACGATCCCGCGGCGATCGCCCGGCAGCGCGCCGCAGACCCCTCGCTTGACCACGACAATCCGCTCGAGGAAGTGTACGAGGACCAGCTGCTGTGCGCCGACCTCGTGATCCTGAACAAGGCCGACCTCATGTCGACTGCGCAACGCCACAGCGTGACCGGTGAGATCGGCAAGACCCTGCCGCGCGCCGTCAAGGTCGTGGAGGCCGAGAACGGCCAGGTGCCGATCGCCATCCTGCTGGGCCTGGGCGCCAAGGCCGAAGCCGACCTTGCCAACCGGCCGTCGCATCACGACCTCGAAGGCGAGCACGATCACGACGATTTCGACACCTTCATCATCGATCTGCCGGCTTTCGCCTCGCCGCAGGCGCTGGTCGACCGCATGGTGCAGGCCGCCGAGGCGCACGATGTGCTGCGCATGAAGGGCTTCGTCGAGATCGAGGGCAAGCCGATGCGGCTCCTGGTGCAGGGCGTCGGTGCCCGCATCCAGCACCAGTTCGATCGCAAGTGGCCGGCGGACGCGCCACGCCGCGGCCGTCTGGTGGTGATCGGCGAGACGGGCTTCGACAAGGACGCGATCCGCACGCTTATCGAGGGATAGAGCGCATTTTGGACTTGGCCTATTTGTCATCCTGAGCGTGACAGTTGGGCTGTAGTCCCCGGTTCGCTCGCACTCAAACGGAACAAGGCTTAGCCACCATGCACGTGCTCGCGACCGAACTGGCGACCCTGGAAGAGGCCGATGTCGCCATCGACCTCGGCCAGTCGCCGGCCGAGATCGTGGTGCTGTCCTTTTCCGACAGCGACCTGTCGGCAATGGCCGCCGCCTGGCAGCAGGACGCCGACGTCCTGCCGACGATGCGGTTGGCCAGCCTCAAGCGCCTGAAACATCCGATGTCGGTCGACCTCTATGTCGAGAACGTCGTGGCTGAGGCGCGTATCGTCATCGTGCGTTGCCTGGGCGGTCTCGATTACTGGCGTTACGGTTTCGAGCATATCGCCGACACCGCGCGCGACAATGGCGTGCTGTTCGCCGCCCTGCCGGGCGATGACCGCGTCGATCCGCGGCTTGCTGCGGTATCAACCTTGGCTGTCGAGCCTCGCGCTCGTCTCGACCGCTTCTTCCGCGAAGGCGGCAGCGAAAATCTGCGGCAGGCGTTGCGCTACCTCGCGACCTTGCTGGGCCGCGACCTTTCCTGGAGTCCGCCGGCGCCGGTCGGCGCGCTGTCGATCCTGGGCGCGGCGCCGGACGGCCGCCCGGTCGCGCTGGTTGTCTTCTATCGCGCCAACCTGATGGCGGCCGATATCGCGCCGGTCACTGCCCTCATGGCGGCGCTCGACCGGCAGGGACTGGCGCCGCTGGCCGTTGCGGTGAGCAGCCTGAAGGACCCGGCGATCCGGCCGCAACTGGAAGGACTGATCGCGGCCCACAAGCCCGCGATCATCGTCAACACCACGGCCTTCTCCGCCATGCGCGGCGACGACACCACGGTGCTCGATGCCGCCGACGTCCCGGTCCTGCAGGCCGTCCTGTCGGGCAGCGGGCGCGAGGCGTGGCAGGGTTCGGCGCGCGGCCTCTCGCCCGCCGATCTTGCCATGAACGTCGTGCTGCCCGAGCTGGACGGCCGCCTGCTGACGCGGGCCATCTCCTTCAAGGCCGAAGCGCCGATCGATCCCCGGCTGGAATTTGCCAGCGTGCGCCACGAGCCCGACCTCGATCGAATCGACTTCGTCACCCGCCTCGCCGCGGCATGGGCTAGGCTGGGCACGACGCCCCGCAACGAACGCAGACTGGCGCTGGTCCTGTCGGACTACCCGGCGCGCGGTGGGCGCACGGGCTACGCGGTCGGCCTCGACACGGCGGCGAGTGCGGCCGAGATCCTGAAGCTGCTGCAGGCCGAGGGTTTTAACACCGGCGCGCGCGACTGGCAGGCGGCCGACATCGAGCGCCTGCTGCTGGGCGATGCCGATGAGATCGAGATCCCGATAGCGGCCTATCGCGCTTGGCGAAAAGGGCTGCCGCCCAACCTGCAACGCACGTTGGCCCAAACGTGGGGCGAACCCGCAGGTGATGCCTTCCGCTTGCCCGTACTCCGCTGCGGCAATGTTATCGTCCTGCTGCAGCCCGACCGCGGCGCGCTGGCCGATCGCAAGTCGGGCTATCACGACATCAATTGCCCGCCGAGCCACGCCTATGTGGCCCTCTATGCCTGGCTGCGCGAGACCGCGAGGATCGACGCGCTGATCCATCTCGGCACGCACGGCACCTTGGAATGGCTGCCCGGCAAGGCGTTGGCCTTGTCGGGCGACTGCTGGCCCGAAGCGGTGTTGGGTGCGCTGCCGGTGGTCTATCCCTTCATCGTCAACAATCCCGGCGAGGCGGTTCAGGCCAAGCGGCGGCTGGCCGCCGTCACCATCGGCCATCTGACGCCGCCGCTCAGCGCCGCCGGCCTGCACGGCCCGCTGGCCGAGCTGGAAGGCATCATCGAGGAATATGCCGCGGCCGATGGTCTCGACCGGCGGCGTAAAAGCTTCCTCGAAGACGAGATCGTCGAACGCGCCTGGAACAGCGGGCTCGCGGCCGATTGCGGGCTGCTCAAGGGCGAAACCAACCGACAGGCCATCGCCAAGCTCGACGCTCAGCTCTGCGACATCAAGGAGCTCAGCATCCGCGATAGCCTGCACATCTTCGGCCGCACGCCCGACGAAGCAACGGTACAGGCGCTCGCGCTGGCGACCGGTCGCGACGAGGCCGTGCGCGCCTGTGCTGATGGCGAACGTAGGTCTCTCGTCGCCGCCCTCGACGGGCGTCGCGTGGCGCCCGGTCCCGCGGGCGCGCCGTCGCGCGGCCGCGCCGACGTGCTGCCGACCGGCCGCAACCTCACCTCGATCGATCCGCGCGCCATTCCGACCCGCACCGCCGCCGCCATCGGCACGCGCGCGGCCAACGAAGTCGTGCGCCGCTACCTGCAGGACCACGGCGAGCCGCCGCGCGCGCTGGTCATCGATCTCTGGGCATCGGCGTCGCTGCGCACCGGCGGCGACGATCTGGCGCAAGCGCTGTGGTATCTCGGCGTGCAGCCGACCTGGGACAAGGCGTCGAGCCGGGTCACCGGCATCGAGATCCTGCCGCTGGCCGTGCTCGACCGGCCGCGCATCGACGTCACCCTGCGCATCTCCGGCCTGTTCCGCGATATCTTCGAAACGCAGATCGCCCTGTTCGACATGGCGGTGCGGCGCATCGCCGAGCTCGACGAGCCGGCCGACGACAATCCGCTGGCCGAGGCGCGCCGCCGGGGCGCCGATCTGGCCCGCGTGTTCGGCGGCGCTCCCGGCAGCTATGGCGCGCAGGCGGCCGGCACGGCGCTCGACGGCGACTGGCGCACGCGCAACGAGCTGGGCGAGGTCTATCTTGCCGCGGTCACCCACGCCTATGGCGGTGTCGAGCCCGTGCGCGCCGCGGGCGAGGGCTTTCGCCACCGCGTGTCCGAAGCCGACGCGCTGGTCCATCCGCAGGACGACCGCGAGCGCGACCTTCTGGACGGCGACGGCGTCGCCGATTTTGCCGGCGGCTTTGCCGCCGCGGCGGCCCTGCTCGGCAACGAGCCCGAGCTCTACCATCTCGACACTAGCCGGACCGACGCACCCAAGGCGCGCCGGCTGGCCGAGGAAATCGCCCGCATCGTGCGCGGCCGGCTCACCAATCCGCGCTGGCTCGCCGGCATGCTGGCGCACGGCCATCGCGGCGTGGCCGAGATCGCCCAGGGCGTCGATGCGCTCTATGCCTTCGCCGCGACCACCCGCGCGGTGCCCGATCATCTGTTCGACGCGACACATGCCGCCCTGATCGCCGACGAGGCCGTGCGGACGGCGATGACGGAGAAGAACCCCGCGGCGACCGCGGCGATCGCCGCTCGGCTGCGCGACGCTTTGGCGCGCGGGCTCTGGACGACCCGGCGCAACGCAGTCGATCATGAGCTCGAGCGCGCCATGATGAAGGCTGGATCATGAACGCGGCCGCATCCATCGAGGTCAGAGGCTGGTGCCCGGGCGCCCTGCGGCCGATGCAGAGCGGCGATGGGCTGATCGTGCGGCTACGGCCGTTCTGCGGGGCCTTCAGCCTGAAACAGGCGCGCGGACTGGCCGATCTCGCCCGGCGGCTGGGCAACGGCCATATTGATCTTACGCGTCGCGCCAATGTGCAGCTGCGCGGCCTGGTCGATGAGCGCCTGTCAGAGCTTCACGCCGCTCTCGGCAAGCTGGACTTGATCGATCCCGATGCCGAGACCGAAGCCACGCGCAATCTTATGGTCGCGCCGCTGGCGGGGCTGGATCCTGCCGAGAAACGGGACGTCCGACCCATCGCGCGCGCGATGGCCGAAGGCCTTGCCGCCGATCAACAGCTGCGCGTCTTGCCGGCGAAGTTCGGCGTGCTGGTCGATGGCGGCGGCACGGTCTCGATCGCCACCGAACGTGCCGACATCGCGCTGTTGGCGATCGACGCCGGAATCGCCCTCGGCCTCGACACGCCGGCTGGAACGCAATGGCTCGGCGCCGCGTCGCCGGAGGCTGCCGCGGCGGCTACCCTCCTGGCGGCTCGCGCTTTTCTCGCAGCAGCAGGCCCGGCAACGCACCTCCGCATGCGCGGCCTCCCGGCCGACCGCGTCGCTGAGGTTGTCGCGGCACTGACGTCGATGCTGCAACCTTGCCAGATCGTGCTACCGACGATGGGACGCAGGCTCGGGGCATTCGGCGCCGCGGTCGGCGTGGCGGCGCCCTTTGGCCGTCTCGAAGCGGAACAGTTGCGCCGCCTGTCGTCGCTCGCCGAAGAGGCCGGCGCCACGGAGCTGCGCTTGTCACCCTGGCGGACGGTCTATTTCGGTGCGCGCGACGCTGCCGCGGCCCGGCAGGCGATGGATGCCGCGCGCCTCACTGGCCTGATCGTCGACCCGGACGATCCGCTGCTGCAAATCGAGGCTTGTCCCGGCGCACCGGACTGCCAGTCGAGCAGCGTCGATGCACGCGGCGACGCACGGCGACTGGCGGCACTCGCCTCGGCCCATGGTTACGACGGCAGCATCCATGTTTCGGGGTGCGCCAAGGGCTGTGCGCGTTCCGCGCCGTCCAACCTGGTGTTGATCGGTACGGCGGGACTTTATCGTCTGGTGCGCAACGCCACGACGCGCGGCCCGGTCGAGCGCATCATCGGCAGCGCGGATTTCCCGACCCTGTTCGAGGGATCGCGCGATGGCTGAGGCGCGCGCCTATATCCGTGACGGGGCGGAGATCTATCGCCGGTCGTTCGCCACCATCCGCGCCGAAGCGGATCTCGCCCGCTTCAGCGAAGTGGAGGAGCGGGTCGCCGTGCGCATCATCCATGCCTGCGGCATGACCGGGATCGCGCGCGACATCGCCATGTCGCCGGGTTTCGTCGAGCGCGCCCGTGCGGCGCTGTTGGCCGGCGCGCCGATCCTGTGCGATTCGAAGATGGTGGCCAACGGCATCACACGGGCGCGCCTGCCGGCCGACAACGAAGTGGTCTGCACGATCGACGATCCCGCGGTCCCCGGCCTCGCGCGCAAGCTCGCCAACACGCGCACGGCCGCCGCCCTGGAACTGTGGCGAGACCGGCTTGCCGGTGCCGTCGTCGCCATCGGCAATGCGCCGACCGCCTTGTTCCGGCTGCTCGAGATGCTCGATGCCGGCGCGCCGGCGCCCTCTGCCGTGATCGGCCTGCCCGTGGGCTTCGTCGGGGCGCTGGAATCCAAGGAGGCCCTGGCAGCCGACGGACGCCTGCCGTTCCTGATCGTGCGCGGCCGATTGGGCGGCAGCGCCATGGCCGTGGCGGCCGTGAACGCGCTGGCGAGCGAGCAGGAATGACCAACCTCGACACCTTGGCGGGAACGGCTGCGGGCGGCACGCTCTACGGCGTTGGCGTGGGGCCGGGCGACGTGCGCTATCTTACGCTGCGCGCCGCCGGCCTGGTGCGGGCCGTCGATGTTTTAGCCTACTTCGCCAAGCAGGGCCTGCCTGGCAATGCGCGGCGCATCGTGACGCCGCTGATCGTCGAGGGCCGGAGCGAACGGCGCTTCGAATATCCCATGACCGACGAGATGCCGGCGGAGAGCGCGGACTACCAACTCCAGATGGCCGCGTTCTATCGCGCGACCGCCAACGCGCTGGCCGGGCTGCTGCGCCAGGGAAAGTCGGTCGGGCTGTTAGCCGAAGGCGATCCCTTCTTCTACGGCTCCTTCATGCATATGTGGCGGAGGCTCGCAGCCGACTTCCCGGTCGAGGTCGTGCCCGGCGTCACCGGCATGTCGGGCTGCTGGACACGCGCCAACCTGCCCATCACCTGGGGCAACGACACGCTGGCCGTGCTGCCCGGCACTCTGGACGAAGGCCAGCTCGTCGAGCGCCTGCGTCTCACCGATGCGGCGGTGATCATGAAAGTCGGCCGCAATCTCGGCAAAGTGCGGCGTGCCGTCGAGGCCGCCGGCCTGCTGTCGCGCGCCATCTATGTCGAGCGCGGCACCATGGACGATGAGCGCATCCTGCCGCTCGCCCAATGTTGCGAGCCGGTCGGCGCCTATTTCGCCATGGTGCTGATCCCGGGCGAGGGCAGACGGCTATGAGCGGTTCGCTCGTGGTGGTCGGCACCGGGCCGGGCAAGGCCGAGCTGATGACGCCGGCGACCCAGGCGGCGCTCGCCCGCGCCACCGACCTCGTCGGCTACGGACCCTATCTCGACCGCGTTCCCGCGCGCGGCGACCAGTGCCGCCACGCGTCGGACAACCGCGTCGAACTCGATCGCGCACGCCTCGCGCTATCGCTCGCCGCCGCGGGCCGCCAGGTCGCCGTCGTGTCGGGCGGCGATCCCGGCGTGTTCGCCATGGCGGCGGCGATCTTCGAGGCGGTCGAGTTGGGCGATCCGGCGTGGCGCGGCCTCGACATCAGGGTCGAGCCCGGCGTCACGGCGATGCTGGCGGCGGCGGCCGAGGTTGGTGCGCCGCTCGGCGGCGATTTCTGCGCGATCTCGCTGTCGGACAATCTGAAAGCCTGGACCACGGTCGAGCGCCGGCTGAAGGCGGCCGCCGAAGCCGATTTCGTGATCGCGCTCTACAATCCCGCCTCCAAGGCGCGGCCGCATCAGCTCGGCCAGGCGTTCGAGCTGTTGCGCACGATCAAGGCGGCCGGCACGCCGGTGCTGTTCGTTCGCGCCGCCGGCACCGCCGAGGCTGAGGTCGTCACGACCACGCTCGACGCCGCCGATCCGTCGCGCGCCGACATGCGCACGCTTGTCATCATCGGCGCCAGCACGACTCGGCAGGTCGGTCGCTGGGTCTACACGCCGCGCAGCGAACGGGGAGCGCCGTGAGCCAGCCATGCCAGCGCCGCTTCGGCGCTCATGACGACATGGCCGACCGGCTTGGCGCGGCGCCCGATCATGATCACCGGCAGGCCGAGCACGCGCGCCGCTTCGATCTTGGGGTAAGTGGCGCTGCCGCCCGAATTCCGGGACACGATCACATCGATCTTGCGATCTCTCAGCAGGCGCAATTCGGCGTTGCTGTCGAAAGGTCCGCGCTGCTGCAGCAGGACCAGGCCGTGCGGCAGGGCCGCCTGTTGCGGCGGTTCGATGAGACGGGCGATGTAGTGATGCTGCGGGAACGCGGCGAAGAAATGCAGCTCCTGCCGGCCCAGGCTCAGGAAGACGCGGCGCGGCGTCTTGCCGAGCGCAAGGGCTGCGTCGACGGCGGTGGATACGTTTTGCCAGGCATCGCCCGGTCGCGGCGCCCATGCCGGCCGCACGAGCGAGGCCAGTGGAACACAGGCTTTGTGGCAGGCCGCCACCGCATTGGCGGAAATCTGCGCAGCGTAGGGATGCGTGGCGTCGACCATCGAATCGATCTGCTGCTCGCGCAGGAAACGGGCGAGCCCCTCGGCGCCGCCGAACCCGCCGACACGCGTGGCAATCGGCTGCGGACTGGGCGCGGAGGTGCGGCCGGCCAGCGACAGCGTCGCCTCGAAGCGCGCATCGCCGGCGAGAAGGTGGGCCAATGCCGAGGCTTCCGTGGTGCCGCCGAGGATGAGAACGCGCATGGCAGGATCGGTCAATGACGAGCGAGCGGGCAACCTGCACGGCCACGCGCTGGCTGTCCATTGTCGGCATCGGCGAGGATGGCGCAGACGGCCTCTCGCCGGTGGCGCAAAAGCTGATCGCCTCGGCCGAGCTTGTCGTCGGCGGCAAGCGCCATCTCGCTTTGGCCGACGGCCTGATCCGTGGCCGCACGCTCGCCTGGCCCAGTCCGATCGGCGAGGCGATGCCGGAGATCGAGAAGCATCGCGGCCGCCCGGTCGTCGTGCTGGCGAGCGGCGATCCTTTTCACTATGGCGTCGGCGAGCTGCTGCTGCGCTCAATTCCGGCCGCCGAGACGCTCTGCTTGCCGCAATCCTCTGCCTTCAGCCTGGCCGCGTCGCGGCTCGGCTGGTCGTTGCAGGACGTGGCGCTGACGAGCCTGCATGGTCGTGCGCTGGAGGGTATCGTGCGCCACCTGCAGCCTGGCGGGCGCATCCTCGCTTTGTCGTGGGATGGCGAGACGCCCGCCAAGCTGGCGAAGCTGCTGTGCGAGCGCAGCATGGGCTGCTCCTCGATCACCGTGTTGGAAGCCATGGGCGGGCCGCGCGAACGCGTGCGCCGCGCGACGGCGAAGGGCTTCGATCTCGGCGAGATCGCAGCGCTCAACACCATCGCCCTCGAAGTGACGACGTCGCCGGATGCCACCGTGCTGGGTCTCGCCCCCGGTCTCGACGACGCCCTGTTCGAGCATGACGGCCAGCTCACCAAGCGCGAAGTCCGCGCCGTCACCTTGTCGGCGTTGGCACCGCGACAAGGCGAGTTGCTGTGGGACGTCGGCCTGGGGGCGGGCTCGATCGCCATCGAATGGCTGCTGCGCCATCCCTCGCTGAAGGCGATCGGCATCGAAGACCAGCCGGAACGCGCCGCCCGGGCGGCGCGCAATGCCGCCGCGCTGGGCACGCCCGATCTTTTGATCGTGCAGAAACGCGCGCCTGAGGCATTCGCGGACCTGCCGCGGCCCGACGCCATCTTCATCGGCGGTGGGCTCGCCGATCCCGGCGTGTTCGAGGCCGCCTGGTCTGCGCTCAAATCCGGCGGTCGCCTGGTCGCCAATGCCGTATCGCTGCAGTCCGAGGCGCGCCTGATCGAATTCTTCCAGCGCCATGGCGGCGAGCTCGTGCGCCTGGAAGTCGCGAAGGCCGGCAAGGCAGGCACCGGCGGTGTCTTCGTCTGGCGACCGGCCGCGCCGATCGTCCAGTGGCGCGCGAGGAAGCCATGATCGTGGCCGGTGTCGGCTGCCGGCGCGGCACATCGGCCGACGAGCTCGAGCGCGTGGTGCGCCTGGCCCTCGGCCTGTTCGATTTGCCGGCGGAACGCCTGGAGGCGATTGCGACCGAGTCGGAGAAGGCGACCGAACCCGGCTTTCCGGAAGTCGCCCGCCGATTGTCGGTCAAGCTGGTGGCCTGCACGGTGAGCGATCTCGACCGGGTGGCGGGCCGGGTCCTCACGACTTCCAAGCTGGTGCTCAAGGCCAAGGGTCTGCCGTCGATCGCCGAGGCGTCGGCGCTGGTCGTGGCCGGCCGCAATGGCCGCCTGCTGGGCACGCGCGTGGCGACGGAGCGCGCAACCTGCGCCATTGCCACCGGAGACGGCCGATGACGGTGCATTTCATCGGCGCCGGCCCAGGCGCACCCGATCTCATAACCGTGCGCGGCCGCGCGCTGATCGCGCGCTGTCCGGTCTGTCTCTATGCCGGCTCGCTGGTGCCCAAGGCGCTGCTCGATCACTGCCCCGCTGGCGCCCGCATCGTCGACACGGCGCCGATGTCACTCGATGAGATCGTCGAGGAATACCATCGGGCGACCGGGCAAGGCCACGACGTGGCCCGCCTGCACTCGGGCGATCTCTCGGTCTGGAGCGCGATGGGTGAGCAGCTCCGTCGGCTCGACGAGGCGGCCATCGCCTATACCATCACGCCCGGCGTGCCGTCCTTCGCCGCCGGCGCTGCCGCGCTCGGACAGGAGCTGACGTTGCCGGAACTGGCGCAGTCGGTCGTGCTGACCCGCACCTCGGGCCGCGCTTCGACGATGCCGGCGGGCGAAACGCTCGAAGCCTTTGCCGCGACGGGCGCCACGCTGGCCGTTCATCTGTCGATCCATGTCCTCGACAAGGTGGTGGCCGCGCTGGTGCCTCACTATGGCGCCGATTGCCCGGCCGCCGTGGTCTATCGCGCAAGCTGGCCCGACGAGCGTGTGATCCGCGCCACCCTCGACACCATCGCGGCGGAGGTCGCCAAAAATCCAATGGAGCGTACGGCGCTGATTTTTGTCGGCAAGGTGTTGGGCGCGCGAGATTTCCGCGACAGCGCCCTCTATGACGCTTCTTACCAGCGGCGCTTCCGCGGTCGCGGCCCGTGATCCCCGCTAATTTCCCGGAACTGCCCGACTTCCCGCCCGGCGAAGTGTGGCTGGCGGGCGCCGGCCCCGGCGATCCGCGTCTGCTCACCGTGCTGGCGCTGCATGCGCTCCAGGTGGCCGACGATATCGTGCACGACGCGCTGGTCGACCCGCGCACCCTCAAACTGGGGCGCAGCGACGCCGAACTGATTCCGGCCGGCAAACGCGGCGGCCGGCCTTCGCCGCATCAGCGCGACATCAACGAGGTGTTGATCGAGCGCGCTCGTCTCGGCCGACGCGTCCTGCGCCTGAAGGGCGGCGATCCGTTCGTATTCGGCCGCGGCTGGGACGAGGCCGCGGCGCTGACCGCGGCCGGCATACGCTTTCGCATCATCCCCGGCCTGACCTCGGGCCTGGCGGCGGCGGCGCTGGCGGGCATTCCCGCCACGTCGCGCGACACCAATCATGCCGTGGTGCTGGCGGCCGGTCATCGCGCCGAGGATGGCCGCTCGGCCGCCGACTGGGAGGCACTGGCCAAGCTCGGACAGCCGCTCGTGCTCTATATGCCGATGGCGCAGCTGGTGGAGATCGCCGCCTCGCTGCAGCACGGCGGTCTGTCGCCCGACACGCCGGCGGTCCTCATCCAGTCGGCGACGACGGGCGAGGAGCGGGTGGTCGAAAGTCGCCTGGCTACCCTCGCAGCCGATGCGGCCAAGCATGGCATCGGCTCGCCGGCCATCGTCGTGATCGGCGCGATCGCGGGGCTGCGCCGGCAGCTCCTGTCGTCGCTGGTGCCCTGGCAATGACCCCAGGCATCGGTCCGCGCGGGCTCGTCGTGGCGGCGGCGCATTCGGGCGCCGGCAAGACCACGGTGACGGTGGGCCTGCTGCGCGCGCTCGCCCGCAGCGGCGTTCGCGTGCAGCCTTTCAAGTGTGGACCGGACTATATCGATCCGGCGTTCCATGGCGTGGCCGCCGGCCGGCCGAGTTTCAATCTCGATACCTGGGCGATGGCGGCGGGCACGATTGCCGATCTGGTGAGCCGCCATGCGGCAGCGGCCGACATCGCGATCGTCGAGGGCGTCATGGGCCTGTTCGATGGCGTGGCCGAGCCCGGCCAGACCGCCCGCGGCTCGACGGCGGACCTGGCGGCGCTGCTCGGCTGGCCGGTCGTGCTGGTGCTCGACGTTGCCGGGCAAACCGAGACAGCGGCGGCCATCGCCGTCGGTTGCGCGCGCTACCGCGACGACGTCTCGATCGCCGGCGTGATCCTGAACCGCGTGGCCAGTCCGCGGCACGCCGCGTTGATCGCGCCGGCCTTCAGGCGCGCCGGCATTCCGTTGTTCGGCGCGATCATCCAGGACGAGCATCTCATCCTGCCGGAGCGCCATCTCGGGCTCGTCCAGGCAAGCGAGACGGCCGATATCGAGCAGCGCCTCGAGGCGCTCGCCGACATGATCGAAGCCTCGATCGACCTCGATGCCGTCCACCACAGTGCGCGGGCCACCGGCTTCGCTGACAGCACGGCGGCGCGCTTCGATCCGCCCGGCCAGCGCATCGCGCTCGCCCAGGATCGCGCTTTTTCCTTCATCTATCCGCATCTGCTCGATCGCTGGCGCTTGGCCGGCGCGGAGATACTGGCTTTCTCGCCGCTGGCCGACCAGGCACCCGATCCGCGTGCCGATGCGGTATGGTTGCCCGGCGGCTATCCCGAGCTGCACGCTGGAACATTGGCGGCGGCGCATCGTTTTCACCAAGGGCTGCGCGCGCTGGCCGGCCGCGCCGTTCCCATTCATGGCGAGTGCGGTGGCTACATGGTGCTGGGGCAGGGGATCGAAGATGCGGAGGGCCGGCGTCATGCGATGACGGGCTTGTTGCGGCTCGAGACGTCGTTCGCCCAGCGCAGTATGCATCTCGGTTATCGCCGCGCCCGCCTGAAAGTCTCGTGCCCGCTGGGCGCGGCGGGCACGGAGATCCTGGGCCACGAATTCCATTATGCCAGCGCGCTTTCGAACGACGACGAACCGCTGGTGGAGTGCCGCGACGCGACCGGCGCCCCGGTGGCGGAAGGCGGCGGGCGGCGCGGCTCGGTGAGCGGCACGTTCTTCCATTTCATCGACAGGCGACAGCCATGAGTCCGACATTCGATACCGTGTTCCGCGCGCAGTTCCGCGATCTCGTGTTGTGGCGACGCGACGTGCGGCGCTTTCGCCGCGATCCGATCGCGCGCGCGCGAATCGATGCCCTGCTCGAACTCGCGACTCATGCGCCGTCGGTGGGATTGAGCCAGCCGTGGCGCTTCATCCACGTCGATTCGGCCGAGCGACGGCTGGCGGTCGTGAAAAGCTTCACCGACGCCAACGAGCGGGCGCTGGCGGGCTACAGCGGCGAGAAACACGCGATCTATGCCGGGCTGAAGCTCGAAGGCCTCAAGGAAGCGCCGGTGCATCTCGCGGTGTTCTCCGACGACGGCACCCATACCGGCAGCGGGCTCGGCCAGCAGACCATGCCGGAAACCCTGCACTATTCGGTGGTCGGCGCGATCCAGACGCTGTGGCTCGCCGCACGCGCCGACGGCATCGGCATGGGCTGGGTCTCGATTCTCGATCCCAGGGCGGTCACGCGCGTGCTCGACGTCCCGAAGTCGTGGAGCCTCGTCGCCTATCTCTGTCTCGGTTTGCCGGCCGAAGAACATCTCGATCCGGAGCTCGAACGCCATCACTGGGAAGTTCGCGCCGACCTCAAGGACGTTGTGTTCTCGCGCTAATCGGCCCAAGAAAGTAGCTGGTCGATTTACGGCCGGGAGGAGATGAACCTCCTTTGCGCATGGGGGATCGCGAGAAATCGCTGCCTTTGACCGCATCGGTGGCGCATCCTATCTCGTCGCCGGGTTCGGCCCAGATTCTGCATATCGCCTGGGTGTGACGTCGGCGGCGCGCCGATTGTGAAAGGAGCAGTCGTGTTCTTGGTCAGATTTTTCGGACTTGCCGCCGGCGCGATCGCCGCGCTGGCTTCCCTGCAGTTGTTCGACGGCGCGGCGATGGCGCAGGCCGATGGCCCGGTGACCAAGGGCGGAACGCTGATCTACCTGGAGCAGCAATCCCACACCAACCTGTATCCCCCGGCGGGCGGCTTCTATCCCAACGGCGGCGTGCTGAACCAGATCACCGACAAGCTGACCTACCAGAATCCAAAGACGCTCGAGATCGAGCCGTGGATCGCCGAGAGCTGGACGGTGAATGCCGACGCCACCGAATACACCTTCAAGATCCGACCGGGCGTGACCTTCTCCGACGGCACGCCGCTCGACGCGGCGGCGGTGGCCAAGAACTTCGACGTCTACGGGCTGGGTGACAAAGCGCTGAAGCATCCCGTCTCGGAAGTGATCACGAACTACAAGGCCAGCGAGGTGATTGATCCGCTGACCGTGAAGTTCACTTTCTCCAGGCCGTCGGTTGGGTTCCTGCAGGGCACGTCGGTCATCGGCTCCGGCCTGGTGTCGTTGAAGACGCTGGCGCTGCCCGACGAGGCGCTGGGCGACGCCACCAAGATCATCGGCTCGGGGCCGTTCGTGGTGGCGAGCGAAGTGCTCGGCCGCGAGCTCGTGCTCACGGCGCGCAAGGACTACAAGTGGGGACCGGCCAAGCTGGCGCAGCAGGGCCCGG
Organism: Reyranella sp.; assembly: GCA_035947815.1. Taxonomy (GTDB): domain Bacteria; phylum Pseudomonadota; class Alphaproteobacteria; order Reyranellales; family Reyranellaceae; genus Reyranella. The sequence continues at coordinate 19,654 of DASZJU010000487.1, forward strand.
CCAACCTCGATGGCATAAAGTATGTCGTGACGCCGGAGGATAGTGTGCGCATCGGTGCGCTGCTGGCGGGCCAGGCCCAGGTCATCCGCCAGGTGCAGGCCTATGACGAGAAGCAGGTCCAGGCGAAGAACTTCGTGATCTATGCGCCGCCGACTCGCGGCGTGAACAACAGCGTGGTGTTCCGTCCCGACAGCCCGCTGGTTGCCGACCTCCGCGTGCGCCAGGCGCTGCTGCATGCGACCAATGCCCAGGAGATCGTGACCACGCTGTTTTCTGCCAACTACCCGCTGGCCAAGTCGATCATCGCCTCGACGGCACAGGGCTATGTCGATCTCTCGGCCAAGCTCACCTATGACCCCGCGCTTGCCGCGAAGCTGCTCGACGAGGCCGGCTGGACGATGGGCCCCAAGGGCGTGCGCCAGAAGGACGGCAAGGAACTCGTGCTGACGGCCTACGAATCGCCGCCGCAGCCGCAGA
>DASZJU010000488.1:0-11228 GCA_035947815.1 Reyranella sp.
GCCGTTGAGCTCGCCGCCGAGCAGCATCATCTGGTAGAGCGCCGCCATGGCGCGCGCCGTGCCGTAGCCCGCGCCGCCCGGCGCACCGCCCTTGCGCCACTCCGTCGAATTGGCGTCGGCATCGCGGCGCATGCCGTGGCCGTTCGGCCCCGTGTCAGTAGATATGGGCTCGTGCATGTCGGCGGCGCGGCCGAACTCCGCCTCGGGCAGGCCGACATAGAGTTCGTGGCCGAGCCCCAGCGGTTCGGCCACGGTCTCGCGGATGACATCGCGGAAATCCTTGCCGGTGACGGCTTCGATCAGCACGCCCAGGGTCCAGTGGGCGGTGAGGCCGTGATAGTGCACCTTCGAGCCGGGCGACCATTCGAGCGGGAAGTCGCAGACCACGTCGCGCAGCCGCTTGTGATCGGCCCAGGCGTCCTTGTCGACGACAGCGCTGGGGAAGCCCGCCTGGTGGGTGATGGTCTGCAGGACCGTGATGTTGCCCTTGGCGTTCTTGCGGAATTCCGGAACGTGATCGGCGATCCGGTCGGAGAAGGAGAAGAGGCCGCGCTCGGCCAGCGCCCACAGCGCGACGGCGGTCACCACTTTGGTGTTGGAATAGAGCAGCCACAGCGTGTCGGCCGCTGCCGCGCGCGGTTTCGGCTCGGTGACCGCATTGCCGAAGCTCTCGAACAGCGCGAGCTTGCCATGGCGGGCGAGCGCGATCTGGCAGCCGGGATAGCGGCCCTCGGCGATATGCCGCTCGATCAGCGCGACCAGCCGGTCGATCTGCTGCCGGCGAAAGCCCAGCGAGTCGAGATCGGCCTGGGGTAGCGGAAAGTTTGTGGCGGATTGGGGGCGGTTGGCGGCGACGGTGTCCACGATGAAGGTTCCTCCTGCGACGATCATATTATCGTTCGGTGGCATGTCGATGAACCCCGGACCGACATATTGTGTTTCCAGAAAACTTTGCCACAATGCGCGCCATGTTCGACCGGACCCTCGACCGCATCGACTTCCCGAGTAGTCCCACTCAACGGCCGCGAGGCTAGCCGTGGCGCCGGGCCTTGAGTCTTGCCACGCGCTGGTCCTCAACGCCGACTTTCGGCCGCTGTCCTATTTTCCGCTGTCGATCTGGTCCTGGCAGGACACGGTAAAAGCTGTGTTCCTCGACAGGGTCAGCGTCATCTCCGAGTACGATCGCAAGATCCACAGCCCCTCCTTCGAGATGCGGCTGCCCAGCGTCATCGCGCTCAAGGAGTACGTGCCGGCGGCACGGCGGCCGGCCTTCACGCGATTCAACGTCTTCCTGCGCGACCGTTTTCACTGCCAGTATTGCGGCGGCAACTTCGCCACCAACGAGCTCACTTTCGACCACGTGGTGCCGAAGTCGCGCGGCGGCCGCACCGCCTGGTTCAACGTCGTGACCGCCTGCAGCCCCTGCAACCTCCTGAAGGGCAACCGGCTGCTGCGCGAGATCGGCATGCACGTGCAGCGCGCACCGATCGAGCCGACGACGCAGGAGCTGCAGGAAAACGGCCGCGCCTTCCCGCCCGGCTACCTGCACGAGAGCTGGCGCGACTTTCTGTATTGGGACAGCGAGCTGGATCAGAACTGAGCCTCGCGCGCTCTGGGCGCTCGCTCTTGCTCAGATCCGTGTCGACAGCCAGATCGCCAGCCGCGAGCCCGCCTTGATGGCGGCGGTGAGCGCCTCGTAGGCCGGCGCCTGCTCGGCGCCGGCGGCGAGTGCGGTGTCCTTGTGCTCGATCTCCTCGGCACGGAACTTCTCGATGGTGCCGCGCAGCTCGGCCTCGTCGTCGCCCAGCGACGCCGCCTGGCCGGCATAGTGCTCGTCGATCGTCTCCTCGATCGCCACCGTGCAGGCCATCGCCGCCTTGTCGCCCATCAGCGCGGTCGCCGCGCCCAGTGCGAAGCCTGCTACGTTCCACAGCGGCGACAGCACGGTGGGCCGGATCCGGCGCTCGGCCAGCAGGCGATCGAACTCCTTGTTGTGCTCGCGCTCGGCGCGCGCCATGACGGCGATCTTGCGGCCGGCCTCACCGTTGGCCCGGCCGGTCCAGCGCAGGGCGGCGAGCTGGCCCTGGTAGATGCGCACGGCGCCGAATTCGCCCGCCTGGTCGACGCGGATGGTGCGCTCGATCAGCGCGCGGGCCTCGGGATCGCCGGGATTGCGGACCTCGCCCGTCTTCATGGCCGCGACCCCACCCAGCGGGCGACGCCGGAGGACAGCACGAACGCGAGGCCCGCCGAGGCGATGGCGTTCCAGCCGGCCATCGAGATGCCCCACATCTCCCATGCCGCCTGGTCGCAGCGCACCATCTTGGCGCCAAACAGGTACTTCTTGAGCTGCTCGGGCGAGAGGCCCTTCGGCACGTTGCCGGAGCAGGCCTGCGGTCCCTCCCACCAGTGATACTCAACGCCGACATGGAAGACGCCGATCGCCGCCGTGACGAGCAGCGCCGTGATCGCGGTCAGCACCAGCACCAGGGCAAGCCGCGGCCAGGCGAAGGCAGCGAGTGCGGCGAGCCCCGCCGCGATGGCGACCATGTGCGGCCAGCGCTGCAGGTAGCACAGATCGCACGGCGGCAGGCCGACGACGTACTGGAAGTAATAGGCACCGCCCAGTAATGCGCCGCTGCCCAGCGCGGCGAGCAGGCCGAGCTGGCTGGGCAAGGGCAGGCGTCGGGACAGGGCCACTGACATAACCACGGGCATCACTCAGAAAAGATAGCGCAAGACGATGAAGCCGCCGACCAGCGCGATCAGGAACAACCAGGTCACGAGCGTCAGCCGCTTCTCGATGAAGGCGCGGATCGGCTCGCCGAATTTCCACAGCAACGCTGCCACGACGAAGAAACGCACGCCACGCGTCACAATCGACGCCCACACGAATGTGAAGAGGTCGAAATGCGCCGCCCCCGACGCGATCGTCACCAGCTTGTAAGGAATGGGCGTCAGGCCCTTGATCAGGATGATCCAGATGCCGTACTCGGCGAAGCCGGCGCGGAACGCCGCCAGTCCCGACTGCAGCCCATAGGTCTTGACGACCCATTCGCCGATCGTCTCGAAGAAGTAATAGCCGATGGCGTAGCCCAAAAGCCCGCCCAGCACCGAGCAGACGGTGCAGACCAGCGCGATGCGGAAGGCCTTGTCGCGGTTGGCCAGCACCATCGGTATCAGCATGACGTCGGGCGGGATCGGAAAGAACGAGCTTTCGAGGAAGGAAACGACGCCCAGTATGGGAATCGCGCGCGGGTGGCCTGCGAGGCGGATCACCCAGTCATAAAGGCTGCGCAGCATGTGGCTATTCAGCCGCCTGCTTGAGACTGGTCGGCACGGTCTCTCCGGCGAACAGCGCGGCGCGCGCCGCCTCGTACTCGGCCTTGAGGCGGGCCACGATCTCGGCGGCGGGCGGGGCGTCGAAGATCTGGCCGACGCCCTGGCCCGCGCCCCAGATGTCGCGCCACGCCTTGGCCTTGGAATTACCGCCCGAGGCGAAATTCATCTTGCTCTTGTCGGCTTCGGGCAGGTCGTCGGGATCGAGGCCGGCGGCGGCCACGCTGCGCTTCAGGTAATTGCCGTGCACGCCGGTGAAGAGGTTGGTGTAGACGATCTCCTCGCCGGTCGAATCGATGATGCACTGCTTGTTGTCGTCGGTCGCATTGGCTTCCTGGCTGGCGGTGAAGCGCGTGCCGATATAGGCGAGGTCGGCGCCGACCGCCTGCGCCGCCAGCACCGATGCGCCATTGGCGATGGCGCCGGAGAGCAGCAGGCAGCCGTCGTAGAACTGGCGCACTTCCGGGACGAGCGCGAAGGGCGACAGCCGTCCGGCGTGGCCGCCGGCGCCGGCGCAAACCAGGATCAGGCCATCGACGCCGGCCTGCAGCGCGCGCTTGGCATGAGTGATGTTGGTCACGTCATGGAACACCAGGCAGCCGTAACGCCTGGCCGACTTCACCACGTCGTCGGGCGCGCGCAGCGAGGTGATCTGGATCGGCACCTTGTATTTCTCGCAGAGGTCGACGTCGTGCTGCAGGCGGTCGTTGGAACTGTGCACGATCTGGTTGACCGCGAACGGCGCCACCTTGCGATCCGGGTATTTCTGCTTGTACTCGCGCAGCTCCGTGGTGATGCGCTGCAGCCAGGTCTCGAGCATTTCCTTGGGGCGCGCGTTCAGCGCCGGGAAGGCGCCGACGATGCCCGCCTTGCACTGCTCGATCACCAGATCGGGATTGGAGACGATGAACAGCGGCGCGCCGACCACCGGAATCGAGAGGCTGTCGCGCAGCAGAGCCGGAAGGGCCATTGGGTTTCGCTCCTTGGAAGGCCTATTCGCAGAATTCGATCGGACCTAGCACGACGCGCCGCGGTCGTCGTCTATTTCAGCATCGAATAGGGGCCGCCTTTTTCCAGCGCGCGCTTGTAGGCCGGCCGCGCCTGGATCGCTTCGACGAAGGCTTTTAGTCGCGGCAGCCGCCGGTCGAGACCGGCGCGCGCGGCGGCGGCCTCGATGGGGAAGCTCATCTGGATGTCGGCGGCGGAGAAGTCGGCGCCGGCGAACCAGTCGCGGCTCGCAAGCTCGCCTTCGAGGAAGGCGAAGTGGTTGGAGATCTGCGGGCCGAGCAGCGTCTTGTCGGCGCCGGCCGAGATCAGGCGCGCGACCGGCCTCATCAGCAAAGGCACGCGCTTGGGCAGGCGGTTGAAGACCAGCTTCAGGAACAGAAGCGGCATCAGCGAGCCCTCGGCGTAATGCAGGAAGTAGGTATAGCGCAGCCGCTCGGGCGTGCCGGGCCGCGGCGCGAGCCGACCGTTGCCGTAGGTCTCGACCAGGTATTCGAGGATGGCGCCCGACTCGGCGAGCGTCTTGTCGCCGTCGGTGATGACCGGCGACTTGCCGAGCGGATGCACGGCGCGCAGCGACGCCGGCGCCTGCATCGAGGGCTCGCGCTGGTAGAGCTTGATCTCGTAGTCGAGGCCGAGCTCCTCCAGCATCCAGAGGATGCGCTGTGAGCGCGAGTTGTTGAGGTGATGGACGACGATCATGTCCGCGTCCCTAGCCTATAGCGGACCCGGTCGCCAGTTGCCGTGGAACCCCGCCGGCACCTTGCTGGTGAGATGGGCGAGCGCCAGCGGGCCGCGGGCGATGTCGGTCGCCTCGAACACCGCGAGGTCGCTGCGGCCTTCGTCGGAGCGGTAGATCACGCTCAGCACCCAGCCATCGCCCTCGGCGGCATCCGCGCTGCGCGGCACGAACACCGGCTCGCCAAAGCGATCGTCGGCGCCGGCGTTCCAGGTGGCATTGCGGCCAGCCACCAGGTCGTAGTGCGTGATGCCCTCGCTGCGCTGCACGCCCGCCTCGGTGATGTTGCCCGAGACGATCCAGCCGTGGCGGTAGTCGCTCATGCAAAAGCGCTCGTCGAAGCGCGGGAACTCGCCGGCGCGATCGTCGAGCTGCGCCTCCTGGAAGGTGTTGGCCTTGCCCGTGAGGTCGAAGGTCCAGCGGAACAGCCGCGCCGCCGGCATCTCCTTGGTCGAGGGCGAGCCGTCGGGCAGGGGGAACAGGGGCGCCACGTCGTACTTCATGACGTCGATCACGACCTTGCCATCCTCGGTCTCGAAATGGTTCATCGGATGGAACACGTAGCAGGCCGGCGCCGTCACCCACTTGGCGTCGGCGACACTGCCGTTCCTCGGGATGAAGGCGATGTGCGTGCCCTTGTCGGGCTCCCAGGCGAAAGGCGGCTTGCCGCCCATGGCGCGCTCCATCGAGCTGGTGAGCGGGAAGATCGGCACCACGATCCAGTTCTTGGTGACGGCGAAGTCGTGGACCATGCTGGGGAAGGGGCCTTCCAGGATCTCGGCGCGCGTCACCTTGCCGTCGGCCGTGACGGTCTGGAGGCTCACCTCCTTGGTGAAGCGGCCCTTGGCCGAGTAGCCGAAGAACACCATCTCGCCGGTCTTCGGATCGATCTTGGGATGGGCGGTGAAGGGCCCGCAGAGCTTGTCGCTAAAAGTCTCGTAGCCTTTCGGCATCAGGCTCGCCGGATCGAGCGCGAACGGCGCATGCGCTTCCTCGAGCGCCAGAAGCTTGCCGCCGTGCCAGACGATGTTGGTGTTGGCGATGGTCGAGTTGAGCGCCATCACCCTGGGGTCGGTGTAGCGCGGGTTGCCGAAGGTGCCGGAGAGGCCTTCGCCCTCCTTGTTCTCGATCTCCCATTTGGGCGTGCGCACCCAGCGGTTCTTGTAGGAGACGTTGCCGTTCTCGACGTGGAAGGCGTGGATCATGCCGTCGCCGCCGAACCAGTGGTACGGCCCGCGCGGCGCGAATTGCGGATTGGGGCCGTTGCGGTAGAGCGTGCCGCAAAGCTCCTTCGGCATCTCGCCGGTGATCTGCAGATGGCCCGCATCGGCCTCGGTGTTCACCGGGCCGTAGTAGCCGCGCAGGAAGGGATTGTCGGTCGGGAAGGCCTTGGCCATGGCGCGCTCCTGCGTTCGGGAGTTAACGGTAACGCTGTGTAGCTATCGGACGCTATCAATACACACTGTTCCCCGCAAGGCCTCTTTTCAATCCGCCGGGGCGGGCGAGGGTGCGGCTTGTCCGCCAGCTTGGCGGTTCTCGATGCGCCGGCAAAGGAGATAGCCCGCGACGCCGGTCGCCAGGATCAGGAGCCCGCAGCCGAGTTGCGTGGCCACCGCCCCTATTAGCTCGAAGCACCAAGTGGCAAGCAGGCTGGCCACCAGCATGCCGGCTGCCATCACCACCAGGCGCAGGCGAAAGACGCGGGCGATGTCGTGGCCGTGGAACACGGTCTGCATGCGGGTGATCATCGGCACGAAGAAGAACGGTCCACCGAGGCCTGCCAGCAGCCCGCCCAGCATCATTGCCGGCAGGAGCGCGTCGGATGGCAGGATCCAGACCGAGAGGGCGAGCCAGGAAAAGCCCGAACCCATGACGACGTAGCCCACGAACATGGTCGACATCGGACGCCTGAAGCGCACGCTGCCGGCGATGATGTTGCCGGTGACGTCGCCCACGCCATAGGCGCCCATGACGAGGGCGTAGGCGGCCAAGTCGCCAAAGCCCAGGAAGGTCGGTCGGTATTCGGTGACGATCAGCGCGATGGCCAGGCTGAGCGCCACCATCCAGGGACCGTTCAGGATCGCATTGACGATCAGGATGGCGCCCATGGCGGGTTCGCTCAGCATCAGCCGGAAGCCGGCGGTGAGCGCCTCCCAGGCGCCGCGCCAGCCGGGACGCATGCGCACCGGATCGCTCTGGCCGCCGATCAGCCGGTCGCGCGCGGCGTGCAAGGCCAGGCCCGAGACGATGAAGCCCAGCGCCGTCACGGTGAGGAAGTGGATCACCGGCATGAAGAGATGCAGCAGTGCCGCTACCATAGGCCCGACCAGGCGGGCGATGCGGTAGGTGGCGTCGAATAAGCCGTTGATCGCCTGCTGGGCGCCGCGGTCGCGCACCAAGGTCGGGATGGTGGATTGCAGCGCCGGCGAGAACACCATGCGGAGCGACGCCAGGCCCACCGAGGAGATGATCAGCAGCGTGATCGACAGGCCCGAAAAATAGAAACCGACGACCGGCAGCACGGCGAAGGCGGCACTCCAGGCGCGCGAGCCGATCATCGCCCGGTCGGGCCGCCAGCGGTCGAACAGCACGCCGCCGAACAGGCCGGCCACCAGCATGGCGACGTACTGCACGCCGGTGACGAGGCCCGCCATGTTGCCGGCGACCTCGACCGCCAGCCACACGCTGGCGACGCGGAACAGATCCTCGCCGATCGTCGAGGTGCAGAGGCCGGACCACACGGTCAGCACGGCGCGGTCGGCGAGTGGTCGGAAGACGGGCAGCATCAGACAGGCATCGCAGACAAAAAGGCGCTGTCATCCCGAGTCGCGCGGATCTGATCCGCGCTGAAGCGAGGGACCCTTAAGGCCGCAGTAAAGGTCCCTCGCTGCGCTCGGGATGACAGGACGTGTGTTGCCGTCAGCGCGTGCCCTACGATCACTTCACCCACACCCCGCCGTCCTTGTTCCTGTAGCCGAGCGACAGGTAGGCCGCGTCGACCAAGGCCTGGCCGCGCTCGTTCATCAGCAGGCCCGGCCCCATGCGGTTCATGGTGTAGCCGAAAGAAAGGCCGGCAGCGGGATCGGCGAAGCCCAACGAGCCGCCCGCGCCGACATGGCCGAACGCAGGGGAGCCCAGGATCACGCTGTCACAATCCTCACCCCACAGCTTGGCCGCCACGCTGCGCTGGCGATTGTCCATCGACTTCATGAAACCCAGCGCGAAGCGGGTGGGGATGCGCAGGGTGGCGTCGTCGTGCGTGGCCATCGAGACCTCGCCCATGCGCGCCAGCGTCTTGCCATCGACCAGCGTGGCCCCGCCATTCGCCAGCGGCGCGTACAGGCCGGCCAGGCCGCGTGCATTGGTGATGCCGTTGGCGGCGCCGATCTCGGCGGCATGCGATTCGCGGGCGTTGGCGCCCTTGGTGCGCCAGGCGCCGACGTTGAAGAAGAACAGCGAGGCGATCGACTGCTTGTCGGTGCCGAGATCGCGCATGAAGGGCGTCACCGCATCGGCGGCCTTGTAGACATAGGGCGTGATCGGCGCGACCTGCGGCTCGATCTCCTCGGGCAGGCCGATCCAGAAATCGAGTCCCAACGGCTTGGCCACCTCTTCACGGAAGAACGTACCGAGCGACTTGCCGCTGGCGCGCCGCACCATCTCGCCCACGGTCCAGCCGAAGGTGAAGCCGTGATAGCCGTTGCGCGTGCCGGGCTGCCAGAACGGCACCTCGTCGGCCAGGCGCGCGGTCATGTAGTCCCATTCAAAGGGTCCGCTGTCTTTCACCGGCGCGCGCAACGCCGGCACCGCCGAGGAGTGATCCAGCATCATGCGGGTGGTCACGCGCTCCTTGCCATGCTGGCCGAACTCGGGCCACAGCTCGATGACCGGCGCGTCGAGGTCGAGCTTGCCGCGGCTCGCCAGCACGTGGGCGCAGAGCGCGGTCGCGCCCTTGGTGCAGGAGAACACGATGCTGACCGTGTCCCGGGTCCACGGCGCCTGCGTCTTCGGATTGGCGATCCCGCCCCACAGATCGACGACGGTCTGGCCGCCGACCGTCAGGCAGACGGAGGCGCCGACCTCGCCCTTGCTGTCGAAGTTCTTGTCGAAGGCCTCGGCCACACGCTCGAAGCCCGGTTTGCAGAGTCCGTCGGTCATCGCTCTGCCTGTTGCGGCATCGGCAGCTTGAGGGCCTCGAGCAGGAAGCGCGCGGCGTGCGACAGCGCCGTGTCGTTGATGCCGTGGCCGACGCCTTGGGCGATATGGAGACCGACCTTGATGCCGTTCTGTTGCAGCGTCTCGGCGGCGCGTTCACTGAGCACGTGCGGCAGCATCTCGTCGCTGTCGCCATGTGCCAGCAATATCGGCGGCCGCGACCTGATCTCGTCCTTCAATATCTCCGGTCCCGCCAGCATGCCGGAGAAGCCGATGATGCCGGCGAGCGGCTTGGCGCGGCGCAGGCCGACATGCAGTGCCATCATCGTGCCCTGCGAGAAGCCGATCAGGCAGGTCTTGCTCTCGTCGAGACCATATTCGGCGAACTTCTCGTCGAGGAAGGCATCGACCAGGGGCGCGGCGCTGCGCGCACCGGCGAGCGCCAGCGCCGGGTCGAGGCGGGAGACGGGAAACCACTGATAGCCCACGGGATTGCCCTCGCAACGTTGAGGAGCGTTGGGCGCATGGAACACCACGTCGGGCATCAGCGGCGCCAGCACCGGCGCGAGACCGATCAGGTCGTTGCCGTCGGCGCCATAGCCGTGCAGCAGGACGACGAGGTGGCCAGGCTTGCCCTTGTTGTGCGGGCCGTAGCTGGGGCCTTCGAGCTGGGTCATTTGGCTTTGGCCTCCGCTTTGAGGGGCTTGGGGCCCCAGTCCGGCATGCTGCGGCGATAGTGCCAGAGCAGCAGCGCGGCGGCACTGCGCCAGGGTCGCCACTGCTCTGCGATCTTGAGCAGCCTCTTGGCGTCGGGTCGCTTGCGCATTTTCTTCAGGTGCTGCGCCGCGACGACCAGGCCGAGATCGAGCCCGGGCATGATGTCGGGGCGGCCATGGGCGAACATCAGGTAAATCTCGGCCGTCCACGGTCCGATTCCCTTGGCCTGGCACAGCATGGCGACGGCCGCCGCGTCGTCGAGTTCATGCAGGGCGTCGAAATCGATGCGGCCCTCGACGATGTCGGCGGCGAGGCTGCGGCCATAGCGCATCTTGGCGCCCGACAGGCCGACGGCGCGCAGCTGTTCGTCGGACAGCGCCAGGAAGTCGGCCGGCTCCATGGTCGGCGCCGCCGCCTCGAGTCGCAGCCAGATGCTGCGCGCGGCATGGACCGAAACCTGCTGGCCCACGATCGAGCGCATCAGGCCGCTGAATCCGGTCGGCATTTCGCGCAGCTCCGGGTGGCCCACCTCCTTCAGGATGCGCGCGAAATCCGGATCGGCCTTTGCCAGATGCCGCATCGCTTTCTTGAGATTGGCGGCATCGAGAACCACTTGAGCTTTTGTCGGCATGATGGGCCCGGCATAGCACGCCGCGCGAGGCCGCTGTAACGTCGGATGATGAGCCCCGTCCCGCAAAGCGTCGTCACGCGTTTTGCCCCCAGTCCGACCGGCGAGTTGCATCTCGGCTCCGCCTATTCGGCCTGGACGGGCTGGCATCGCGCGCGCGAGGCCGGCGGCACTTTCCTGGTGCGGATCGAGGACATCGATATCCGCCGCTGCAAGCGTGAATACGAGACGTCGATTCTCGCCGATCTGAAATGGCTGGGCTTCGACTGGGACGGCGACGTGCGCCGCCAGTCCGAGCATTTTGCCACCTACGGCAAAGCGCTGGATAAGCTCGATCGGCGCGGCCTCGTCTATCCCTGCTTCTGCAGCCGCGCCGCGATCGAGCGCGAGCTGGCGGCCTCGGTCAACGCGCCGCACGGCCAGCTCCATGGGCAGGACGGACCCCTCTATCCGGGCACCTGCCGGCATCTGTCGGTGGCGGAGCGGCGCGACCATATCGCGGCTGGACATGAGCATTGCCTGCGGCTCGATTGCGATCGCGCAGCCGGTCAGGCCGGACCCTATCACTTCGTCGACGAGTCGCTCGGCCGCATCGAGGGCCAGCCGCGGCTGATGGGCGACTTCGTGATCGCGCGCAAGGACACG
>DASZJU010000489.1:0-5344 GCA_035947815.1 Reyranella sp.
GATCGGCGAGGCGCGCGACGACTATTTTATCTTCTCCGAGCTTGCCAAGCGCATGGGCGCGGGCGACGGCTATAGCGAAGGCCGCGACACCATGGCGTGGCTAAAACATCTCTACGAGCTGTCGCGCGTGAAGTCGGCCGAAGCCGGCGTCACCATCCCGCCGTTCGACGATTTCTGGCAGGCCGGCATCGCCGAGGCCCAGGGCGAGAACCGCGCGCCGGTGATGCTGGCGGACTTCCGCGCCGATCCCGCGGCGCACCCGCTCAGGACGCCGTCAGGCAAAATAGAAATCTTCTCCGAGAAGATCGCCTCGTTCGGCTACGACGACTGCCCCGGCCACGCGACGTGGCTGGAGCCGATCGAATGGCTGGGATCGAAGACGGCCGAACGCTATCCGCTGCACATGCTGTCAGACCAGCCGACCGACAAGCTGCACAGCCAGCTCGACCACAGCCCGCATGCGCGCGCCACCAAGATCAAGGGCCGCCAGCCGATCACGATTCATCCCGACGATGCGGCCGCGCGCGGCATTGCCGACGGTGATCTTTTGCGCGTGTTCAACGATCGCGGCGCCTGCCTCGCCGCGGCGCGGCTGTCAGACCGCATCGGCCGCGGCGTCGTGCGCCTGTCGACCGGCGCCTGGTTCGACCCGGCGGATGCCGGCTCCAACCGGCCGCTCGAAAAGCACGGCAATCCCAACGCGCTGACGCTCGACATCGGCGCCTCGAAGTTGAGTCAGGGCTGCATCGGCCAGACCTGCCTGGTCGAGATCGAGCGCTTCGACGGCCCGGCGCCCGCCGTGACCGCCCATCGCCTGCCCGAGTTCGCGGGACGCTCCTAACGCGCCAGCGCGCCGGGTGTGCAGCCCGATTGGGGTGCGATCTCGCCGAGCGCCTGAACCTCGACCAGGTTCGGGCCCTGCGTCTTGGCCAGGAACATGTTGAGCGTCGCGTGGTGATCCTTGCCCATGGTCACCGTTCCGGCGGGTGAGTCGAACTTCAATCCTTCGAGGGCGTCGATCAGGGCCTCCTTGTCGACCTTGCCCGCCTTCTCCAGCGCGGCCTTCACCGCAATCAGCGTGTTGTAGTGCGTCTCGACATAGTTGGAGATCGCCATGTCCGGCCCCGCCTTGGCGCGCGCCCGCGCCACGAATGCCTTGGCCTTCGGATCCTGGCTCGCCACGACAAACGGCACCGCGGCATAGATATTGTCGACCTTGCCGCCGAACGCCTTGAGGTCGGCTTCCGTCAGGCCGAGGAAGGCCACGGTCATGGTCTTGAAGACGCCGCGCTCCGCAGCGAGTGGAATGAACTGCATGCCGTCGCCCTTCAGAGCATACAGCAGCACCTTCGCCTTGCTGTCGGCGACGCGGCTGATCAGCGGCGTGAAATCCTTTTCGTTGCCCAGTGTGTACTGCTTGGCGACGACCTTGCCGCCCAGCTTTGCAATCAGCGGCTCGGCGGCGTCGAACATGCGATGCGGCCAGTCGCGATCGGCGCCCAGCAGGAAATAATCGGCGCCGAACGTTTTGGTCATATAAGGCAGGAGAGAGTCGAGCTCCTGGTTGGGCACCGTATTGAAGGAGAACATGTAGCGGTTGCACTTGCCGCCTTCGTAGTTGGTGGCATAGAGCAGCGGCGTCTTGTGGGCCGCCAGCACGGGAACGATGGCGTCGAGATTCTGCGAGGTGATGGGGCCGACCACGGCCAGGACGCCGTCCTCCTCCACGATCTTGCGCGCCGCCTCGGTGGCGATGTTGGGACGGGTCCCGTCGTCGCGATACACGATTTCAACGGGTCGCCCCAGGATCCCGCCGGCAGCATTGATGTCGGCCGCCGCAAGGTCGAGGCCGAGCTTGGCCTGGGCGCCGTAGAGCTCGACGCCGCCGGAGAACGGCAACACGGCACCGATCTTGATCGGATCGGCCGCCTGTGCCGCGCCGCAAATGCCCAGCCAGACCATGGCCGCAAACGTCAGTGACCGCATTCTCATCGTCGAATCTCCAAGGCTACGCTAGCTGATGCGTCCGTCGAGCTTGAGCGCCTGCAGGATGCGCTGGAAGCGCGGATTGTTGTGGAGGGGACGGAAGTACGGATTTTGCGCCGTAAAGCACAGGTAGGTGGTGCGCGCCTTCACGCAGTGCTCGAGGGCATCGAGCGCCCGTGACGACTCGCCGACGGCCATCCATTGCATCGCCGCTCCCTCCCAACGATTGGTGCGCTCGAGCAAGGCGATCCACACATCCATCGCCTCTCGCCAGCCCTGGCCGCGCGCCAGCGCTTCCACGTGCTCGGCAACGCCCTGGGCGACGCTCAGCCCCCGGAGCGTCGTCAGACGCTCGGCCATCGCCTCGTCGCGGCGACCGAGCTGGTCGAGAATCATCATGCGCCCATAGTGCGCCCGCGGAGAACCTGGGGCCACCTTCAAGCTATCGTCCACGGCCTCGAGCGCACGGTCGCCTTGGCCTGCCATCCAGTAGACGATTGCGAGATGCTGGAGCGTCTCGACGTTGCGCGGATCGAGCCGCCGCGCCTGCGCCATGGCTTCGATCGCTTCGTCGTGGCGGCCCATCGCGCTCAGGAACTGGCCGAAGGTGCCGAGCGCTTCGACCGAGCTGGAATTAAGGGCGACCGCATGCGCCAGGTCGGCCTCGGCGCCGTCCCAGTCCCAATCGTACTCCATCTTCACGCGGCCAAGTGCGGCCCACGCCTCGGCCAGCCCCTCGTCGAGGGCGATCGCCCGCTGGGCAGCTCGGCGCGCCATCGGCATCGCCTCATCGACCTGCAGTGGCCGCAACATCGCGGTCGACGCCATGAGCAGGTAGGTCGACGCGAGCCCGGCGTGCGCCATGGCATAGTCGGGATCGAGCACCAGCGCCTGTTCGAACAGGCTGAGCGCCTTCATCAGCGGCAGCCGCGTGAAAGGCTTGAGATGGGCCCGCGCCTCGAGTTGCAGAAAATAGGCCTCCGCCGCTCTCGGGCGGTAGCTGTGCAGGCCATGGTCGGCGGCCGACAATCGCGGAAGTGATGTCGCGACCCGTTCGGCAATCGCGTCCTGCAACGCGACACCGTCCGCCCGGGACTGCTCGAAACGCTCGCTCCACTGGGTGCGGCCGCTCGCCACGTCGATCAGGCGGGCCGAGATTTGCAGTCGTTCGGCGCTGCGCCGCACCGCGCCCTCCAGCAGGTGCGCGACCCCGAGCGTGCGACAGGCCTCGACGGTATCGCGCGCGTCGGCGACATTCTCCACGGCGCCGACCGGCCATACGGTGAGGCCCGGTACCGCGCCCAGCGCCGTGCTCACCGCGTCGGCAATGCCGACCCCGAGGTAGGTGTCGGCTTCGCCGAGGTCGCGCGTCGAGAAGGGCCGCACCGCAAGTGGCCTGGCCTCGGCCATCGGCGGCCCGCTGATGGCTTGTGGTGGCGCATCGGCCTCCGGCAGGACACGCACCGGCACGGCCAGTCGATAGCCGGCGCGGGAGACCGTCTCGATATACCCCTCGGCTGGACCCGCGCCGAGCGCCTTGCGCAAGGTCGACACGTGGACGGTGAGCGTACGATCCTCCACGACGACGTTGGGCCAGAGCTTCGCCCGAAACGCCTCGTGCGGCACCAGTCGGCCGCCGGCCTCGGCCAGCATCACCAGGATCTGCCAGGCCTTTGCGGGAACGGCCACCCGCCGGCCGTCGCGCGTCAGCCGGCGCTCGGCAGGATCGAGGACAAACGGGCCAAACGCGTACTTCGGCATCGTCTCCTTTTATACACCTGCTTAATCCAATCTTGACCATTTCTTGACCTGCGGACGCAGGCGCCGCCGCGGAAAATGGGCATACTGATCAGCGGGTCGGGCACCATCTGTGGGGCAAGGCGATGGGGTTTGGTGCTTCTTTTCGATGGCGGAGGCAGTCCTGCCGCCCTCGCGCGATCGCCGGTGTTGGGTCGGCTGCTCGAAGACGCGTACACGTCCAGTCTCGTGGACGTCTTCGGGCGCGCGTGAGTTTCTGGGATATTCGGATCGCATCCCTTGCGCTTTGCGGGGCGTGTCTTGTCGCCGAAGTCGGCCCGGCGGTGGCGCAGAACCCACCTGGTGCCGCGAGCCCTTCGAGCACGCCGCAGCAGGTCGCCGCGATCAGCGGCAATCCGGCCGCGACGACGTTCTCGACCGGCACCGGCTGGCTGGGCCGCACGCTCGGCCTGCGCGACGAGTGGGGCGTGACCTTGGGCGGGCTGTGGCTCGCCGACACCAACGTCGTGGTCGCCGGCGGTGCCCAGCCGGGCGGATGGACTAACAACAGCGCGCTCTTCGTCGGCCTCGGCATAGACGCCGACAAGCTCGTCGGCTGGCAAGGCGCCTCGTTCGGCTTCCAGTTCCTGCAACTCAACGCCGGCAACACCAACGGCGAGGCCGGCAGCGTGCAGGGCTACAACGGCACCGTCGGCCCGCCGCCCTTCAACCGCACCGAACTTTTCGAGGCCTGGTATGAGCAGGAGATGATCAAGGACGTCCTGAAGATCCGCATTGGCCGCGTCAATCCAGGCGCGGACTTCAACAACGTCCTGCGCCCCGTCACCTTCGCCGACAGCAACCAGAACATTCCGGCAGTCAGCGGCCTGCTCTACTCGACGGTCTTCGCCAACGGCACGCTGATCGGCTCCCTGCCCGGCTACTACAACTCGGGAAACGGCGTGACCGTCAACTTCACCCCGACCAAGTCCTTCTACCTCAACCTCGGGGTCTACGACGGAAACAACGCCCTCCGCGTCCAGACCGGCATGGTCCCGCCCACGTTCAACGGCTACTACTTCAACATCGGAGAGATCGGCACCAACTGGACGCTCGGCGAGGGCAATCACCCCGGGCAGTTCGGCATCGGCCTCTGGCACCAGACCGGCATCCTCACCGCGCCGGGCGTCACACAGGATGGCGCCGGCGGCGTCTACCTGTTCGGCTCCCAGCGCATTGCCCATGGCGTGAACGAGCGCGTCCCGAGTTCGGGGATCACCACCTTCTTCCAGTTCGGCGCCAGCAACGCCCAAACCCCTCCGATCAACCAGTACTACGGCGCCGGCCTCACCGGCTTCGGCCTCATCGGCGACCGTGCGCTGGATTCAATGGGCTTCGGCGCCGCGCTGTCGCGGCTCAACCCCGTCCTGTTCGCCCGGCCTTATGAGCTGATGTTCCAGGCCTACTACCAGGCGCACTTGTACGCCGCGACCTTCCTGCAGCCGACCGTGAGCTTCATCCCGACACCGGGCGCGGCACCGGACCTGCCGCCGACCCTGACGACGACCCTGCGGCTTACCGTGCTTTTCTAGAGGATCGACTAGTGACAAATCGCGACGCT
>DASZJU010000490.1:0-1668 GCA_035947815.1 Reyranella sp.
TCCGGGCTCGACGCAAAATCTCGCCGCCGAGCTGTTCACCAGCACCGCCGGCATCAAGGCGGCGATCGTGCCGTTCCGTGCCTCGCCCGACATGGCCGGCGCGGTGCTGCGCGGCGACGTCGATGTCGCGTTCGAATTCTATGCCGCGCTGAGCGGGCTCCTGGCCGACAACAAGATCGTGGCGCTGGCCTCGACCGGCGCCAAGCGCACCGCCTATCTGCCCGACGTGCCGACCGTCATGGAGAGCGGCATCAAGGACTACGACGTCGCCAGCTGGAACGGGCTGTCGGTTCCCGCCGGCACGCCGAAGCCGGTCATCGCCACGCTCAACGCCGCCATGAAAGCGGTCATTCCCGGCCCCGACGTGCAGAGCAAATCCAGCCAGATGGGCATGGCCATGCGCTGGAGCACGCCCGACGACATGACGGCGCGGATGAAGGCCGACATTGCCAAATGGGGCGCGGTGATCGAGAAGGCCGGGATTCCGAAGCGGGATTGAGGATCAACTCTCAGACTGGCGCGTATGCCGCATCGCGATTTTGTCGAACGTCGCCTGGTCGAGAAGGCCTACTTTCTGCATGTCTGCAGCAAGTTTAAGGAACGCCTTCGCCAGCTTGGTCTTCTCTGTCATGGGTCAGTTCCGATAATACGCCTCGAGTCCTACATAACGGCGAATCGCCCCGGGTGAAGGGGTGCTGCAAAACAAGCTGGCATCGCCTATCTGTACTTCTAGAAAACAGGTAACGCAGCTCAGCGGCTGGAGCATTTCCAATGACTGGACCCATTTCCCTCGTCGATCGCGCCGGCCTCGACCGGCCGCGTCTGGCTAAAATCCTCTCCCGCGGCCTCGATGGTGCCGACGACGGCGAGCTTTTCCTCGAATACCGCCAGTCCGAAGTTTTGGCGTTCGACAACGGCCGGCTGAAGCAGGCGACCTACGACACGTCGCAAGGTTTTGGGCTACGCGCCGTCAAGGACGAGGCGGTCGGCTATGCCCATGCCTCCGACCTGTCGGAGGCGGCGATCGAGCGGGCCGCCGACGCCGTGCGCGCGGTCAAGGGCGGCTATTCCGGCCACTACGCGGCGCCGCCGCCGCGCAGCAACGTCAGGCTCTACGGCGAGGACAACCCGCTCGGCAGCCCCGGTTTCGAGGTCAAGGCGCGGCTTCTGGAAACCATCGACGCCTATGCGCGCGCCAAGGACCCGCGGGTGCGCCAGGTCTCGGCCAGCGTGGCGGCGACCTGGCAGGCGGTGGAAATCTTGCGCGGTGACGGCGAGACCTATCGCGACGTGCGGCCGCTGGTGCGCGTCAATGTCGCGGTCGTGGTCGGCGACGGCGATCGCCAGGAAAGCGGCAGCGCCGGCAATGGCGGCCGTGAGGGTTACGAGCGTTTCATCGCTACCGACGCCTGGCAGGGCACCGTCGATGCCGCGATACGGCGCGCGTTGATCAATCTCGAAGCAGTGCCGGCGCCGGCCGGCGAGATGGACGTCGTGCTCGGCCCGGGCTGGCCCGGCGTGATGCTGCACGAGGCAATCGGCCACGGCCTCGAAGGCGACTTCAACCGCAAGAAGACGTCCGCCTTTGCCGGACTGATGGGGCAGCAGGTCGCCTCGAAAGGCGTCACGGTCGTCGACGACGGCACCATGGCGCTGCGCCGCGGCTCG
>DASZJU010000491.1:0-1660 GCA_035947815.1 Reyranella sp.
AGGTTGCCGCGCAGCACCGCCAGCGCGCCCTCGGCATAGATCGGGTTCTTGACCGGACGGATCACGTCGTCGTTGTAGGTCTCGGCGCCCGCGATGTTCTCGCCCAGGGTCTTGCCGGTGACGGTCAAGGCGTCGAGGTACAGGTGGTCGCGAATCTCGCTCATCAGCGCCGGCAGTCCGCCGGCATAGAAGAAATCCTCCATCAGGTATTTGTCGCCGCTCGGGCGGATGTTGGCGATCACCGGCACCTTGCGGCTGGCGCGCTCGAAATCGTCCAAGCCGATATCCTGTCCGGCGCGGCGAGCCATCGCGATCAGGTGGATGATGGCGTTGGTCGAGCAGCCGACCGCCATGGCTACGGTGATGGCGTTCAGGAACGCGTCACGGGTCAGGATTTTCTTCGGCGCCAGGTCCTCCCACACCATGTCGACGATGCGCCGCCCGGTCTCGGAGGCCATGCGGATATGGTTGGCGTCGGCCGCCGGGATCGACGAGGCGCCGGGCAGGGTCATGCCCAGCGTCTCGGCCATCGCCATCATGGTGGCGGCTGTCCCCATGGTCATGCAGGTGCCGTAGCTTCTAGCGATGCCCGCCTCGACATCGACCCAGTCGGAGTCGGAGATCTTGCCGGCGCGCCGTTCGTCCCAGTATTTCCAGGCGTCGGAGCCGGAGCCCAAGACCTTGCCCTTCCAGTTGCCGCGCAGCATCGGCCCGGCCGGCAGGTAGATCGCGGGCAGGCCGGCGCTGATCGCGCCCAGCAACAGGGCCGGGGTGGTCTTGTCGCAGCCGCCCATCAGCACGACACCGTCCACGGGATGGCCGCGCAACAGCTCCTCGGCGTCCATCGCCAGAAGGTTGCGGTACAGCATGGTGGTCGGCTTTAAAAAGCTTTCCGACAGCGACAGCGCCGGCAGTTCCATCGGGAAGCCGCCCGCCTGCAGGATGCCGCGCTTGACGTCCTCGACCCGGCTCTTGAAATGCATGTGGCACGGCTGGGCGTCCGACCAGGTGTTGAGGATGGCGACCACCGGCCGGCCAACCCAGTCCTCTGGCGCGTAGCCCATCTGCATGGCGCGCGAGCGGTGGCCGAAGGCGCGCAGATCGTCAGGCGCGAACCAGCGCGCGCTGCGCAGCTCGGCGGGGGTTTTCTTTTTGGCAGTCATGCACTTTCCTCCGCGGTCCAATGACTCTACCTTTTCCTGAATGGATCCTTGCCGCGGATCCGCACCAGGTCGTCGGACGCATTGCCGAGCAGAACCCAGGTCGCCTCGCGGGCGCGTTCGGCGTCGCCGGCTTCGATCGCTTCCATGACCGCGCGGTGTTCCTCGAAGGCGCGCGGGCGATGGTCGCCGAGGGCGGCCAGGCGGAAGCTTTCGCGCAACGTCACCTCGAACATCTGGGCGATCGGCCAGAAGAATTCGTTGCGGCTGGCGATGTAGAGCTGCTTGTGGAAGGCGATGTCGGCGTTGACGAAGGCCTCGTTGTCCTGGGCTGCCACCATCGCTTGCCACGCCGCGCGCAGCGCCGCGCGGTCGGTGTCCGTCGCCGCCGTGGCCGCCAGCGCGGCCGCCGTCGGCTCCATGGCGTTGCGCAATTGGAAGATCTTGGCGAGGTAGCTGTCGACGTCGGCGTGCTCGAGCTGCCAGCGCAGCACGTCGAC